>CAZUIH010000041.1:0-17304 GCA_964620365.1 uncultured Desulfobacterales bacterium | reverse complement strand
CTATATAGATGGGATATAAGAGGGAATTGACCTGATATGAGAAGGGATTACGACGAGGTAGCCGGCCTCGTTATACTCTGACCACACGTCGAGGGAATTGACCTGATATGAGAAGGGATTACGACCCGTATTTTTCTGAACCGTAAGTAAAGTAAGTGACTGCTGGAAATGATTTAACATTCTGCAAGGAAAAGGGCTTACCATTTGTACCATGAATAAGCTGATAGTATTGTTCAACCATGCTTTGACAGAGGATCAACGCAGGGATGCTGAGAAAAATTTATCGGTGAAATCAGTCGTTTTGCCACCACAGGAACTCAGTGTGCTTTGGGCTGACGTACCGCCTTATCTGGAAGGACTTTCAGATTGGCTTACACCCTTTAAAGAGTGGTTGAGCAGGGTATCAAGCAGTGGTGATTACGTTTTGGTGCAGGGAGATTATGGTGCGACGTGGCTTATGGTGAATTATGCCTTTAAGTTAAATCTGATACCTGTTTATGCCACCACACGTCGTGAAGCCAAAGAGGTCGAAGTTGGAGATGGTGTAGTTGAAATGAGGCGCAGGTTTGCACACGTTCAGTTCAGACGGTACGGAGTCTGAGTAAAAATACGATTTTGGCCGAATCTGACATGTTAGGCATGATGAACTTTACTATGGACGACACTGTGTAAAAAAGCGTCTGTTTAAAGTTTTTTCCCTTGTCTAGTTTCCCTTGTCTAAGGGCTACGAAATTAAAGAAGGATGGAGACGATGGTACATGTTCATGTCTGCCTGATTTCCGAACAACTCATCCCGAATCTTATTCCGCTATTGTATGAAAAGCCTTCAATGGCCGTACTCCTAGCCACAGATGCCACCGTTAACCGGGCCGAGTGGCTTGCGGATATCCTGCGGCCACGGGGAATCAAATCTGAAATTCAAAAAATATCGGCCTATGATTTTTTTCAGGTATCCGGGGTGATAAAGCAGGTCATCAAGAGATTTTCTGGCCAGGCCAGGCTCACCCTAAATGTTACCGGTGGCACCAAAATTGCGGCCCTTGCCGCGTTTCAGGAGTTTTATTTCGCAGATCACCGGATCATTTACCAGGACACCTACAATGACCGCCTGCTTGAGCTTGGAGATCATTTACGGGAAACGCCCCTTTCTGAAAATTTCATAGGGGTAAGGGAATACCTGGCCTGCTACGGTAAAAAGATGACCAACAAGGGCATACCCTCTCCTTTATTTGACCAGAGGTGCGTTTGCCTGCAGGAGCTTTGCAGTTTTTTGGTAAACAACGAGGGCCTGCTTGGAAGGTTTAACCATGCGATAGACAAGTACTGGAATGACAGAAACGGTTACGCGGTGATACCTGTCAGAGAGCTTGGAGACCGGGCTGATCGGTTATGCACCATTCTTGAAAAGTGTGATGCAGCTACATGTAGTGGGGAATATCTGTATATCCCGGACGAAGATAAAAAGTTCTTTTGTCATGGAGGCTGGCTGGAAGAATATGTTTACCGGGCTGTCAGGGGGTTAAACCTCAAAGGGCTTAACGCAATGATAAATGTTTGCGTAGAGTGGGCCAAAGACAGAACGACAGGCATGGATGTTACCAATGAGTTTGACGTATTGTTTACCTGGAGGAATCGTCTTCACATTATTTCCTGTAAAACAAGCAACATGGATGTGAGGACGAATGGAAGCGGAACAAAGGGAAAGGAAGCAGTCTACGAGCTTGACTCCCTTGCGGATGATACCGGCGGCCTTTTTGGAAAGGCAATGCTTGTATCCGCCAGGAAACTCTCACCCTATAGCCTAGCAAGGGCTTCTGAAAACAAGATCAAGGTCGTAGATGGAGAAAAGGTATTAAGACTGCCGGAAATACTGAGGGGGTGGATCAACGAATGAGAATATATCTGACTACTCAGGGCGCCAGGGTCGTTCGAGAAAGTCAGCATCTCCTTGTAAAAAAAGACAATGACACCTATCACACACTTTTTGTGGAAAAGATTGAGCAGATCCTGGTCTTCGGCAATGTGACCATCACACCTCCTGCGAGGAGACTTCTTCTTCGTCATAATGTTGATACCGTATTCCTTACAAGGGACGGTAGATATTTAGGTCGATACTTTTCAAATGAATCCAAGAACTTCTTTCTGAGAAAAAAACAGTTTCTTCGCCTTGATGACAAACAGTTCGGCATCGACTTCTGCCGCGAGATCGTGCGTGGGAAACTCACCAGTATGATGACGCTTCTAATGAGGATAAAGCGTACGAAGAAACTGCCGGAATTAGCCCGAAACGCCAATGATATCAAGGTGCTATTTTCTTCAATAGACAAGGCGGATTCAATAGAATCTCTGAGGGGATATGAGGGTAAGGGAAGTGCCGTCTACTTCGGGTGTCTTCATAAAGGCCTTATCAATGATTTCGGTTTCAGGCGCAGAGTGAGGCGTCCGCCAACCGATCCGGTTAATGCGGTACTTTCTCTCCTCTATACCCTTTTGTTCAACAGGGTCTATGCTGCTATTCGCATTGCAAATCTCGATCCTTATCCTGCGTTCCTCCATTCTCCTGATTATGGCAGGTACGCGCTGGTTATGGACCTCATGGAAGAGTTCAGGGTTATAATCGCAGACACTCTCGCGCTTTCACTTTTTAACTTGAAAATTTTGCAACAAAAGGACTTCATTGTTGAAAAAATGGCTGCTTTCGACAGGGCCAATGAAAACCAAGAGACGGAACAGCCTGATGTCACCCTTGATCCGTATGGAGTTATGGCCGACACTGCTGCACAGGAGATTTTTGATGTTCCGCCGCAGAAGATGTCCTGCCCTGAGGGTGATGTGCTGGAAGGTGGCGACGGCAAGCCTCCGGTACGCCTGACAAAAGAGGCGTTCAGGCGGGTCATGGAAAATTTTGAGCGGAAACTGACCACGGAAATCTATTATGAACCCTATGACAGGAAGATTTCCTATGGCGAAGCCATTGTTGCCCAGGCCCGTCAGTATCGAAAGGCAATAGAAGGAGAGGCAGGCGGTTACAGGGCTCTGGTATTGAAATGACAGGCCCTGGTTTTGCGATTTGGGAGATGGACATACCTGATTGAAGTGCTGGCTCAGGAATGAACACGGTTATTACATACGATATTTCAGACGATAAAAGGCGAAACCGTTTCAGGAAATTTCTGAAGGAAATGGGTGTGATGTCGCAAAAATCGGTCTACGAATGCCGTCTTGACCGCCACGAGATCAGGCGAATAAGGCTTTACTGCAAGCAAAACCTCGACCTGGAAAAGGACTCGGTCAGGATATACAGGGTCTGTGCCAGGTGCATGAATAAGGCGGTGATCCAGGGCAGGGGACTGAAATTCAGTCAGCTTGATTGGGTAGTCATATGATGAAGCAACGAATGCTGGCAGTATACGACATAGCAGACCAGAAGCGGCTCAACAGGGTGGCCAAGGTCCTCAAAGACTACGGAGTACGGGTTCAGGAGTCGAAGTTCGAGATAGAGGTCACCCCACAGGGTTTTGACCAACTTCGAAAAAGGATCGCATCCGTAATAGAGCCGGAGGTGGATGGCGTCAAGTATATTCCGTTGTGCGCCAAGTGTCTGGCCAAGACCGAAATCATAGGTCTTGGTTCATTTATTGACCCCGATGAGGAATTTTATGTGCTTTAGGGGAGAAAGGCTGAATGGCACTGTTATCCACAAGCAAAAGAGTTTATTTGCCATTATGCAAAAAACAGTAGGAGGATTTGAATGCTAATTGGTTACGAGCACGAAATGTGAGATAAGGCGTAATGCTTATGGACCAGTAGGTTTTGCAGCTGCGATGGCAAAAGTATACAGCTACAGAGATGTATTCTCATGTCCTCACGTAAATGAAAAATGGCATAAAAAAGCATTGAAATTAGTTGAAGCCATAGAGAAGACGCCAAGTAAAAGGGTAGCAGATTTGATGAAACAGGATCTGGAAGAGATGATTTCAGTGAAAAATCATAACCCAGGCGCATAACGTGGGTTTGAAGTTTGAATATAGGTGCCCTAAAATTGAGGAATACAGGCAATTGAGCAAGTGGGGTTGATCAAAGGGGAGAGGGAGATTATCTTAAACTTTCTTAATGCATGGGACAGATATTTTTCTCAGATGTTCAAGTAGTCACTATTATTCACCTCCTAGTATGAAGCGTTCATTAATTTTTACCACACTATCGACTAGCTAATCCAGAAGACAGCATGGGGACGGCGATTTTGGGCAGAATATACCAAATGCAGCGGGACAGACCACATTTACACAAGTCCACCTTGACAAGGACTTTCATACTCATTTTTCTGCCGCTCGCCATGATTCTGGCCGCTGTCATAGCCGGTATGTATATTCTGGAACACCGGGCCTGGAAAAGGGTGCTTGAGGTCAAGGAAACTAATCAGATAACACTGGATCATCAAGTGATAAGTGACGACTTAGCAGACACTATAGCTGATCTGATGTTCTTGGCCGGACACCTTGAGCAGCACGGGTTATATGGGCAGCCCGGCACAGACGTGTTTGATTGTAAGGATAAAGATATGCTTGTTGCGTTCGCGCAACATAGGAAGATCTATGACCAGATACGCCTCATCGACAGCAGGGGTATGGAAAAGGTGAGGGTCAACTGGGGCGATGGATTGCCATATCTGGTCCCTGATGAACAACTCCAGCTCAAGAAGAACCGCTATTATTTTAAAGCCGCTTTTAATCTGAACAAAGGAGAGGTCTATATCTCCCCCTTTGATCTGAATGTTGAAAGAGGCCGGATAGAAGAGCCGATTAAACCGATGATCCGCTATGCCACCCCCATATTCAACATGAGCGGGCAGAAAATTGGCATCCTTATCCTCAACTATCAAGGGGAAATACTGATCAACCATCTTAAAAGAGGGCATGTCCTTTCGTCGGGAAATATTATGCTGCTTAACAAAGAAGGCTACTGGCTCATCGGGGCAATCAGCCCAGCCAAGAACTGGGCCTTCATGTATCAGGATGACAAAGAATGGAGGATGGAAAAACTTTTTTCTGACGCGTGGCAGCGGATATCGGCCAGCGACGCCGGACAGTTTCTCAATGAGCACGGCCTGTTTACCTTCACCACCATTTATCCCTCTGCGGAGGCATATCTGAGTAAGCAGCCCGTAGGGTCTCAATCCGTGCCTGGCCGCCGGAAGATCCTAGGTGAAAAGGATCGTTACTGGAAGATCGTTTCCTATATTCCCGCAACGAAACTGGCTAGCGAGATAAACGGAATCCGGAAGAGATACCTCACCCTGTATGGGGTCCTACTCGTCTTTTTGGCGATGGGTTCCTGGTGGCTGGCGCGAACCCAGGCGATCAGGAAGCAGATCCAGGAACAGATCGTCCTGAACAGCAGACAGCTTGCATCCACGGTAAAAAGACTGGAAACCTATAACCGCCGAAGCCGGCTCCTCAACGAGATGATCGAGTTCCTACAAGCCAGCAACACGACTGACGAGGTCTATGAAGTTATTGCCCGATACGCGCAGGAAATATTCCCGGACAGCCCAGGTTCTCTAAATATTTGCAATAGCGCAGGAATGACAAAGGCGGTCGCAACCTGGGGCAGTCCGTTCCTTGGGCTACCGGTATTCGAACAGTGCAGCTGCTGGGCGTTACGGCGGGGTAAGATTTATTTGCAAGAAGACTCTGGACAGGAACTTGGGTGCCACCATTTCAGTAGCCCGCCTGAGTACGGTTACATGTGCGTTCCCATGATTGGACGCGGCAAGGTGGTGGGGATGCTGAACCTGCAATTTGATCCGGATCTGCGTTCACTGCCAGAGGACGAACGGCAAGGCCAACTCGAATTTCTTCGGCAGCTGACACTGACCCTGACGAAACAGCTCTCTCTTTCCCTGGCGAATATCGATTTGCGGGATACCCTGCACCGGCAATCCATTCGTGATCCTCTTACCGGCCTGCTCAACAGGCGTTACATGGAGGAGGCGCTTACAAAAGAGGTAAGCCGCGCCAAACGGCACAAGCTTCCCTTGACGGTTATCATGGTGGACATAGACCATTTCAAGAAAATAAATGATACCTACGGCCATGATGCAGGGGACGCGGTTCTTCAAGCGTTGGGCCGTTTGCTTGCAAATCATTGCCGCAAGGAAGACATCGTCTGCCGCTACGGCGGAGAGGAATTCATTATCATCATGCCGGGAGCATTCCTGAAGGATGCGGTTCAGCGGGCCGAAAAACTACGGACGCTGGTGGAAAACGAGTTCAGGGTGCTATATGATGAACAGGTGTTGCGCAATATAACAATTTCCCTGGGAGTTGCTGCCATGCCGGAGCACGGCTCCACTGGTGAGGCGGTTGTCCGGGCTGCCGATGCCGCCCTCTACCATGCCAAAAGCGAAGGCCGGAACCGGGTGGCCGTGGCCCGGCTGTCCAGGGGAACAGGAATAAAAGAAACAGATACTGCAGGGCATGTTTGATAAAAGAGGGGATGTTAGACGTTGAATCTGAAGTTTATTATGTCTCCGTCCTTTACGATGTAATCTTTGCCTTCCAGTCTCACTTTGCCAGCCTTTTGTGCGGCTCCGTAATTGGAACACTCCATCAGGTCATCGTATGAGACTACTTCCGCCCTGATGAAGCCCTTTTCGATGTCTGAGTGAATGGCACCGGCTGCCTTTTGCGCAGGAGTGCCGTTTTTGATCGTCCAGGCGCGTACTTCATCTGGCCCCACGGTGAAAAAGGATATAAGGCCCAGCAACTGGTAGGATTCCCTTATGAGCTGGTAAGTGGCTGGTTCCTCGATTCCAAGGTCCTGTCTGAAGACTTCCTGTTCCTCCTCATCCAGTTGAGATATTTCCATCTCGAGTCTACCCTTGATCTCAATGAAAGGAATATCACTGGGAAGCTTCAGGTTTGTGGATTCCGGCTCTGTGTCATCACCGCTGTTTAATACCACGATGCAAGGTTTGCCGGATAAAAAGGCATAACCCCTCAGCTCGGGGGCGTGGGCAAGATCAGGATAATTCCTCAATGCCTCACCCCGTTCAAGGATGTCCTTTGCCTCTTTTAATAGCTCAAGTTCCCTAGGGTCGCCTTTTTTACCCTTTTTCACCTCTTTTTCCAGGCGTTCCACCCGTCTTTCAACAATGAAGAAATCAGTGAATACCAGTTCCGATTCCAGATTTTCGAAATCTTCCTGGGGAGTTGGCGGAATGCCGGCATAGTCGAAGTTTCTGACCACATGGATAAGCGCATCTACTGGGCGCAACAGGTTGAGCATTTCATCCAGGGCCGACCCGCTTTCCTCCTTTGCAGACACCGTGCCCCCGAGGTCCACGTAATGGACCTGGGCAGGGGTGGTCTTTTTCGGGTTATACAGCCCGGAAAGTTTCTGAAGACGGCTGTCCGGCACCTTGACAATGGCAAGGTTGGGATCTTTTTTCGCGCCCTGATATGAAGACGTCTCTGCTGAACTTCCTGTCAACGCGTTGAATATGGTTGTCTTCCCGGAAGACGGAAGACCGACGATTCCAATTTTCATACTTGTCCTGTTCCTCTATCTTTTCAATTTTGAATGGGATGACATGGGGTCATGTCTCCCTTGGCCTTTTTTATGGCATGGTCCAGGATGGGAGTAAGGACCTCCATGCACTGGGTGACAGCCTTAGGACTTCCCGGCAGGTTTATGATTATTGTGTCGCCCCTTATTCCGGCCACGCCCCTTGAAAGAGCCGCCATTTTCGTGATGGCGTAACTTTCCATGCGAAGAATCTCGGCGATCCCTGGAATCTCTCTGTCAAGAACCGCCTTGGTTGCCTCGGGTGTAACATCCCTGGGACTCAGGCCTGTTCCACCTGTGGTGATGATGAAGTCTATGGAAGGGTCTTCTGACCAGGCTATCAGGGTCTGTTGGATTTTTTCCCTGTCGTCAGGGACAATGTGTTCAACCGAGACTTCGAATCCTGAAGATCTCAATATTCGGCTCAAGGTTGGTCCGCTTTCATCTGTCCGTTCCCCTCTGGATGAGCTGTCACTGATGGTCAATACTCCCGCCCTGAACATCGTTTCTCCGCTTCAACTAATAACTATTCTATTCCTTACTATTCCTTATGCTCGGCTATGATCTTTTCCGCAAGGTTAGGAGGCACCTCTTCGTAATGGGACGGCTCCATGGTGAAGGTTCCCCTTCCCGCAGTCATGGAGTTAAGATCTATTACATATCTTTGCACTTCCGCAAGGGGCACGAGGGCCTCTATGACCTGGCCGCTGTTTCCAGGCTCCATGCCCATAACCTTGCCACGCTTTGAATTGAGGTCGCCGATGACATCTCCTACGTTTTCATCCGGCACGATTATGGTGAGTTTCATGATAGGCTCCAGCAGTATCGGCTTTGCCTCCAGGATACCCTTTTTGAAGCACTGGATGGCAGCTATCTTGAAGGCCATCTCGGAGGAATCGACTTCATGGGACTTGCCATCATAAAACCTCACTTTCACGTCCACAACCGGAAAACCAGCCAAGGGGCCCTTTTGACTGGCTTCGTGCAATCCTTTTTCCACCGCAGGCACAAAGTTCCTTGGAACATTCATACCCACAAGGGCTTCCTCAAATTCAAAACCCTCTCCCCTGGGAAGCGGGGAAATGTCGAAATGGACCTCGGCAAACTGCCCTGCGCCACCTGTCTGTTTCTTGTGCCTGTAAATGACGCCCTTTTTCGTGGCCTTGATGGTCTCCCTGTAAGGAATCTTGGGAAGGGTGAGATCTACCTGGACTCCGAATTTGCGGTCCAGTTTTTCAAGGGTAGCGTCGATATGCACCTGCCCCTGGCCGGAAATAAGAAGCTCATTGGTCTGCGGGTCCCTTCGTACTTCAAGGGTTGGATCCTCTTCCCTCAATTTTGTCAGGGCCTGGGTAATTTTTTCTTCATCTCCCCTGGTTTTAGGCTTTAGGGCGTATGTGAGAACCCCGCCTGGGATGTCGACAAACGGATAGATTATGGGATGGTCCGGGTCACAAAGGGTGTCGCCGGTCACCGACTCTTTGAGTTTGGCAATGGCGACTATCTCTCCTGGGCCAGCTTCATCAACCGGCTTCTGTTCCTTGCCTTCCAATATAAATATGTGGCCATAACGCTCCTTGACCTCTTTTCCCGGGTTGTAAAGGGTGCTGTCCGCCTTCAGTGTGCCGGAATAGACCCTTAAGATGGAAAGACGGCCCGCATAGGGATCAGTGAGTGTCTTGAAGATGAGACCGGATACCGGTGCATCTGCAGCGGGTTGCCTTGTCTCAGTCTCACCGGAGGAAGGATTTGTGCCTGTTACCGCCCCCTTGTCAGCTGGTGAGGGCAGAAAGTTCACAATAAGGTCCAGAAGCTGTGATGAGCCAATGTTTTTTACCGCGGCACTGCAGCACAACGGGATGAAGCCCCCTGCAGCGATGCCTTTTTTCAGTCCCTTGGCGATCTCGTCAGGGGTAAGCTCTGCTCCCTCGAAGAATTTCTCCAGAAGTTCATCATCAGATTCTGCTGCGTATTCTATGAGGTTGCTCCTGAGTTCTTCGGCCATGTCCGCAAGATCTGCCGGAATGTCCGTTGGCTGGCCCTTGCCGCTGTCGTCTGAAAAGGTGTAGGCCTTCATGTGTATCAGGTCGACTATCCCGCTAAAATTTTCAGCAGCCCCGATTGGGATAGTCACCGGCACCAGCCTTACATCGAAAGCCTCTTTTACGGCGTTCATGGCCTTGTGGAAATCAGCCCGTTCCTTGTCCATTTTATTGACACACATAATTACCGGGACCCCTGAATCCCTGACCATGGACCATATCTTCTGGGTCTGGGGCTTTACCGGATCGACAGCATCAATCAAAAACAACGCATTGTCCGCTGCCCTGAGCGACATTTTTGCCTCGGCAACAAAATTGTCATCACCCGGGGTATCCATTATGTAAATCTTCGTCTTTTTCCAACTCATGTGGTGAAAAGCCGTGCTTATCGAGATGTGGCGCTTGACTTCTTCAGGCTCGAAATCGAGCACTGAAGTGCCTTCATCTACTTTGCCAAGGCGGGAAGTTGCCTTAGCAGTAAAAAGCATGGCCTCTGCAAGCGAAGTTTTTCCGCTTCCATTTTGTGCAACCAAGGCAATGTTTCTGATTGTGCTGACATCCATAGAATCTCCCCCTTCCTCACGGTATGACTGATTAGAAACCCATCTCATGAAAAGCAGCTTTCGGCCCGCTGCTTATTTCAATGAACAAAAAAGGTGTACTTAAAACAGTTTCTCAAGAAACATACTGAATTTACTGCTTGTAAGTCAAGGGTTGCAAACTACCCCGGTACAAATGTGGCAATTAGAGGCGCCCTTTGTCCAAGGATGCCGGTCCTGGCCAGAATCGGTTAAATGCAATTGTTGTATGAATTATTAAAGTACAAAAAATTGACAAAATGGCAAATATTAGTTAAGTTATACACAATCTGTTCATATTATCGACCTCATGCCCATGCTTTATAACACAATAGCTTGTATTTTATGGTAAATTTAGTCCAGTCCGTCCATAGGTTAATAGTGGAATCGCATAAGGTGCCTATCAAAAATTCTGTTAGTTGCATTTGGAACAATAGGGTTGACTATATGGGACAATGGCTTTTATCCTAAAACGTGTAATCAGATCTTGTAATAAGGCCTTTAATACCAGTCACCTGACGTAACCAAAGGATCGATGATCCCTGGAATTGTTCTTTTTGCATACTGTCAAGACGCTAATCATTGGGATTCTGATAGACAAGCAACTTGACAACTGCAGATCGCTTGAAGTTAACTGCATGGAAACCCGCTTGTGGTTTTATTATATTAATAACGATGTTTTTAAGCGCGTAATTTTAATGACATTGGAAACTGATATAACGATACTGAACAGGCTTGGGCTACACGCTCGGCCGGCTTCAAGATTTGCCAAACTGGCCAGTGGGTTTAAATCAGATATTTGGCTCATCAAGGATGGAGAAGAGGTGGATGGAAAGAGTATCCTTGAAGTTTTGACACTTGCTTGCCCTCAGGGAAGCGTTTTGACTGTGAGGGCAGAAGGTCCGGATGCTGAAGAGGCGGTAAAAGCACTCAAAGCCTTGGTGGAGAGCCGATTCGGTGAAATTGATTGATGTCTATAATCAAGCTTAAAAATAATTTGACTATCTTGCAGGGCATTGGAGCCTCTCCTGGGGTGGCCATAGGCCAGGCCTTTTTGTTTGATCATGACAAGGTCAAGATAATTAGGCGGCATCTTGATGATCATGAGATCGAGAAGGAAAAGGAGAGGTTCATAAATGCGGTTTCCGAGGCGGAAGAACAGCTCAGCCGTCTGATTGCGGAAATACCAGGGGAGCTCAAGGAACACGCTTCCATATTGAAGTCCCATCTTCTCATGCTCAAGGACCGCATGGTCTATGACCGGACTCTTAAGTCCATCGAGGAAGAAAAGATAAATGCGGAATGGGCACTTAGAAACTCCTTTCAATATGTAAAAAAGCTTTTCGGCCAGATCAAGGAACAGTATATCCGGGAACGGATAGCAGATGTCGAATATGTGGTCCAGCGGGTGCAGGGTATCCTGGCCGGCGGTCCTGCGCTTGATCTGACTGCCCTTGAAGAGCCTGTGATCCTGGTCGCAAAGGATCTTTCCCCGGCCGATACCGTTCAGATGAACCCGGACAAGATTCTTGCCTTTGTCACCGACATGGGAAGCAGGACCTCTCATACCGCCATACTCGCAAGGTCCATCGGAATTCCGGCCATAGTCGGCCTGGAAAATGCCACTTCCACCATACTTTCTGGTTCTATCCTTATCGCGGACGGACTTTGCGGAGAGGTTATCGTTGATCCGGATGAGGAGGTGCTGCGGCACTATCAGGAAAAACAGGAAAGTTACAGCAAGTATCGCCTTGACATCATCCACAACAGCCATCTGCCGGCAGAGTCCCAGGATGGTTTCAGGGTCAAGGTCAAGGCCAATATAGAACTTCTCGAAGAGATTCCTTCGGTCATATCCAATGGAGCCGAAGGGGTCGGGTTGTTCCGCACGGAATTTCTCTATCTGCGGCAAAAAGAGCTTCCATCCGAGGAAATGCTCTTTTCCGCCTATAAAGACGTGGTTGAAAGGCTGTCTCCCTATCCGGTAACCATCAGGACACTGGATATTGGCGGGGACAAGTTTGTGTCGTCCATATCCCTTGGGGAAGAGATCAATCCTGCCCTTGGTCTCAGGGCGGTTCGCCTTTGTCTAAAGGAACTGGACCTGTTTCGTACCCAGCTAAGGGCCATATTGAGGGCCAGTCACTATGGAGAGGTGAGGATACTTATTCCCCTGATTTCGGGGGTCATCGAGATTCTGCAGGTAAAGGAATACCTTGAGACGATAAAAGAGGAACTTCGTAAAGAGCAAATTCCCTTTGATGAAGAGATCAAGGTGGGCATCATGATCGAGGTCCCCACGGCAGTAGTCGTGGCCGATCTTTTGGCCAAGGAAGTGGACTTTTTCAGCATAGGCACAAATGATCTCATTCAGTATTCGCTGGCCATAGACAGGGTGAATGAGTACGTCGCCCACCTCTACGAACCGCTTCATCCAGGTATTCTCAGGATGATAAACAGGACCATCGAGGCTGCCCACGATGGGGGCATAGAGGTTGCCATGTGCGGCGAGATGGCCGGTGAACCGATGTATGTGCCCATTCTGGTTGGCCTGGGCCTTGATGAACTGAGCATGAATGCCATGGGCATACCCAGGATAAAGCGTATGATACGCCAGGTTTCCCAGGAAGAATGCAGCAGGCTGGTGCGGGAGCTGCTGGATGCGTCGACTGCCCTGGAAATCCGAAAAAAATTGTTTGATTTCCTGACATTGCAGTTCCCAGACGAGTTTGATCCTACAAAAGGCCTGTACGCCGATCTTATTCAGAACAGTATTTGCCCCATTGGTCATTGATGGCCGGTCTTTATATTCACGTTCCATTTTGCAGGCGGAAATGTTTTTACTGTGACTTCGTCTCCGGTCCCTGGGACGAAGAGGTCATGAAGCGCTATTTTTCCGCCCTTTTGAAGGAGATGGAATGTTCTGGCCAGACAAAGGGGATGCCCAGTCTTTGTTTCGATACCATCTACATAGGCGGCGGCACCCCCAGTGTGGCCCCTGCCATTTACCTTGAGCGTCTGATTCAAAAGGCGTTTGACGTGTTTACATGGGACACAGGAGAAGTGGAGATAACAGTGGAGGCCAATCCGGAAAGCATGTCGCATGAGTGGCTTGAAGCCATTGCGAGGTGTGGCGTTAACCGGTTGAGCATAGGTTTTCAGGCCATGTCCGAAGATGGGCTCTTGCGACTGGGAAGACCACATACCGTTTCCCAGGCAGTGGAGGCCTACGAGGCTGCAAGGCGGCAGGGTTTTCCCCTTGTGAGTGTGGATCTCATCTATGGCTGGCCAGGCCAGACGGTTTCTGAATGGGAATCAACACTTGAGATGGTGATCTCATTGGGACCTGACCACATCTCATGTTATGAGCTCAGTGTTGAGGAAAATACCCCCTTTTATGAAATGGTGAAGAATGAAGAACTGTTTCTTCCTGATGAGGATCTCATCCTGGAGCTTACTGACCTTACGGAAGGATATCTGGCCAGTGAAGGTTATCGTCAGTATGAGATCTCCAATTTCGCCCTGCCTGGTAAAGAGTGCAGACACAACTTGAATTATTGGGCCAACGGCCCATACCTGGGCCTGGGGGCATCGGCGGTGTCGTTCGTTCCTCCGGTAAGATACAAGAACATGGACCATGTCCCTGATTACATCAGGCATGTACAAAAGCATGGTTCAGCCGTGGATGAAACCGAGGAACTCGATCCGGAAGGACGCTTCAGGGAATCGGTCATACTCGGATTGAGGCTTAAAAAAGGTCTTGTGCTTTGTGAGCTGAAAAAGAAATGGGGCATTGATCCCCTTGACTACTATGGAGAAACCCTTTCAAGGCTAGTGGATTCCGGCCTGCTGAAGGTAGACGGAGGAAGACTGTTTCTTTCTGATCGTGGAAGGCGGATAGCCAACTATGTATTAAGTGAACTGGTTTAGGCGGGAAGTCCTGTAAATCAGTAGGCAACCGATTCATATGGGATTATATTTAGCGGGTGAATGGATTTTTCGCTACAGCAGTACATTTGGTGTAAAAATTCAACCTATTCCTGAAAGAAGGAGAAGAGTTTTATGGATAAAGGACCAGAGGCATATATAGATGATTCAAAGCAGTTGAAGGATGATGACAAGTTCTGCTTTTCATGTACCCCTGACAAGAAATGTTTCACCAACTGTTGCCATGACCTGAACCTAGTCCTCATGCCCTATGACATATTGAGGCTTAAGAACAGGCTTGGCATGAAGTCAGGTGATTTCCTCAAACGATATACCAGCGTTCATGTTGGGCAGGAGTCCGGCCTGCCGGTGGTCATGCTTAAAATGGATGGGCCTTACCTCAAGTGCCCCTTTCTTGAAGAGGAGAAGGGATGCGCGGTATACGAGGACAGGCCCGGTGCCTGCAGAACCTATCCCCTGGCCCGGCTGGCCTACAGGAGCAAGGATAGGGAAGGGGTGGATGAATTCTACTACATAGTTCGTGAGCCAGACTGCCAAGGCTTCAGGGATGGCAGGGAATGGTCCGTCAGGGAGTGGAAAGATCATGAAGGCATCTCGGCCTACAACAAAATGAATGACTACTTCGGAGAACTTTTGCAGGCCAAGCAGGAGGCAGGCTTGGGGAGTCTTCATGCCGACCAGATAGATATATTCTATCTTGGCTGCTATGACATAGATGGCTTCAGGCAATCCTTTCTGGAGGGGCCAAACGTTGAGAGATACATGGAGTCCGAGGAGGTAATAAAAAGGATCTCTGAAGACGAAGAGGAACTCCTGCGTTACGCCATGGGCTGGGTGAAAAAGAAACTCTTTTCCGGGGGCTGCCTGGCCTGCGGATCAAGCTGCAGCAGCGGAAAGTAGTCACACCCCTTAACACCACGGAGAAAAGGACGTCCGTGCATGGCTGGGCCGCATTCTTGTTACAGGTTCTGGCCATGCCGGCAATTGCGCGATGCCCGTTTCATTGAGAGTAAGGCCTGACAAGTTTCAACAGCTTGCCGCTACCTTTCCAGCCGGACGTCCTGATCACTTCAACCAGGTCCCTTGAGATCTCCCATTTGTTAAGGGGACTGATTATATAAAGGCCATCCACCCACTGGGCCACGTTTTCAATAAGTTTCTTTGCGAATTCCAGGGCGGCCTTTCTCTGGTCCTCCACCTTTTCATATTTCCAGAGCGTATCTCGTATTTCCTTGGGCACGGATATGCCCGGCACCTCATTGTGGAGAAAATCCGCGTTTCGCGCGGAGATTAGCGGAAATATCCCTGGAAATATCATCATATCGAGGCCCCCTATCTTCTCCATCATGGCCTCTATCTGGCTGGCATCAAACAGCGGCTGGGTCATTACAAAATGGGCCCCGTTGGCCGCCTTCTGCTCAAGCCTTCTTATCTGGAGTGACGGATTTGAAGGCCTGTAACTGAATGCGACCCCTATGGACAGGTTTGTCTCTTTTTTGACAGAACGTCCTGCCAGATTCAGGCCGTGGTTGAAGTTGTCGATAACCTTGACCAGCCCTATGGAATCCAGGTCGAAGACGCCTGATGTGCCAGGCTGATCGCTGGCATTTGCGGGATCTCCCGTAATGGCGAGAATTCCCTTGATTCCAAGGCTGTGAGCTCCCATTATCCGGGTCTGAAGTCCCAGTATGTTCCTGTCGCGGCATGTCAAGTGAAGCACCGTGTTTATTCCCGCGCGCTCCTGGATCAGGTGCCCCAGGGCAAGATTGTCGGAACGGAGTATGGCCAGGGGGTTTTCTGCAATGGTAATTGCATCCGTGCCGGCCTGTTTAAGCTCCTGTGCGCCATTTATGATGGGGTCGATATCAAGATGGGTCGGGGGATCGAGCTCTACCAGTACAGGGAGACGGTCTGTGGGCAGCTCTTCTAAAATCCCGCCATACTTGACGGTGGTTTTTTGCGTGAACTGGGTCGGTTTTTCCGTTCTTTTCGCTAAAGTGGACCTGACCGGCGCCCGTTTCAGGCGAAGTCGTTTCTTGAATTCGAATATATGGGCAGGCGTGGTGCCGCAACATCCGCCCACCAGGCGGGCACCCATTTTTATCATCTCGGACAGGCCCTGGGCCATGTAGGCCGGCTGGGCTGAATAGATTGTCCTGTCTCCCACTATTTCCGGAAGCCCTGCATTTGGGAATGCGGAAAGGATGACATCGCCCTTTAACTGCAGCAGTCTTTCAAATACCGCGAGCATTGACTTGACGCCACGTCCGCAGTTTGAGCCAAAACCGTTTGCCCCAGCCTCGAGTGCCTTCTGGGCACAGGTCAATGCGTCAATGCCGTTTATGGCAAGGCCGTTGGATGGAAATACCATCTGGGCTATTATCGGCACCGAATCAGACAGCTTCCGTGCCGTTTTGATGGCTAGTAGCAGTTCCTCAAGAAAGCTGAAAGTCTCGAGTATGAGAAGATCCACTCCCCCCCTTAGCAATGCCCTCATCTGCTCAAGGAAGGCATCTTTTATGTCTGATTCTCCAATCTCACCATCTGCCTGCAGGGGATAAAGGCCGCTGGGTCCGATCGAACCGGCAACATAGACATTGTCCCCGGCAGCCTGCCTGGCGATTCGGACACCTTCCTCGTTTACCTTGCTTACGAGGTTGTTTGACGGAGTGGAGATATTGAGTTTGAACCTGTTAGCGCCAAAGGTATTTGTCTCGATTACCTCTGCCCCTGCCCTTATGTAGTCCTGATGCGCTGAGAGGACCAGTTCAGGGTCGTGTATGTTGAGAAGGTCTGTATTGGACCTCAACGATATCCCGTTGTCATAGAAATAGGTGCCTAAGGCACCATCTCCCAACAGGACACGTTCCATGATGGCTTCCAAAAACGGTTTTTTCATTGTTTTTTCTGTCCGACAAATGTTCATTTATTTTAGAAATCGTTTACCAAATTAAGTTATAAATTTTAAAAAACAAGTTTTAAAAACTGTTAAATTTAATTTTTCTCCAGACATTTGCAGTTTTTTTACCGTATTTTTTGCGTATTTTTCCCACTACAATTCCGATAATTATTATTATAAATACTATTTGGACCCAAAAGTGAAATGAAACTATGGCAGTGGTGCAGAAGGCAAGAAGTGGAGAGGGAAGCTAGACGGGAGGCTAGAG
>CAZUIH010000040.1:0-17364 GCA_964620365.1 uncultured Desulfobacterales bacterium | reverse complement strand
GGGTATAACGATTCAGGTGAAACCGGTGGAAGAAACGCCTTGGTACGTGACCCTTCTGATTTCGTGGTTTCCAATGTTGCTGCTCATCGGTGTATGGATATTTTTCATGCGCCAAATGCAGGCAGGAGGCGGCAGAGCGATGTCCTTTGGAAGGAGCCGGGCCAAGCTTCTGACCAACCAGAGTGTGAAGGTTACCTTTAAGGATATCGCAGGAATTGACGAAGCTAAGGAAGAACTTACGGAGATTATAGAATATCTTAAGGATCCCAAAAAATTTACCCGTCTTGGTGGACGTATCCCTAAAGGCGTCTTGCTTGTTGGTCCTCCAGGTACAGGAAAGACGCTTCTTGCCAAGGCCATTGCAGGAGAGGCTGGTACTCCGTTTTTCAGCATATCCGGTTCTGATTTTGTCGAGATGTTTGTTGGAGTTGGTGCTTCCCGCGTTAGGGATCTCTTCCTTCAGGCCAAGAAACACGCACCATGCATAATCTTTATCGATGAAATTGATGCGGTTGGACGGCATAGAGGTGCGGGTCTTGGCGGAGGTCACGATGAAAGGGAACAGACACTCAACCAGCTTTTGGTTGAGATGGATGGTTTTGAAACATCCGAAGGCGTAATCGTAGTTGCGGCCACAAATAGGCCGGATGTCCTGGATCCTGCGCTGCTCAGACCAGGCCGCTTTGACAGACAGGTCACCGTTCCGGTGCCGGATGTTAAGGGCAGAGAGGCCATTTTGAAGGTTCACGCAAGGAAAATACCTCTTGACCATGATGTTGATCTGAACCTGATAGCCAGAGGTACCCCAGGATTTTCAGGGGCGGATCTCGAAAATCTGGTAAATGAGGCCGCGTTATGGGCCGCAAGGCAAAATAAAACATCTGTAGGAATGGATGATTTTGAGCAGGCCAAGGACAAGGTCCTCATGGGGGCTGAAAGAAAGAGCATGATTCTGTCTGATGAAGAAAAGAAGATTACAGCCTACCATGAAGCGGGCCATACGCTGTTGGCGAAACTTCTACCCGGTGCTGACCCCATACACAAGGTGACTATCATTCCCAGGGGAAGGGCGCTTGGACTTACCCAGCAGCTGCCGGAGGATGAACGTCATACATATCCAAGAAGTTACTTAATGAACAAATTGGTCATCCTCCTTGGCGGAAGGGTGGCAGAAGAAATAGTGCTGGATGAATTTACCACAGGGGCAGGAAATGACATCGAAAGGGCCAGTGACATGGCTAGAAGGATGGTCTGCGAATGGGGCATGAGTGATAGTCTTGGCCCGGTTGCCTTTGGTAGAAGGGAAGAACACGTTTTCCTTGGTAGGGATTTTAACCAGGTCAAGGATTATAGCGAAGAGACAGCTAAAAAAATAGATGAAGAGGTACAGCGAATAGTCAACGATTGTTACAAAAAGGCCCAGAAATTGATCAAGGAGAACGAGGAGTGTCTCCACTCGATAGCAAACGGTCTGTTAGATAAGGAGTCACTGGATGCCGCAGCTATAGAGGCTTTGATGAAGGAGTGTCGCAAGGAAAAGTCCGTAGAATAATAAAAGGGGGCTAAAAAAAAGATGTGCAAAATGCCGCCGCTAGCTTTAAGAGATCGCTCCTTTGCCTGGGGTAGTAGGACTTTCATTATGGGGGTCATTAATGTGACCCCCGATTCTTTTTCAGATGGAGGAAAGTTTGCCGATCCAGAACTGGCAGCAAATCAGGCTCGTCGGCTCGTGGAACAGGGCGCGGATATCCTGGACATAGGTGGAGAATCCACCAGGCCATTTTCTGAGCCGGTTTCTGTTGACGAGGAACTTGATCGCGTAATTCCTGCCATTCGTGCCATACGTGAAGTCACTGATATCCCAATATCCATAGACACCACCAAGGCGCAGGTAGCAGCCAGGGCCCTTGAAGCAGGCGCTGATATCATCAACGATGTAAGCGGTCTCAGGTTTGATCCGGAGATGGCAGATGTGGCGGTATCCAATGGCGTACCGGTAGTTATCATGCATATGCGTGGATCTCCAAGGGATATGCAGGTATCGCCCCACTACGATGATGTGGTTGAGGAAGTCAGGTCCTTTCTGGCAGATAGGATGGAATGGGCCGTTGGTAGGGGAATACCTGAAAACCATTTGATCATTGATCCTGGCATTGGTTTTGGAAAGACCTTTGAAGACAACTTGAAATTGATCAAGAACCTGGACAAAATTGCCAGCCTTTGTGTGCCAGTACTCCTGGGTGCATCGCGAAAGGCCTTTCTCGGCGCCATAACCGGTCTTGAGAATCCTGAAGAGCGTGACGTGGCGACCCTTGGAGCAGTTGCCTACGGGGTCATCAAGGGAGCCCATATAGTGCGGGTTCACAATGTGGGTCTGGCAAGGGATGTCCTTAAGGTGGTGGATGCGATAGACAGGGAAGAGATTCCATGTTCGGAGTAAAGAATGTTAGAAAGGTAGTGCCATTGGCTAGAAATTAATCTCAAGATCAAACGGGTTCTATTATCGCAAGCAGGAACTGATGTGGCATAATATCCTTCAATATATCCCCATTGTAAGGTGGCAGGATGTCATAGATATCCTTGTGGTAGCCTATATCATCTACCGGGTGATTCTTCTCATTAGGGGGACCAGGGCGGTTCAGATGGCAGCTGGGCTGGCTGTCATCATCGTAGTTTATTTTGTCGCCCGGTATCTAGGCCTTTTTACCCTGCACTGGCTTCTGGGAACCATCCTGAGTTCTCTCTTCCTCCTGATCATCATAGTTTTTCAGGATGACATAAGAAGGGTGCTGACCCAGATGGGCCAGACCCCTTTCTTAAAGGTGAGGGTGAGGACCTTCCAGGTGTTGGAAGAGGTGGCAAAGGCTGCCACAACCCTTTCTGAGAATCAAACAGGTGCATTGATTGTTTTTCAGCGGGACGTGGGTCTTGGAGACTACATGGAGTCGGGCGTGGTCATCGATGGAAAGGTGGCCAAAGAGCTTTTGTGCACAATATTTTATAAGGGTACCCCGCTCCATGATGGTGCTGTCATCATTAAGAAAGGGAGGCTTTCGGTTGCTGGATGCGTCCTCCCACTCAGTACCAATCCAAATATAGGCAGGAGATTGGGGACCAGGCATCGGGCAGCTATCGGCATTACAGAGCAAACGGATGCGGTAGCCGTTGTGGTGTCAGAAGAAACCGGCAGTCTTTCTGTGGCAATAGGAGGAAAAATTGCCCGGGATATAGATTCTGGGACATTGCGAAGGATCTTGCATAACTCCTTCGCGGTAGAAGAGAGTGAAAAGCCCTGGTGGCGTAGGAGGATAATTTAGCCGGTGAGTTGGCGGGATTTTTTCGGCAGAGATTGGGTATTGAAGGTCATATCACTGGCCTTTGCCATACTGCTATGGTTTTTTGTGGTTGGGGAAGAAAAGGCAGAGGTCACCATGTCTATTCCCTTGGAAATCGTAAATGTCCCCCAGCATCTGATAATCGCCAACGACATACCTCCTTCCGTGGAGGTCAGGGTGTATGGTCCCAGGAGCATGATACGCAGGCTGAATTTGCAACGTATCTCCAAGGTCATTGATCTACAGGATGCCTCCCCTGGGGAAATGATGGTGCACATCACTGCAGACAGTCTGCCTCTCCCCAGCGGTGTGCGTGCCATGCGCATTCAGCCGAGTAACATTACCATTTTCCTTGACAGGCTTATACAAAAGACATTGCCAGTGAAGCCGGTCCTGTCAGGGAGGTCAGCACCATATTTTGAGGTTTCTTCAGTGGAGGTGGAGCCTAAACTTGTGACGATCTCCGGCCCTGCCGCAGAACTCAGAAATCTTCATGAAATAACTACATTGCCTGTAGATCTAGGTGGCGCCAACGAGACATTTAGCAGGGAGGCCGGCCTTGATTTTCAGGGCCTTCATATTACCGCGGAAGATGTGGGAGCGGTCAAGGTGACAGTTTCGATTACTCCCATCTCGGGTAGCCGTAAGATTAAACATGTGCCAGTTGTGTTGAGCAAAAAGCCCAGGGGGGCGTCCTGGTGGCCCAGGGAAGTCAGCGTGGTGTTGAAAGGCCCCCTTGCGCGGCTCAAGGACTTGAAACCCGAGGATATAAAGGTGAATATTTCGACTGAAAATCTCTCCCCAGGGGTTCATAAGGTTGAGCCTAAGTGTTCCATACCTGAAGGATTTGAGCTGGTTAAAGTTATACCGAAAAGTGTACAGGTGACCGTGCCGCGGAATAAAAAAAAGAAGTAGAAGAGGCCCGTGGCGGCGTGTCACAAATACTGGTTTGGATCGATTTTCCAGAGTAGAGCCCTGATCATGTAGCTGTTGATTTAACCGAAGCCCACAAAGTGTATAGTTCAGCTTAAAGGTTGTTGGTCCAACAGTTCAGTGATATTTCGTAAAAGGTATAGTGAGGCCCCTGAAAATTTTTCACAGGCAACCTGCTGTTAAGTTGATTCTTTTAAGAAGAAAAAATATTTCTTGGATATTTGAGTACATAATTCGGGTTGAAATATATAAAAAAATATTCGGAGACGGATAATGAGAAAGCTTTTTGGGACTGATGGAATAAGAGGCGTGGCAAATGTTCATCCCATGACTACGGATATCGTAATGAAGATAGGCCGCTCTGTTGCCTATCTATTGAAAAATAATCTAGGCCGTCATCATCGCATATTGATAGGCAAGGACACCAGGCTTTCTGGTTACATGCTGGAAAATGCCATGGCTGCTGGCATATGTTCAATGGGAGTTGACGTGCTGCTGGTCGGTCCCATGCCAACACCGGCTATAGCCTTTCTCACTTCAAGTATGAGGGCGGACGCAGGCGTGGTGATATCGGCGTCTCATAACCCCTTTCAGGATAATGGCATAAAGATATTTGCAGGGGATGGTTTTAAACTTCCGGATGAAATGGAGAGTCAGATAGAGCAGTTGATGAACGATTCACGCCTGACAGAAGCCCAGCCCATTGGAAGTGATGTTGGAAAGGCTTTCAGGATTGATGATGCCAGGGGACGTTACATCGTTTTTTTAAAACACACTTTTCCGAAGGAGCTCACCCTTGATGGTCTTAAACTCGTAATAGACTGCGCTAATGGAGCCACCTACAAGGTAGCCCCCTCTGTATTCGAAGAATTGGGAGCCGAGGTGAAGAAAATTGGCGTGGAGCCCAATGGGGTCAATATAAATGAGGGATGTGGAGCGCTCCATCCTGCCTGCATACAAAAGGCGGTTCTTGAATATGGAGCCCATATGGGCATTGCTTTTGATGGCGATGGTGATCGCGTAATTGTGGTAGATGAAAAGGGCGCTGTGGTGGATGGCGATCACATAATGGCCATATGTGCAAAGAGCTTGATGGAAGAAGGGGGACTAAAGGCCAATACCGTTGTGGCAACCGTAATGAGTAACATGGGGCTGGAGGTGGCCCTTGAGGGCATTGGAGGAAGGCTTGTCCGTACCCAGGTTGGAGACAGGTATGTGGTGGAGACAATGCGCAAGGATGGCTACAATTTTGGAGGAGAACAGTCCGGACATCTGATATTTCTGGATTATATTACTACAGGAGACGGCATCCTTGCCGCCCTGCAGCTTCTTTCTGTGATGCAGAGAACCGGAAGGCCCTTGTCTGAACTCGCATCTATTATGGAATGTTTTCCTCAGACCCTTCACAATGTGCGGGTGAAAGAAAAGAAGAGAGTTTCTGAGATTCCCGGTCTTGATGAACTCGTCACGAAACTGGAAAGTGACATCAAGGGCAGGGGGAGGATACTCATCAGACCATCAGGGACAGAACCTGTAATTCGGATAATGGTGGAAGGCGAAGATGAGACACAAATTAAAGATGTTGCCCGCATAATAGGGGATCATATAGAATCGGCATGCGGTGTGTGCTGACCCAGATATCTTCGGTGATACAACATGCTGGGCAACAATATGGGATTTCCCGTCTTTAAAGAAATCTCCTGATGGCGTAAAAAAAATAGGGGCAGAAAATAAATATTTCTGCCCCCACGAAATATTTCCCTAGGTATTCAGTCTGCTTTTTTTCTTAAAAAGGTTGGTATTTCCAGCAGTTCTTCATCCAGGTCCTCAAATCCTCCAATATTTGATACCTGTGGATCGTGTACCTTTTTCTGTGGGCGAAAGACTGTATCTGTCTGGTCCGCAGACATGTGTTCCTTGTCTTGCGTGTCTGCTTTTTTTCGGGCTATATCTATTGGCATAACCACCGTGTCATTATCATGCTTGAAGTGGCTGTCCGGCCCTATTCCCGTGGCAATAACGGTAACCCTGATTTCATCTCCGAGATTTTCGTCAAAGACGGTTCCCCAGATTATGTTGGCATCTTCATGGGCCTCGTTGTGGATGAGGGAAGAGGCTTGGTCTACTTCCTCCATGCTCAGGGTGGCAGCACTGGCGGTTATGTTCATGAGAATACCCCTGGCTCCATTTATTGAGACATCTTCAAGCAACGGATTGGCTATTGCCATCTGGACTGCCTCTACGGCCCTTCTCTCTCCTCGGGCCATCCCTGTTCCCATGAGCGCCATTCCCATTTCTGCCATGACTGTTCTTACATCGGCAAAGTCCACATTGACGTAGCCCTGAACGATAATGAGATCGGATATACCTCGGACGGCATAATAGAGTACTTCATCGGCCTTTTTGAACATTTCAAGTATTGGGGTACTGGGCTGGGCCAGGCTTCTCAGTCGATCGTTTGGGATTGTTATGATGGTGTCAACCACTTCTTTAAGCCTTTCGATCCCTTCTTCTGCCTGGGCCATCCTGCGCTTACCCTCAAAAGTGAAAGGCCTTGTTACAACGGCCACGGTGAGGGCTCCCAGTTCCTTGCTGATTTCAGCTATTACAGGTGCGCCTCCGGTTCCGGTTCCACCTCCCATCCCGGCGGTGATAAAGACCATATCGCTTCCATCCAGGGCTGCCCTGATATCATCCTCACTCTCTTCCGCGGCTTCTCTGCCTATCTCGGGCTTCGCACCAGCTCCCAATCCCTTGGTGAGTCCCTTGCCAAGTTGAATTTTTATGCTTGCCTTTGACATCTCCAGGGCTTGGGCATCGGTATTTGCCGCTATAAACTCTACCCCCTGTAGTTCAGAGGTGATCATGTTGTTTATAGCGTTTCCGCCACCTCCTCCAACACCTATCACCTTTATGCGGGCAGTAAGTTCAGGTTCCATGAATTGAAAAGACATCCAGCTCCTCCCTCGGCTGTTAAAGAAAATCAGACCACTTTCCTAACAGCAAGACCCATCAGCTAATAATAAAGTGCCAATTATATCTTAAACCACGATTTCATTCTGCTAGTAACCCTGTTGAATATATTCTTGTCCCGAATACGAAATTTTTTCTTGGGCCTGCTCTCTATTCCAAAAAGGACCAATCCTACCGCTGTGGCGAACATCGGCCCATTTACAACATCCACCAGGCCGGAAATTTTCCTGGGATAGCCTATTCTGGATGGCAGCTGAAAGATCTGGTCCGCCATCTCAGCCAGCCCAGGCAGAAGGGCAGAACCTCCTGTTATCACCACTCCTGAGGCAAGAAGATCTTTCAACTCGGTACGCATTATCTCATGATCGATAAGCGTAAGAATTTCTTCTATCCTGGGTTCCAGTATTTCAGCCAGAATCTGTCTGGACAGCACTCTGGGCTTCCTCCCCCCTACACTTGGCACTTCAATCATCTCGTCCTTTCCTACCAGAGAACTGAGGCAACTTCCATAACGAATCTTGATTTTTTCAGCCTCATTCATAGGGGTCCGCAGTCCCACGGCGATGTCATTGGTGGAGTTATTCCCCCCAAGGCCCAACACCGAGGTATGTTTGATCGTGCCTTCTGAAAATATGGCCAGATCAGTGGTCCCTCCGCCAAAATCTATCAGGGCAACTCCCAGGTCTTTCTCCTCCTGGGTGAGTACGGCCTCGGCGGACGCCAGCGGCTGCAGAACGATGTCTATGACATTTAGTCCCGCGCGGTTTGCGCATTTTATAAGGTTTTGTGCCGCTGTTACAGCGCCGGTTACTATGTGGACCTTGGCCTCGAGCCTCACCCCTGTCATGCCGACCGGGTCCAGGATACCACGCTGCTCATCTACCATGTATTCCTGGGGAAGTATGTGTATGACTTCCCTGTCCAGTGGAATGGCCACGGCCCTGGCCGCATCGATTACCCTGTCGACATCCTCCTGGCTTACCTCTTCACCTTTTACAGCTATCACTCCATGGCTGTTGAAACCCTTTATGTGGCTGCCGGCAATACCGATATAGACCTGTGATATCTCGCATCCGGCCATCAGTTCAGCTTCCTCGACGGCCTTTTTGATGGAGTTGACCGTGCTTTCTATATTTACTACCACACCTTTTCTGAGCCCTACTGAAGGGTGGGTGCCAACTCCTATGATCTCAAGCCCATCTTCCTGTAGCTCACCCACAACGGCACAAATCTTTGTGGTTCCAATGTCCAGGCCGACAATTATATCGCAGGCTCCTTCAACCATTGCCTTTCCTACTTGTCAAACTGGGCCCATGCCAGATCGGGGCCATATTCAAGATCTACCTTAGCCACTTTTTTATATAAACCTGACCGGTACAAATGATAGAGTATTTTTTCAGCCCTTCTAAATTCCTGTTTCAGGTTTGAAGGCCCGAAGTGGAACACTATTTCCTGACCAGTAGTGTAGACTAAAAAGCTGTTGTCTTCCAGTAGCTCTATGCGTTTAATGTTTCCTGTCCCAAGGGTCCTGGGGCCTTTGCCCGCAAGGGCAATAAGACTCAGTACACGCAGTTTGTCTTCTGGCAATTTTCCGGCCTTTAGGATTTCTCGTGACGCACCAGTAATGGTCGGTAGCTGGAAGGATTCATTTTTCCCTACCTTTTTGAAGATATATCCATCCTTATCAACGAGATATGTGGAATCCAGCTTGATTTGGGCGACAGGTACATATTCAAATAGTTTTATGTGGATTGAATCCGGAAGTTTTCTTTTGACGCTTACATCTCTTATCCAAGGATTTTTTCTGATATTTTCCGCAACGGAATCCGTATCTATCGAAAGTATGTTGGTGCCTGGCACCAGACCGCTAATTTTGATGCCCTCTTCCTGGGAGACATGCGGGCTTGGTTCCACCTTTATCGTTCTTAGACTCAAGTAGGTGGTGTTGCTGACCCATTTCCAAAAGAGGGTGCCAGCGACAAGCACTATGGCTATTAGGGCGAAAACGGATGTGAAACGATGACACTTTTGCCAGATTATGGTCCAGATCTGACGGTGTTTGACACCGCTTTTTTTCTTGTAGCTGCTGCTGACGCGTATTCTCTTGTTGATTCGGGAAGAAGACCTGATCTTCATTGGTGTCCTCTCCAGATCTTTACTTCTGGTATGAGGCTTATGCCCGTCTCTTCTTTGACCTTTGATTTTATTATTTCCATCAACTCTATTACCTGTGACGCCTTGGCATCTTTCCTGTTTATGATGAAGTTTGCGTGACGCCTGGAAACATACGCATCTCCAATCATCATCCCCTTTATGCCGCAATGATCAATGACTCTCCCCGCAGAGTCATCTGGTGGGTTTTTAAAGATACACCCGGCGCTCATCTTGCCAAGGGGCTGGGTACTTCTCCTTTTGGAGATTATTTCCTTTATTTTTTTTCTTATATCCCCGCCGGTACATTTTTTAAGAGAGAATCTGGCAGCAGCGATAACTGTCTGTTCCGGGAGCAATAGTTCCCGGTATCTGAAAGCAAGTTGGTTTTTCCGGATCCACTGGCTGCCGTCAGGACCGGTTACAAGTATTGAGTGGACAATGTCTTCGATACTGCAAAGGGCGGTCCCTGCGTTCATTGCCAAGGCACCTCCCACACTGCCTGGGATGCCTGTCAGGCCTTCCAGCCCGCTGAATCCATGATGCACGCACCAGGAAAGCAACGATTTCAGGGTGCAGCCGGATTCAGCCGTGACAACCGGCTGCTGTTCCCGGCGCGTCTGGTATCCGTTGTGCCATTCAAGTTCGAATTTTCGTAGAGCTGACAGACTTAGGACTATATCTTCACCTTGGTCATTTATGAGAAGATTCGTCCCCTGGCCCAGGATCCTATAGCTTAAGCCGTTTTTGGACAGGAACAGCAAGGTCTTTTCAAGGGCCCTGATGGAGTGCGGACGGAGAAACAGTCCCGCCGGCCCCCCTATTCGGAAACTCGTAAGGGGGGCAAGAGGAACTTCCTTTAATAATTCCAGCCCGCTTACCTTGGCTAGATCCCTATAAAGCAACTGCCTGTTCATTCTCAGCTGATTTCAACCTTTCCAATATCCGTCTGGCTGTACCACCTATGGCGCCTGCTCCCAGTGTTATAACGATGTCGCCGTCCTTCAATGTAGGCACTACAAAATCGGGTAGCGCTGCACAGGACTTGACATAGTTTACCGGGCCACCTCTTTTTTCCTTTATGCTGCGGGCCAGCCTTTCGCCGGTGATACCTACTATCGGAGATTCACTGGCCGGATAGATTTCGGTAATCCACAGTTCGTCCGCCTCGGTAAAGGCGGTGGTGAATTCATCCATGAGGGCCTTGGTCCGTGAATACCTGTGTGGCTCAAACAAGACTACGAGCCTGTTGTCTGGCCAACAGGTCCTTGCTGCCGTGAGGGTAGATTTGATTTCAGTAGGATGATGTGCATAGTCATCCAATACAAGGATGGATCTTTCTGAGCCTACAATCTCAAATCTTCTCCCTACGCCAGTATAGGAAGAGAGTCCCTTCTTGATTTTTTCAAACGGGATCTCCAGTTCAAGCCCAATAGCCAGTGCGGCCAGCGAGTTCCTTACGTGATGAAGGCCTGGAACCCTGAGAGTTACCCTCCCCAGCTTTTTTCCATACCAATATGCCGAGTAGGATACTCCCATTCCGATGAATTCGATGTCCCTGGCCTCAAGCATCACATTCTTGCTGGTTCCATAGGTTATTACCCTCTTTTTTATCCTGGGCAGCAGTTCGCATATGTGGGGATCATCGCCACAAAGTATGGCAACACCATAGAATGGTATCCTGCTTATGAATTGTTCAAAGGCTGAACATATGGATTCCATGTCAGGGTAATGGTCCATATGTTCCCTGTCTATGTTGGTAACGACACAAATCGTAGGACACAATCTCAAAAAGCTGCCATCACTTTCATCCGCCTCTGCAACCAGGAATTCTCCGTCGCCCCAGTAGGCATTGGATTTGAGACTGTTGACCTTACCCCCGATGATAATCGTCGGATCGAACTTGCCTGCCTGCATTACCGAGGAAACCATTGATGTCGTGCTGGTTTTCCCGTGGGTTCCTGCGACTGCTATTCCATATTTTTTGAGCCTCATGAGCTCTGAAAGCATTTCCGCCCTTGGAATTACAGGGATATTTGCAGCCTTTGCCGCCTGGACCTCGGGATTGTCATCTCGTATTGCCGACGAGATTACAACCACATCGGCGCCTGAAATATTTTCCGGCGCATGTCCTGTATAGATGATCCCGCCCTTTTCAGCCAACTTTTTAGTTATATCGCTTTCCCTGAGATCTGAGCCTGTGACGGTATATCCCAGGTCCAGCAAGACCTGGGCAATGCCACTCATTCCTATACCACCAATTCCGACAAAATGTATTTTTTGCTTTTTGTACATGCTGCTTTTTAACTTCCTCCAGAACTTCTGGTTATCTGTGACAATCGTTTCGGGCAAATTTCCACAACAGCGAGGCGATTTCCCTAGCCGCATCAGGTTTTCCAAGCCTTTTAGCGCGCTGGCCCATGGTCTCCAGTTTTTTTCTGTTATCTATGAGGTTTTGTATCTCCGATGCCAGCTTGACCGAGCCGATCTCCTCTTCACTGAAACAGAGGGCCGCTCCTGTCTCTGCCATCATCATGGCATTTGCTTCCTGGTGGTTGCCAGCCGCAGCCGGAAAAGGGATCAATATGGATGGTTTTCCAAGTGCTGTGAGCTCACTGATAGTACCGGCCCCAGCCCTTGCTATGACAAGATCGGCCCACCGATAGGCCTTGGCCATATCGAAGATAAAGGGTAAGACCACGGAGGTGACATTCGCCTTTTCATACCTGTCTTTTACACTATTTTCATCAGATGGACCAGTTTGATGCATGACTTCCAGGTCCATTCCGGATTGGGTCAACAGTTCCAGGGCAGAGCAGACAAGCCTGTTTATTCCCCTGGCCCCTTGGCTTCCTCCCAGTACCAATATTCTCACCTTTCTGCCAGAGGATTCGTCTACATCCTGACTGTTCAGTATTTCCTCCCTTACCGGATTCCCTGTGACCAAGCATCGGTTTTTGGGAAACCACTTTGCAGTATCTGGAAAGCTGACGCATACTGTATCGGCAAACCTTGAAGCAAGGCGGTTTGAAAGCCCTGGAATAAGGTTTTGTTCGTGAAGAAGGGTAGGGATGGACAAAAGTCTTGCTGCCAACAGGACGGGACCAGAGACATATCCTCCGAGACCAAGGACCACATCCGGCCTGAAGGTCTTGAGCCACCTTAGAGATTTTATGATTGGAATAGGGAGATGCAACAATGAAGCAAGGGCCTTGATACCCGAAACACCCTTAAGCGGCTTAACGGTAAGGATCAAGTATTCCCATGGATGACATGAAAGGGCCTTTTTTTCAATCGGTCTGCCCGTACCTATCCACAACAGCGCTGTATTGCCCATTGATGCAGCCGCCTTGGCAATCGCTATCCCCGGGAAAACATGGCCCCCGGTGCCACCTCCCGCGACTGCGATTTTGAGTTTCCGGTCATGCCCGGTTTTTAAGTTTTCCTCGCCTATTTCAATTTTATGGCAACACGATTCCCCCTTCTGGACCCGGTCCGGGGATGTTTCTTTATATGAGACACCTGATTTGTAGGTAGTGAAACGGTCAAAGGATGTCATCACAGTTCTCCACGCACTGCTTTTTTGAAGACAATGCCCCGTTCTTCGTAGTTCCTGAATAGATCAAAACTCGCGCAGGCCGGAGATAAAAGGACCACTTCTCCTGGTCTTGATATGGACCTGGCCCTGGAGACCGCTTCCTGCATCACTTCGTGACCGTTATCCTGATCCTTGCACCTGTGGGTAGCAATGTGTCCCTTTAGGGCGGATTCCATGGCCTTAGCCTCTTCACCGAGGAGTACAGCGGCCTTTAATAGCCCTCTTTTAGCTGCGTGGACAAGGGGCGAGTAATCCTCTTTTTTTCCTCGCCCCCCCGCGATCAGGATTACGGGCTTGGTCATTGATTCAAGGGCTTTTATCACGGAAGCCACATTTGTGGCCTTTGAGTCATTGTAATAGTCAACGCCTTCTATCGTAGCCACGTGTTCGATCCTGTGGGGCGGGGCCTTAAAGGTTTGAATTCCTTTCTGGACAGCTTTGGGACCTGCTCCTGTAAGTCTTGCTGCCAGGATGGCGGCAGAGAGGTTTTCGAGATTGTGTTCGCCAAGAAGAGACCATTCTTCAAGTGAATATTCTTCGGTGGAATTGTCTTGCCAGGTTACGGAAATTTTTCGTGATTTCTGCGAGTAAAATGCCCCCCATTTTCTGGAATCAGCGCATCCGAAATAGAGTCTCCTGGCCAGCCCGGTGTCCTGCCAAATGTCCAGTTCTCTCTTTCGGTTGAATATAATGGCCCAATCGCCGTATCCTTGCATCCGCAAGAGTTTAGCTTTGCTCTTAGCGTATTCTTCAAGGCTCTTGTACCTGTCCATGTGGTCATGGGTGAGGTTCAACATCACGGCCACATTGAATCTAGGCACTTGGAGCAACGGTTTTTCCAGGGAAAACAGATGGTCCAGTTGAAAACTGCTGACTTCAAGCACTGCGACAGTGTCGCCGTCATTCCTGTCAAGCAAGGCAATGAGTGGGGTGCCCAGGTTCCCCGCCTTTACACAGGGGACCCTGCCGCTTTCAAGGAAATGGCCGACAAGAGAGGTGGTGGTGGTTTTGCCATTGGTCCCGGTAATCCCTATGATAGGGCCTTTCCATAGAGCGGCTGACAGGGCGAGTTCTCCGATCACTATCTTGTGTGCCTCACGGGCCAGTTTAATGGCAGGGGCATCTACAGGTATTCCCGGACTGGTTATGATGAGATCGGATGCCAATATGGACTCTTCGGAGTGGTTACCTGATTCAACCTCTACATTATTATTGGCGCACCACTGTCTTACATCTTCAGGCCACTTTTCATAGGGGAGTATATCGCTGCATGTCACACTCTCGGCCTCCATGCTGACGGCCCACTTTGCTGCGGCCAAGCCGGTTACTCCCATTCCAAGGATAGTGATTTTTTTCCCTTTTGTGTTCGTCAGGTCGTATCTCATTAGTCAATTTCCTACCTAAGTTTCAAGGTGCTTACAGCAATAAGTCCAAGCAGTACGGAAACGATCCAGAACCTCACTATTACCTTCGGTTCCTTCCAACCCTTGAGTTCGAAGTGGTGGTGCAATGGGGCCATTCTGAATATGCGTCTGCCACCTGTAAGTTTAAAGAAGGTGACCTGCAAAATTACTGACAAGGCCTCAGCCACAAATACCCCTCCAACAATGACGAGCAGGAATTCCTGTTTTGCCAGCACTGCAACCGTGCCCAGGGCACCTCCTAATGCAAGGGAGCCTACGTCTCCCATGAAGATCTCTGCTGGATACGCATTGTACCAGAGAAATCCCAGGCCTGCTCCCACCATGGCACCACAAAAGATTGCCAACTCTCCTGCGCCAGGAACCCAAGTGATCTGGAGATACTGGGCGAGTGAGGCATGCCCGGCAAGGTAGCAAAACAGGGTGTAGACAGCGGCGGCAACTATGAAAGGTCCGATGGCAAGACCATCCAGGCCATCGGTAAGGTTTACGGCATTGGAGGCCCCCACTATTACCAGCAGGGCAAAGATGACATAAAAGGCTCCAACGTCAGGATGAATGTTTTTCAGAAATGGCAAGCTGAGATGGGTGTTCCACTGTCCCTTGAATCCAAGCAATATTATCGCAACCAGGACAAAAAAGGACTGGAAAACGAGCTTCCAGCGGCCATGGAGTCCGGCACTGTTTTTCCTTTTGATCTTTAGAAGGTCATCGGTGAGTCCTATGGATGCGAATCCCGCAAGTATAAGGAGCGATATCCAGATGTAGGGATTGGTCAGGTCTGCCCACAGGATAGTGGATACGAGGATGGATCCCACGATCAATATCCCGCCCATGCTGGGTGTGCCAGCCTTTGAGAAATGACTTTGGGGCCCATCCTCTCTTATTACCTGTCCCATCTGCATGGCCCTCATCTTGCGGATGAACCATGGACCAAAGATCAAGACCAGACCAAGTGCGGTAATGGCAGCATATATGGTCCTGAAGGTAATATATCTGAATACGTTGAACAGCGCGCAATTTATGTGAAGAGGATAAAGTAAGTGAAAAAGCATTGATTATCCTTTTATCGTCCTTAGCCTATCTTTGAGGAGAGAAACAATCCTTTCGAGTTTCATGCTTCTTGAACCCTTGACCAATATGGCTGAATCAGAAAAGAGATCTACCAGCTCCTTGTGGCTGGAAAGCCAGTTGAACAGATCTTCTGTTGTCAAAAAAATCTCTATTGATTTTTTGTCGAAACCGGTGGCCAGGGCACCATTCCTTACCTCTACGGCATGTTCCCCGGCTGCTATTAAATGGTCTATTCCCGCTTGTGCGGCATATTTCCCAAGCTCCATGTGAAGTTGGCCCGCCTGGTCTCCAAGCTCCTTCATGTCCCCAAGTATTGCTATCTTCTTTTTGTGGCCGGTCCATGTGGCCAATGTCTCAAGGCCCGCCTTCATGGAGGCGGGATTGGCATTATACGAGTCATCAATGATGCTGGACATTCCGCAGTTGATTAATGCGAGACGTCCCGGAACAGGAGTGACAGATTCGAGGCCTCTCTTGATCTCTGACAGGGAAAATCCAAGGGCGAAGGCAACGGCAGCAGCGCCAGTAGCATTTTGTACACTGGTAGAACCGATCAGGGGCAAAATTACATCTATGTGACTCCCGTTGATATCAAGAAAAAGGGAACATCCCCTGGGGTGAGGTCGCCAGGATAGGCATCGAATCACGGGAAGCCTGCGGGGCAGAGGGCCATCTACAGCTTGTCCCTTCGGAGTAGTGGTGAAGCCGACAAGTCTGCATCCAAGTCGGGGCATATATTTTTTTATGCGTGGATCATCAAGGTTTATAATAGCAGTTGCCCCGGGAGCCATTTTTGTGAAAAGTGATATCTTTTCTCTTTCCACACCATCGATGCTTCCAAGACCTTCAAGATGTGCTGGCTGAATCGTAGTTATGATGCCTATATCAGGCCCTGCTATTTCACACAGCCTTTCAATTTCTCCGGGGTGATTTGTGCCCATCTCCAAAATGGCAGTGGAGCCAGGTTCTTTTGCCTTCAGGATGCTCAGAGGAAGGCCAATCAGATTGTTGAAGTTCCCCTCGGCCTTGGTGACAGGATGTGTTTGGCTCAAAATCGATGCGATCAATTCCTTTGTGGTGGTCTTGCCGCAGCTTCCGGTAATGGCCACCACCTTGAGACCGAGCCTTTTTCTGTAAAAATTTGCGAAATCTCCCAGTGCCCTAAGGGTATCGTCAACCTTGATGATAGCCGGAGCAATCTTTCCTTGACTATCTTCTTTCAACCATTGCTGACAGGCTGTCACATCCTCTATTACTGCCCCGCATGCCCCTTTATCAATGGCAGTTTTAACAAAATCATGTCCGTCAAAACGTTCTCCCTTAAGAGCCCAAAAAAGCCTCTGGTCAAGTTTCTGCCTTGAATCTGTGGATATCCCTTTTATTGTGGTGCCAGGTGAACCGGTCAGCAGGGATCCTGTTGTTGCCTGGGTCACATGGAAGACCTGGATGGCAGGCTTCGACTGCATGTCTTCCGAACCTGAGGAATAGGAATCGCAGAGAGCCTTCTTTGTCAATGCCTTTTCAAGGACGTTTCGGTCGTCAAATGGAATTTTTCTTTCTCCAATGATTTGGTATGTTTCGTGCCCTTTTCCTGCCAGCAGTAGGCAGTCGCCCGGTCTCGCGATTTCTACTGCCCGAAATATAGCCTCTTGCCTGTCCACAATGAACTGGATGTCATCAGGGGATCCCTTGAGCGGAGCGTCCTTTAGCCCCTTCATCATGTCCCTTAGAATTTTTTCCGGCTCTTCGTTACGAGGGTTCTCCGAGGTAAAAATGACTTTGTCTTCATCGGTTGCAGAGATTCGGGTCATTATGGGGCGATTTTCTTTGCTCTTGTCACCACCGCAGCCAACCCGACTCCTCAGGTGTGCCTTTTTAT
>CAZUIH010000039.1:0-17433 GCA_964620365.1 uncultured Desulfobacterales bacterium | reverse complement strand
GGATTACATCATCCAATGGGCAAACTTTTTCAGTGGGCGGGTAATAGGACCAAAGCAGGTCGATACACCTGTGCCTCAGTGGCTTGGGCAAAACTGGAGATCACGTACTCCGGGGTTAAAAACACCAGATCTCAGGATTTCTTGGTGAACTAAAAATTTAACAGAATGCTGTAAATTAACAGCGATCAAAAGGAGTGGACACGATGGCCAAGGCCAGGGAGATCATGACCGAAAAGCTGATAACCGTAAAACCGGAAACCTCCATAGCAGAACTTGCAAAAATTCTGCTGGAACACAAGATCAACGGAGTACCCGTCGTTGATGAAGAAAATAATCTCATTGGCATAGTAACCGAGGCAGACCTGGTAGCCCAAAGCAAGATGCTTCACATACCATCCATGTTTACTTTCCTCGACTCGATCATATTTCTCGAAAATCCGAAAAAACTTGAAAACGAGATCAAAAAAATCACGGGAACAACCGCCGGGGAGATCTGTACCAGGGATGTTGTCACGGTTGAAGAGAATACTCCCGTCGAGGAAATCGCAACAATCATGGCTGAAAAAAAGATCAACTCTATACCGGTAATGCGCGGACGAGAAATGGTGGGCATAATTGGAAGGGGCGATGTAATTCGATCCCTGGTGAAGTGATCCTGCCGATACAGAAACACAGAAACGCGCCGAAAAGACAGCGATTGCCTATCCCTTCAGCCTTCCGTAAAATTTGGCCTCTTGGAAAAGAAAATTGGCAACATCTTCGGTCATGAAATGGGGCGCCAAACGCCATGTCCAGTTTCCGGAAGAGGTACTTGGCTTGTTCATCCTGCAATCACTACCAAATCCAAGGACATCCTGCATAGGCACAATGGCGAGGAAAGCCACTGAGCTGTATGCCATCCGTATAAAATCCTTGTGAATCATGCTACCATCGCTATTGGCATAACGCCGGGCCCTTTCCTTGCTCCTGGGACTGACTCCTTTGTCGAGATACCATCCCAGAGTCGTGTCGTTATCATGGGTGCCTGTATAAACAACACAGCTGGTGGTTGTATAATTGTGAGGCAAGTAAGGATTATCAGCACCAGAATCAAAGGCAAACTGCAGCACCTTCATGCCAGGGACCCCAAGGTGGTCCCTCAACCTTTCGACCTCCGGGGTAATTGTACCCAGATCTTCCGCTATTATCTCAAGATTACGAATGGCAGGGGCCATTTCATCAAAAAATTTCCTCCCTGGCCCCTTGATCCATTTTCCATTTACCGCGGTCTTTTCAGAGGCAGGAATTCTCCAGTAGGCCTCAAATCCACGAAAATGATCGACTCTTACCACGTCGACAAGCTCTGCTATCCGTCTAAACCTTGCCTGCCACCAACTGTAGAGTACCCTGTTTTTTCTTCCCCCTACTTTCCATCGATAGACAGGGTTACCCCATCGCTGACCGGTCTCGCTAAAGTAGTCCGGAGGCACCCCTGCAATATATATCGGCCGCAGGCTCTTTGAATCAATATAATAACATTCTTGGTTTGCCCATACGTCTGAAGAATCAGGACTCACATAGATCGGAATATCTCCAATTAATTTTATGCCTTTCCCATTGGCATACTCCCTCATCTTCTTCCACTGGAGATCAAAAAGAAACTGGACAAACTTGTGAAACAAAATCCTGTCTGCCAGCCTTCTACGTGCCGCCTCCATGGTATCCTTTTTTCTGAGGGCCACGTCCCTGGGCCAGTCATTCCAGGCCGCCCCCTTGTACTCATCCTTCAGGCTCGCATAGAGGGCATAGTCATCCAGCCAGAGAGAATTTTCACAAAATACCTCAAAGGCCTCATAATTATTTTTTTCTTTCAAAAAACGATCGAAAGCGGTTTTAAGCAACCTTTCCTTGAATGGAACCACCTTCTCAAACTCTACGAAATACTCTGAAAAGGACAGCTCTTCGGTCCACTGGCCTGGAGACAAGAACCCCTCCTCAAACAGATCATCCGGACTGATAAAAAGAGGATTACCCGCAAAAGCCGAAGGGCTCATGTAGGGAGAATGACCAAAGGGATAAGAGGTGGGGCCGGTCGGTAAAAATTGCCAATAGGACTGTCCGGAATCAGACAAAAAATCTATAAACTTCCTCGCCCACGGACCTAGATCTCCAATTCCGTATATAGAAGGCAGAGAAGAAACATGAAGTAATATTCCACACCCACGATGAATATTCATTTAACCCGGCTCCCCATTCACAAAAATCTGTCCCTTATATCCTCCATAGGCCTCACTGGGAAAAACCAATGACAACCAGCTATCGTGAATACTCAAGCTGGAAAAAGGTGATGAAGTAGAGTTTAACTACACCGACAGCCATTTTTTTACAATAGTTGTCTTGAACACTATATTAGATTATGCAGTTGGTGAGTTCGCCGAATGTTTGCCTTCCAGATGATGGAAGTTGCCTCCCACAAAGATTTTTAACATAATAATATCAAACCGAAGCGACTACTTTTTCAGCCCTTGGATGGATAATTTGGATAAAAGCTATTGTGAACTATTACACTTTAAGTAATATTGAAATCTTGAATTCCTTGGTTAAAAGGTTTTCCTAAGGAGAAGGAGGGAATGGGATACAACTGTCTGACTTTTGCACTCTTCCTATTTTTCAGTGCGCTATGTCTATTACCTGGCTGTGGGAATGCCGCCAACGCCAATAATAGTTTTGGAGAACTGATATTATTTCAGTCGATCCCTGAAGTTATATCCGCCTCCAGACATACTGTTTCAGTAGTGGAATCACCGGCAACGTCCACAGTCCTCACAAGGGAGGACATCGCCCACAGCGGGGCCCAAACCGTTGCTGAACTCCTCCGTTTCATGTCAGGAATAACCATGTTTTCGGCCCATTCCTCAGACATGAACATCGGCATAAGGGGGGTCAACGGACAACAGGCCAACAACATACTGGTACTCGTTGACGGACGCCCCATATATTCTCCTGTGCGAAACACGAACCAGTGTCTCGTGATCCCAGAAACAGTTGAGGATATCGAGCGGGTTGAGGTGATAAGGGGTCCAGGTTCAGTCCTGTACGGATCGCATGCCTTCGCGGGCGTGATCAACATTGTGACAAGAAGGCCGGAAGATATAAACGGCGTAGATTTTTCAGCCTCCATGGGCACCTATGACACCCATATCTATTCATTGACCGGGGGATTCCAGAACGGCCCGTTATCATATAAAATCATATCTGGCTGGGAGCAGGCCGGCTCATGGGACGATCATGATAACCACACAAGGGACCTGTTTAAATTTGCCGGCCAGGTTACGTATTCTCCGGATTTCAAAAACATCCTGGACCTTTCCTGGGGCGCAACCAATGGCCAGCTTGAGACCTTCCCCAAGGCCCTCAAATACTCTTTTGACCAGGAAGGATTCGAGGGTTTTGTGCGAGGGCGATACTCGAGAAACCTCTTCTTCGCAGACGTATGGTGGAGAAGGCATGATACATCAGGCGAGTGGTTTGGGAAAAAGATCACCTGGCAATTTGACAACATAAACCTGCTAACCCAGAATGGTTACAATTGGAAGGCTCACCAGCTGATATATGGCGCTGAAATAAGACTGTCAAAGATCAAGGTCACCTCGTACGATGATGATCACAAGCAGTTCCTTTACAGTCTTTTTTTTGAAGACAGGTGGCGTCTGTCAAAAGACCTGGACTTTTTTGTGGGATGTCGTTACGACCACCATCCATTGGCAGGGGGGGCCTTTTCGCCAAGACTGAGTCTCGTAAAGCTGTTGGGCCCGAACCAATCAATCAGGCTAACCGCGGCCCAGGCATTCAAAAATCCATCTTACCTGCAGAATTACCTTGCCGTACAAACTCCTTTCTTCAACCAGTTTGGCAACAAAAATCTGGATCAGGAAAAAATCAGAAGTTATGAGATAGCGTATCAATTGTGGAATCCCCAGGGTATCTCTTTTTTGGGAGCCTTCTTTTACAACAAGTATCTGGACGTAATTGACATGAAATTTGAACAATCGGAAGACGTCTGGGGCCTAAGAACCCAAAACTCCTATGATGGCAAACAATATGGAGTGGAACTCGATGTCTCGTACCGCCCATCCCTCACATGGCTTTTCCGTTTAAATTACAGCTATATATGGAAAGGTAAGGTAAGGGGAGCCACCTTTGGGCCAGTTCCTACCCACCAACTGAACGGAGAAATACGATATGACCATCCCCAGGGCTTCTGGGCGGACCTCAGGATCCATTGGCAGGATAGAGGTGACTATTCATGCAGCACTATGCAAGAAACTTCTAACATTTTTCCATTTGAAAATTCCACGGAGACGGGATGGCAGCAGATAGAGGCCTATACTTTCGGAGACTTTTCCATAGGTTATTCTCCCCCTAGAAAAAATTGGAACATAGTCTGTGGTATTCACAACATTTTCCATAACCTCCATAAGGAATACCCGCTGGGAGAAAAGGTAGATACCACGATAACTGGGCGTATATCCTTTCACTTCTAATGGATTAGATTTGCTATGTATCGATGCAAAGCCATAATTACTAGAATCCTGACTCTCATTTTTGCGCAGATTTTGCTGTTTCATTCCACCTCATTGGGCGCCAATGGAGACGGCAAGGCACATCGCGCCCTGATTGTAATGAGCAGCAACCTCTGGCCCTATCAAAAGGCGGCAAACGGCATCAAGGATTTTTTTGGGGAAAACCCGTCTCCGGTCCAAATAAAGGTGATATATCTTACCAACATTGACAAAAAGAATGGCCTTCAAAAAACTATTTCAGACTTTGATCCCCAGGTTATCCTTCCCATAGGTACCGAGGCAACACTGACAACCATCGATTCTCCTGTAAAAACTCCGATAGTCCTGTCCATGGTTCTTCATCCGGGAAAGAAAATAATGGATGACCCCAGGACAACAGGGGTACTGCTAGACATACCGATCAGGACGCAGATATTGTGGTTCAAGTTGATCGTGCCTACGCTCAAGAAAATCGGCATAATATATACAGAAAACACGGAAGATCTCATTGACATTGCCGTTAGTGAGGCCCCGAGCCTTGGGGTCACCATTGTCCCATTGAAGATTCACGATATTGCTGACATAACCAACAGGCTGGAAGAACTGACGAAGTCAGCCGATGCCCTTCTGGCAGTGCCAGATAGCACCATTTACAACCCGGTCATAACTCCGCACCTGATACTATTTACTTTGAGGCACAAAATGCCTTTCATGGGACTGTCAAGGAATTTTACAAAGTCAGGGGCCTTGTTTTCTCTAGACAGCGACTATTACGAAATAGGGAAAAAGGCTGGTACTTTGGCCCTTCGAATAATTCAAGGAGAAAAGGTAGAAAACCTACCATTTGTTCATCCTGATAAAGTAGTGCCTGTTTTCAACCACAGAATTGCAAGACTCCTGGGTATTGAGCTAGATGATTCATTAATTAGGATGTCAAAAGGGTCCATCCCTTATTGATAAACAACAAGATGATACTGCGTCTTACCCTTTCCCTCAAATTTCTGATGTTAACCACCTCAGTGCTTTTGATAAGTTTTGCAGGACTGGAGATCTTTTTCCTGAATCATCAAAAGGATCTTCTATATTCCAGTTTAAAGAACAGATATCTTTCCCTTGCCAAGAGTCTGGCCACAAACTGCCGTTACGGGCTGATGATCCATAATAAGGAGTATATAAGTGACCTTTTGAGATCTCTTTCAGAATACGAAGATGTAACCTTTGCATGGGTGGAAGACGGGGAAGGAGAAAATCTTGGCCATTACGGCAAGATTCCCGATAAGCAGGAGCTGAAATCCTTAGGCTTCACCACCGCTTTCACTCAGGAGGATGTACGGCACAATTCAAACTTTTCAATCCAAAAGTCAGAAAACCTGTGGCTGATAAGTGCCACGGTGTCCGAACACTTTCCCCAAAATACCGACGCCTTGATACTCGAGGGATACAGGGAAAAGGAAAAAAGGACATATCTCGGAACCATTTGCCTTGGAATATCCCTGAAACACAGCAAAGAGGCATTGAATGCGGTCACGGAGAAGTCTCTTCTGGTAGTAGCTGCTGTAGCCGTACTGTCCATAATGCTCACCCTCTTTTCGGTGCGTCTGGTAACAGGTCCGCTCAAAAGGCTGAAAATCGCGGCTGACATGGTTAGGAACAAGACCTTTCCGCCTAAAATTGAGATACGTTCAAAGGATGAAATAGGTGAACTTGCCAGCGCATTCAATCGCATGACAGAGCAGGTGATAACCAGCCAGCGTAAACTGGAAGACATGAATGAACGGCTTGAAAAGATGAATCAAGCCCTGGAAAAGAGGGTGGAGGAACGCACTCTAACCCTTAAAAAGACAATTCGTGAGTTGATAAAGGCCAAAGATGACCTTCAGGCGGCCTACTCAGAAATAAAACAGATGTACAATGTCAAAAATGCCTTTTTGAGAAGCGCCTCCCACGAGCTGAGGACTCCTCTAACCGCCATAAAGGCGAATATAGACTACCTGTGTCAGTATGAACTGAATGAAATCGGCAAGGATGCCCAGGAGGCAATCACCTCGGTTGGAAGAAACGTCAATAACATGAAAAGACTTGTAGAAGAAATTCTGGACATAGTACGCCTTGATTCCAGCCAGGCCCCTCTCGAAATAACCACTATTGATATCGGTCAGATAATAACAGAATGCGTAGAAGAGTTGAATTCCCTCAAGGGAGAAATAAACTTGGTTATTGACCTCGAACCCAATTTGAAAATTAAGGGTGACAAAACCAGGCTTCATGATCTATTTACAAATCTTATAAGTAACAGTTACAAGTTTACCCCACCGGATGGAACCGTGAAAATATCGGGCAGAGAGAAAGACAAGGGGATATTCTTAGAGGTCTCGGACACAGGAGAAGGAATAGCAGAAGATCATCTTCCACATATCTTTGAACCCTTTTACCAGGCTCACAGGGCAAGGGGTGGCACAGGCCTTGGTCTGGCCATTGTAAAAGGTGTGGTGGAAAGACATGGCGGATATATAGAAGTAGATTCCAAACCGCATAAAGGAACCACATTTTCCATATGGCTACCCAGTGTAGATCTTGACAAACAATGAGGAGGGATGCATGGAGGCTGCTCAGCACACAATTGGCCAAATTCTGGTAGTCGAAGACTTTATAGATACTCTGGACATTATCTGTAAGATATTGAAAAAAAATCATTTTTCAACAGAGAAGGCGCCGTCCCTGAAAGATGCCTTTGCAAAGCTGACCACGTTCAGGCCCGACGTAATCATACTTGATATAAATCTCCCCGACGGAAGCGGACTTGACCTGCTCCCTAAAGTCAAACAGGAATACCCTGATACAGCAGTAATAATGCTCACTGCATACACGGACCTGGAAAACGCCATAAGATCCCTGCAGGAAGGCGCAGACGATTTTATCACAAAACCCTTTGAGACAGGTTATCTCTTACACTCAATAAGGAAGGCCCTCGAGAAAAAAAGGCTGAAGGAAAGGTTACGCCAGGCGGAAAAATTCAAGGTGTTGGGAGAGCTAGCCGCAGGAGTTGCCCACGATTTCAACAACGTCCTCCATTCCATAGGGACCCACTGTTATCTCATGGACAAAAGGCTTCCAAAGGATGAGGAATCCCTCCGTGAAAACCTGAAGGCCATCGAGATGTCTGTGAGGGATGGGGCGGCCATGGTGAACCGACTCCGTCACATGGGCAGAAACCTCCGGGAAGACATCGAGGATATCCTATTAAATAAAATGGTAAGCTATGTAATCTTGATGACCAAGCCCAAGTGGCACCATGAGCCCAGGAGAAAGGGGCGTTCGATAATCCTTCGTACCGAGCTGAAGGACTGCCCGCCGGTACGAGTGAGCCCTTCCGAGATAAGGGAGGTATTGACGAACCTGATCTTCAACGCCGTTGACGCAATGCCCCAGGGCGGTGAACTACATGTTATGACCAACGGGAACGATAATGTTGTGTGGTGCAAAATCAAAGATACGGGTATAGGAATGACCCAGGATGTAAAGGAAAGGATATTTGATCCTTTCTTTTCCACCAAGGGCCATGGAACAGGATTGGGTCTTTCAATCTCCTTTGCGATAATTCAAAAATACGGAGGGGATATCAGGGTAGACAGCACTCCTGGAGGGGGCACCACCTTCACCATTGAGCTGCCAGTGAAAAAGTAACTGTTAACCCGGGGCATGGAGTGCATATTTCGGGATTATGGCTGGCAATCACCAGTCGACCGGGACACGTACGATATTTCCGGCCTTGTTCCTGAATAGGAGATGACCTTTTTCGTTTCCGTAAAGGAAAAGATCTCTGGTAATTGCCACATCCTGTCTGCAATAATCCACTATCTGTCTTATTCGCCCCTCTTTCCACCACCTTAGGGCCATTAGGCCGTTTGCGCTTTTTTTGGCACCTAGGGTAATGCTTGCAAGGTGATCCAGTGAAAGCCTGTATCCAAGTCTTTTGTGAACCTCTTCAAGTATGTCGAGGGTTGGCAGAGAAGTAAAATCAAACTGGCTGTAGCCCCTTAGCACCTTGTAATCAAAACGCTTTACGTTGAACCCGACAACCAGTTCCAGTTCCGAAAGATGTTCAATAAGTTTCGGTATGTCCTCCTCGAGGAATTCAAAGAAGGAATCCGATCTTGAATCATACAGAACCGCGCAACTGACCTTCATCTTGTCGGCACGATGCCAACCTCCGACATCCTGCGCTGAACGCTGGGTCTCTAGGTCAAATACTCCAAAGGCGCACCGGATGGCTCCGCCGCCCTCTTTCAGATCCTGTCTCGGCAACTGCAAATCACTCCTCTCGATTTCAATCCTTCCGTGCCCTGCCCCCCTGGCCGAGTTTTCCCTTTTCATCTGCCCTCCTACCCTTTCCAACCTGGCTCCAGATTTCAACAGGCCCTTACAAATGAAAAGCGCAGCCCCCTTATCGATGGGACGATTGCCGGAACCGCACTTTGGAGAATGCACGCATGACGGGCATCCGGTTTCACACCCGCACTCCTTGATGGTCTTGTAGGTCAATCTAAGGACTTCATCGGCCTTTCTGTAGGCCTCCCGGCTCAACCCCGCTCCGCCAGGTATGCCGTCATATATGAAAACAGCGGCCTTGCCAACCTGATCGTGGTAGACAGTGGATATGCCCCCAAGGTCGTTTCGATCGGTCAGGACAATGAGCGGCACTATCCCTATGGCCGCATGTTCAATGGCATGTATTCCCCCCATGAAATGACGGAAGTCTTTCTCGGCCTCGCGTTGGATTCCAGCAGGGATCTCGATCCAGAACCCCTCTGTCTCAAAGACCTGGGGCGGCAGGTCAAGCGGCACTATATTGATAAGCCGCTGCCCCCTGACCTGCCTACGCTCGAAGCCAGTGACCTGGTCCGTGACCTTGAGCCTTCCAAGGCAAACATTGGTGCCATTGACCCTTTTTGTGTCCAGGACCTCCAGTATCTCCGTGGTCTTGTTACCTCTCACCCTCGTAAAATAATCAACGGATGCCTGCCGCACATAGACCATCTGGCTAGACAGATCGAGCTCCTCCACTACATAGGTAAGCCCCCTGTGTAGATAGACGGCCCCTGGATGTGTCTCACGGTAAGCCCTGAAACCGTCTATCTGCCCTACCGTCCGCCCTTCCTCCCTTGAAAAGATCTGAAACGATCTCCCGGCTCCCCTAAGATCGATGGTCCGATGGACCATTTTCCTGGCTGAGAACCACCTGTCACCCTCACCGCTCCTGAGAAGCCCGCCTCTTTCTTCCAACTCACTTACACAGGAGCGAACTGACCGCGCTTTCATCAGTGGTTCGCCAGCACTCCGGGGCAATTCAGATTCGCCCCACACAAGCTGGCGATTCATAATTACCCTGTTATCAGGGTTGACGACAGCGCTTTAAGGTGGACGGGGAATCAATCCCCTTGACTTTCTCATGAAATACTGGTCAAGCGCGTCTTCCTGGGCCACTAGGACAAGGGCTGAATCCTGGTTGCTGCGACCTACTCTTCCCCCCCTTTGCCACGTGGCCATTACAGTCCCAGGGTAGCCAACCAGTATGCACAGATCCAGTGAACCTATATCAATACCCAGTTCCAGGGCACTTGTGGACACCACTGCCAGGAGCTCTCCGCTGGCAAGCTTCCTTTCCACCTCTCTCCTTTCATCAGCAAGAAACCCTGCCCTGTAACTGCTTACCTTGTCACTCAATTTCCCAGCCCTTTGACGTATCCATATCCCAATAAGCTCAGTCAATTTCCTTGATTGCGTGTAGACAATGGTGCGAAGATTGCGTTTCAGTGCCTCCTGAAGGAGCCTTATTGCCGCCTGGGCCGCAGTCCCGTGGGGATTTACAAAAAGCACGTGACGTCTTCCCCGGGCAGATCCACTCTCTGTGACCGGCACCACCCTAAGACCGGTAAGCTCGGATGCAAGTTCACCTGGATTACCAACCGTTGCGGAACAAAATATAAACGTGGGATCCGCGCCATAATAGTCACAAATCCTGTTGAGCCTTCTGAAGACCCAGGCCATGTGGGACCCCATGACTCCGCGATAGGTGTGGACCTCATCTATGACCACATGGGAGAGGTTCCTCCAAAATCTGGACCAGCTTTGATGATGCGCAAGCAAAGACAGATGCAGCATCTCGGGATTTGTCAGTAGCACATTGGGCGGAAGATCCCTTATCTTTTTTCTATTCCAGGAGGATGTGTCTCCGTCGTAGATCGCAAATGTGGGAGCCGCCTCTCTTTCTAAACAGGCGGAAAGTTCTCCAAGATGCCGCATCTGGTCCTGGGCAAGGGCCTTAAGTGGAAAGATGTAAAGTGCCCTGCTTTCGGGTTCCTCGATTACTCTATCAATGACAGGAAGGTTGTATACGAGGGACTTGCCACTTGCAGTGGGAGTAGCAACGACGACGTGCCTTCCAGCCCTGATCAAATCAATCGCCCTGGCCTGATGGGAGTAGAGCCTCTTTATGCCGATACTGTTCAGGATACCCTGAATTTCTCTACTCCATGAAAAAGAAACGTCACCATAAACAGGTTCCAACGGAGGAAGCACCTCATGATACTCGATTTCATCCCTGATATCGGAATATTTTTCCAAAAATTCCAGGTAGTCACCTACTCCGTTGCGTATATTCATTTCAGTTCAATTCCAGCCATCGTTTGAATTAGCCTAGTGTACCATAGCAGCTACTGTCCTTCCAGGACAGTTCCGCACACTGTTTCCACATAGGGTCTTGACATAAAGGGGGGCCAACTTTATTATGTGTTCCGCAATCGGAAATGCGGGAATAACTCAGTGGTAGAGTGCAACCTTGCCAAGGTTGAAGTCGCGGGTTCGAATCCCGTTTCCCGCTCCAAAAAAGGAAATAAGAGGCAGCAATTGCTGCCTTTTTTTATTTATTTCGCAAAAAAATGCCTCAATCTGGGGGATAAAATCGCAGGCAGCCCTTCGTGTCTCTAGAGTTGGCCCCAAAACCCCTTATACAAAGGCCATATATGGACCAGGGCATCTATCGCTATTGACTCAAAGAAGAAATACGTGCATTTTACTTCTATGAGATCCTTCCTGACCTTGATCACCCTTCTCTTTTTTTCTCTCTTCTTCCTGTCATTACTTGCCCCTGACAGGTTGAAAGCGACAATAGGAGAAGATAATCCCCAAAGTAGTCAGCCGCGCAAAATCAGCAGGACAACAAGCGGACAAGTCGACCTATGCCTTTCATGTCACGAGGAGAAAACTGACAAGGCGCATGCAAGGGATGTACTGGGCTGCTCCATCTGCCACATGGGCAATCCACTGACACTGGACAAAAAACTTGCCCACTACAAAATGGTCCTGAATCCAGGAGAGCTCAAGTTTGCTGAGCGTACCTGCGGCCAGGCAGGTTGCCATGAAAATCAGGTCAAATGGGTCAAAAACTCCCTCATGGCAACCAACAGGGGTATCATCAGCACGCTCCGCTATTATTGGAAAGAACATCCCGACATCAACGATACCCTCACAGTCAAAACCCTCAAGGATACAGGTCTTAATTCACCGGCACTGGACTACTACAGAAAGCTGTGCGGGACCTGTCACCTCTGGATGGAAAGAAGGACGTTTCCAAGTTTTCTGGCAGAAAAAGGGGGTGGATGCACGGCATGTCACCTAAAAAAGCCGGAAGAGGAGCTGGCCCAAAAAAAACGCCATCCACTGATAACCAGGGACATCCCGATGGAAAACTGTATACGGTGTCACAACAGGAGCGGACGAATTGGACTTTCATACCAGGGAAAGCTGGAATCCGAGGGATACGGCACCCCATTTCATGGAGGGGATTTCACTGATCACGAATTGATAGATGGCCGTTTCTATAATCCGCTTCCGGAGGATGTGCACCACAAGGCCGGACTGATCTGCATAGACTGCCACACACAAAAAGAGGTAATGGGCGACGGCACACAACACGCACATATGCAGGATCAGCTGGAGATAAAGTGCGCATCCTGTCATGGAGATGAAAAGACACTTTCAGAAAATGCTCGGTTGAATGCGGAATCTGCTGCCTTGTTGACCCCACCAGGTGCAACCGGCAAACAGAATTCGGATATCCCACGGATCACAGGCATTAAAAAAGAAAACGGCAGATTTTTCTTGACGGGAAAGGCCGATAAAAAAGCGCATCCCCTTGATCCCCCTGATCCTATCCAGTGTAAAAACAGTGCCCACAGACGCTTGAGCTGCCAGGCATGTCATGCGACATGGGTCCCTCAATGTTACGGATGCCATGTAAAAAGGGATGGTAGCAAATCCCAACTGGACAAAATATCAATCAAAGAGACTCCCGGCCAGTGGAAGGAATTCAGGTCATTCATAAGGTACGAGGTGCCGCCCCTTGGCATTCTCGAAAAACCGGCAACACATGAACCAGACCGTTCAGACAGGTATCGTAAAAAAGAAACCGATGATGGGGAGGTCGTGATACTAGTGCCTGGCTGACAGGACTTCATATCCTTCCTGGACAGCGGAGGAAAATGGGTCAAAGATTTCAAAAGGATCACGGTATCATGGATGGATCCGCACACTACCCAGAAAAAAGGAAGATCATGTGCGGAGTGCCATCAGGACCCGCGGGCACTCGGACTTGGACTCGGCACCATCAGCCTGGGGGAAAAGGGCTGGCAATTCACCAGTGCCATGTCGCCAAGACAGCCCCTTCTAAAAATAGATCATGCGCTGGACAGCTTTGTATCAATTAACGGAACACCATTGGTCCACACCTCAAGGGAATACCTGAGGCCATTCAACCAGAAGGAACTGGAAAGGATACTCTATGTAGGTATCTGCCTGTCCTGTCATAAGGATCTAAACGATCCGATAATGCGTTCATGGATTTACGGCGAAAAACCGGCGCCATGTAAGTTTGCAATCACCTTTTTTAATAATTGACCATGTCGACTCTTTCTTTTATTTAATAATCATTATAAGATTCTCATTTTAAAAAAGCTCTTAAGACAAAAAAATGACCGAAAACAACTCGTCCATCAAATCGGAATACGGGCTTATTGCCCAACAGGTTACCGAAGTCGCACGTATCGCGCTTAAGATGATCGTAAAACGTGGTCTTTTGCCTTGGCCGGACATCTATGACGGCGAATTCTGGAAAGTTGCCTATTATGAGGATTTTACAGATGTCTTAAAATCAAAAAGGACAAACCATTATTCAATGTCGCCCAAGAGAGCCGAAGTATTTCTAAGGGAAACAGATGAGATTTTAAGCGGCGTACAGGAAACTGTAAGCTCCTTTGTCTCCGGAACAAAAAGCCATATGGGTACCATTGACAGCAGCCTGGAGCGAATAGTCAATCTGAAAGATAATTCCCTTGTAAAAAATGAAATAGACCAATTGATAATTCACCAGGAGGCTTTAAAAAACCAGGCCGAGGAGACGGAAGACACCCTTGAAAGACAAACTCGAATCATAGCCGATCTCTATACCAGGTTGAGGACTGATCATCTGACAGGACTGAACAACCGCCACGCACTGGACGCAGACCTTGCAAGGGAAATCGCCCGGGCTGACAGATACGGAAATCCATTGAGCGTAATAATGCTGGACGTGGATGACTTTAAAAATGTAAACGACACCTACGGACATGTCGCAGGCGACAAGGTGCTTCAAAAGCTAGCACAAATTCTGAAGAGCTCCATAAGAGAAATAGACTCTGTCTACAGATATGGCGGCGATGAGTTTGTAATCATCCTTCCACATACCTCGGGAACAGAAGGAATCGCACTCGCTGAAAGACTAAAAGCACGAATTGAAAAATATGTCTTTACCATTCCCCAGGAGGGAAAACGTTTCAGGATCACGCTTTCTCTCGGAATATCGGAAATGTCTTCAGGAGACACCCCTAAGACATTGATAATGCGTGCTGACAAGGCACTGTATGAGGCAAAGAGATCGGGTAAAAATCAATTTGTGCTACTGGCACCCCCAAATGACTGATTACAAGGCTCCGCGTCCCAAAAGGCCAGTTTTGCCCTCGACCACGGTTCAGCAAAACCAAAGGGGACTTCTAAGAATTAATTTTTTTGCCGATGAGCACCGCAGTTATCTGGTAACAAGACATTTTTTTGAGTTTACCCCAAGCGGGATATGGCCAATCGCAGGTTGGCATCCGCGTCCTTTTTTAGAAGTCTGCTGATGCCCTTCCAATTCTTCTTGACGTACTACGCATGTCATAGTAGCTAGTTCCCGTCTACGACTAATGGGAACCTCCCAAAATTAGCTTTTTTGTCCAAGGACAAGGCGCAAGGAGGCAAAGGGCGCGGCATACTCTGTGTGTGAGCATTTTTCACCTGCGAGGAACACAAACATCGGGCTAAATGGCTAATTTTCAGAGATCACCTAATCATAAACAGAAGAATGAGGCATATTATGGCGAAAGTTCTACCTTTTAAGGGGCTAAGATACAACCTGGAAAAGGCGGGCCCCATGGACACCCTTGTTGCTCCTCCATATGACGTAGTTGATAAAGATACAAGAGATAAAATAGTTTCCCAAAATCCGTACAACATCTTCTCCCTGGAACTCCCCGACCCAAATGACAACCCTGGAACCGGGACGCCAAACAAGTATGAATATGCCAAACAGCTGTTGAAAAAATGGCTGGAGGAACAAATCTTCCTGATGGAAGAGACTCCGTCCATATATCCATATCACACCGAATTTACGGTAAACAACACCAAATTTTGCAGAAAGGGCTTCATAGCACTCATAAACATAGAAGAATGGGAAAAGTCGATAATCCTTCCCCACGAACAGACCTTCAACAAGGTAACAAAAGACAGGTTGAAGCTCCTGGAGGCAACAAAGGCACAATTCAGTCAGATCTTTCTCTTTTACCGCGGCAACGAGGAGGCAAAGAGACTGTTGTCTGCAGGAAACAGCGAGGAACTGTGTTCAGTAGATGACGCACAGGGCAACATTCACCGCTTTTTCAGGTTGAGCGATGAGGAACAGTTGCGTGCCATTTCGAAGGCATTTGCGGACTCGGCGTTATATATTGCCGACGGCCACCACCGCTATACCACCGCCCTTGAATATAAGAACCTCATGAGGGAAAAATATGGCGATGATCCCACCATGCCATACAACTACTGCATGGCATACCTGGTGGACGCAACCGATCCTGGCCTGGTTGTACTGCCAACCCACAGAATTTTAACCATGCAGCCCACAGCCAATCCGGAGGATGTTATCGAGTCGGCCTCAAGACTTTTCACTGTTGAGGAAGTACAAGGTGCGTCCGGAATGACTGCGGAAAAAATGTCAGCCATTTTGCAGGAAAAACTGTCGTCAAGGCCCTCTGACTCAGGAATCGGGGTCCTCTTCGGCAACAGGAAAAACCCACAGATATGGTGGCTCAAAGAAGATATCCGTGAAAAACTCCTGGGGCACCTACCACCCCAGATATCAAGGCTAGATGTGGTAATGCTTGAAGAGGTGGTGATGAAGGAGCTCTTGTCTGTTGATCTTCACCAGATGGAGACGGACATGTCCTTACGGTACACGGCGGACGGGGTGGATGCCATCAAAGGATTACAGGCAGGGGAAATGCTGTTCTTCATGCGGCCCACTCCGGTGTCCCAGGTCCTGGACGTCGCGGACGCAGGGCTTACCATGCCCCACAAGTCCACCTATTTTTACCCAAAGATTCTGACAGGACTTGTCATTAATTCACTTGATCGCAACAATCCTGTTTCCGTTTTATGAGGCGCTTGATTTCATTTTAGGAAAAGATAGTTAAAGGGCCCCTGGAGGTCTGAAGCGACTGTCATTCAATTCAGAGCCGGTTCATCCCCACAGGCGTGGGGAACATGTAGGCGCGCAGGGTTTTGTACGCCTCCATGACGGTTCATCCCCACAGGCGTGGGGAACATGTCATAGTAAATAGGAAATTGCACAAGGACATCGGTTCATCCCCACAGGCGTGGGGAACATATCCCTGGAAATCCTGCCTCGAATTTCGCACTCGGTTCATCCCCACAGGCGTGGGGAACATGCAACTCACCAAGGACAAAGCAAAAGAATTGTCGGTTCATCCCCACAGGCGTGGGGAACATATTAGAGTCTCCCTCAATTCCGTAGCCAAGGACGGTTCATCCCCACAGGCGTGGGGAACATATAATAATACGCGCTGCACCTATAATAACGGCCGGTTCATCCCCACAGGCGTGGGGAACATGCTACGAGGACTGTATAGATGCTAAAGGTAGACGGTTCATCCCCACAGGCGTGGGGAACATATCAGCCGGAATATCGTCAGCTGGAGGAGTCACGGTTCATCCCCACAGGCGTGGGGAACATTGGTCCTGTGTCTGAGGAACAGAGATAGAAGCCGGTTCATCCCCACAGGCGTGGGGAACATATTTATCTACAGCCTCTTGCCTCTGTTCCTGACGGTTCATCCCCACAGGCGTGGGGAACATTATGTTTGATTCAAATGGGTCTTGCATAACAGCGGTTCATCCCCACAGGCGTGGGGAACATCGACGCGAATACCCCAACGCACCAGAAGCAACCGGTTCATCCCCACAGGCGTGGGGAACATAGTGCGGGAGGAGGTACAAATCCGTCCCATGCCGGTTCATCCCCACAGGCGTGGGGAACATCCTTGAAACGCCTGGTATCAGGGCATCTAGGTCGGTTCATCCCCACAGGCGTGGGGAACATTGTTTCATACTGGCGGGATCATTGAGCCAACGCGGTTCATCCCCACAGGCGTGGGGAACATATCTCGCCACTAAGCCAACAGATTGGAACGATCGGTTCATCCCCACAGGCGTGGGGAACATAAGTAATATTTTTCCGTGAGGATAA
>CAZUIH010000038.1:0-17462 GCA_964620365.1 uncultured Desulfobacterales bacterium | reverse complement strand
TCATGAACAATTTAACTAAGTTTCATATCTACCTGATTATGTTTATTAAATTGCGATTTTCCTGACATCTTCATTAAAACACACTGTTTTTTACATGCACATGAATAGCCCATTAAATTGTTCGTGAATAATCCGGGCTAGCTAATAACATTCGCTAAAAAATTAGGCGGACACCGATTCCGGCATCCATTTCTTAGCCATTTTTCTAAAGGCTATGGGCGAGAAGGACGAGGTAACCAAGGCCACCAGTATAATGGACGGCTCAAGATGCGCTGGCAGGATATTCTTCTCCACTCCTATTTCTGTGGCAGCTATTATCAGGCTCAGTCTTGCACTCAAAAGGACCCCCACCATTATTGACTCCTTAGATGAGAGTCCTCCCAGACGAAGCATAAACGAAGGCAGAATCTTTATAACAATCGCTGCTATCAAAAGTTCAAGGGTCAGAATGATGATGTCTAGTGAGGCGATGGATTCTATTGAAAACTGGGTCCCCACATAAATGAAAAAAATCGGTATGAGAAACCCAAAAGAAAACCCGATAAGTTTCTTTTCGAGCAGACCCCGTTCTGGAAAGACAGCGGCGATTATGGTTCCGCCTAAAAAAGCCCCCAAGATAGGTTCCAGACCCAAAAACTCTGATATTGCCACAAACACAAATAACAAAGCAAAGGCTGCTCTTACCGCAAGCTCTGAAGGATCTGATTCCCCTAGTAAAGACAGTGCCTTTTCAGGATTCCACCATGTCCAAAGCTTTACAGCCCAAAGTGTCGCTGCAAAAAAGGCGAACACAGGAACTGGCTTTATCATTCTCCAATCCAGGCCATAGTCATGATAGAGTACATAGGCCGTAAGTCCCAGTAACGTGAGAAAATCGGCCAGGGTCGCGGAAACAAGTCCGCTCTGACCCAAAGGGGTCCGGGTGAGTCCAAGGTCTCTCAATGTTGGGAGGACAAGGCCGAGTGATGTTGTGGAAAGCACCAAGGCGAGAAACATGGAATATCCCATCAAGCGTGACGCTCCATATGAGAGAAAAACCGTTACAAAAAACATGGCGCCGAAGATCAAAAGTCTTTGTGGGGACTCCTTCCTCATTGCGGAAAAATCTATCTCAAGCCCCGCTAAAAACATGAGCATCAAAAAACCGAAATGGGCCAGAAAATAGAGCCATTCTCCAGAAAACGACTCTTTAAGCCCACTTTGACCAATAATGACCCCAAAAAGTATCTCAAGGACCATGGCCGGAGTAGAAATCCTTCTTGCCACAAGGGGCAGGGCAACACCTGCAACCACTATTATAAAAAGTGCCAGGGCCTGACTGGAATTCATGTTACCACCAGGGTTGAACAATGCCCCTTTTTCAAAAGTTGCTCACCGACATGAGGCCTCAAGAGGGAAATGCTTCTAGTAGTGCTGCCCAGAACAAGAAGATCATATTCACTGGTGATTTCGGAAAGCTCCTTTACCACGTTTCCCCTTAGCCTCCTCTCCCCCAAGGCAAAATGATGAAGCTTTCCAATGTCTCTTGCCTGGGAAAATGCCTGGTCAACCCACTCCCTGGTCCCGTTTCCTCCGGAAGACAGAGGATGTTCTACCACAGCCACGTCCACCTTTGCTTCAAGCTGCTTGGCCAGATCAATGGCAAGCTCAAGGGCCATGGCGGAAGAACGTGTCATCGAATAGGGCACTAATATGTGTTTGTATGGATATGTCTTTCTGCTGACAAGCATGGGACACGCGAGCCTGTGGGCCAGGGCTATGACTGTTGGAATACCCAGGAAATTCTGGATTGGCATCAAGGGCCTATGAGACAGGACTACACACCCTATGCTATGATTGTGGGTCATCTGGACCAGTCTTTCCTCTAATCCTCCAAGAGACATTTCAACTGAAACATCGACACTCTCTTCAAGTTTGTCTTTTATCGCATCAACCTGTGGAGCGTTTGTCTCATCTGCCAGAACATGGATACCCTGCCCCCTTGTATTACTCGCCAGATAAAGTGCCTCCTGAGCAGTAGAGAGGAATTCGTCCGGCCTCATTTTGTCTAAATATAGCAAGATGTCCTGTCCGAATTCCAGGGGAAAATCAGGCTCCTCTACTGTAAAAAGGTGAAATATGGTACGATAAAGTTCACTTCTGCCCACTATGGTAAGGCTGTCTCCGGCTTGAATGACCGTCTCGCCATGGGGAATCACCAGACGCCCTTCTCTGTGTATAGCGGCAACCAGCCAGTCCTTTGCCCCGAAATCCTTCAGTTTCCTGCCAACCGCCTTAGAATTCTTGGTAACCTTAAGCTCCATGACCTGTCCGGTCCCCTTGGCTATGGTAGTGACAAAAAGGCGGGGACTTTCCAGGAATAGCTCCATTTCCCTTGCCACCAAAAGGCAACCGCAGATAGAACGTACGCCCAATTCATTGAAGTTGGGTATAAGAGCACTGTCATTTACCAGAGACGCCAGATTTGTAACTCCTGCTTCCTTCGCTATACGACACACTTCCAGGTTGACTGGGTCACGGTTGGTAAGGGCCAACACATAATCATGCCCGGCCAGACCGGCCTCCTCCAAAACGACCCGACTCGAGGCGTCCCCCTGAATCATTGCACCCACCTGGGAAAAAGTCTTCAGTCTTTCCAGATGACTGGCATCCGAGTCTATAAGAGTAACAACCCAGCTCTGGCCCAATCTGCGCAAAAGCTCCCTGGCGCTCTTTCCGGCTCCAGCTATAAGGACCTTCATGGCCCCTCCCCTCACCTATTTACCCAAGAGATCTCGAAGGGCCTCTTCCAGAGTAGGAAAATTAAATGGGAACCCAGCCCTTTCAAGGACGGCTGGCACCACTCTTTGCCCGTCCAATGCTATCTCAGCGGCACCCCCTATGGCAAGTTTCAAAACAAAACCCGGCACAGGCAAAATCGCCGGACGATTTAGAAGTCTGGCAAGGGTTTTGGTTAGCACAAGATTGGTCACGGGGTTTGGGGAAACCATATTAACTACACCATCGATTTCTCTCTCTTCCGCAACGAACAGGATAGCCCTCACGAGATCCATGACGTGAATCCATGAAAACCACTGACGCCCGCTACCCAGTCTCCCCCCGACTCCCAGCTGAAAAGGCGGAAGCATCTGGCCGAATGCTCCGCCCCCTCTTCCAAGGACTGCTCCAAAGCGACTGACAACCACCCTTGCCCCCTTTTCCCGGGCCATCTCCGCCTCCTGCTGCCACCTGACTGTGACATGGGCCAAAAAGCCTTTGCCAGGTCCATTTTCTTCAGTGATGATCTCATTTCCTGCACTTCCATAATACCCGACAGCATTTGCGTTAATAAGGGTCATCTCACTGGCTCTTTTCCTGGGTATGGATTGGACGGCCATCTGGGTGGAACGGACCCTCGTCTCCAGTATTTCCTCCTTGGTCTGCCTGGTCCACCTGGCAAGAATAGGTCTGCCTACCAGATTTATTATAACCTGGGATGAAGCGGCCTCTTCCTGCCACTCTCCAGGACTCAGCGGATCTCCGACCAGGGGTTTCACCCCTGATGGCAAATTCTCAGCCTTTGACCGGGATCGTGAAAGCGCTGTCACTTCATGTCCTTTCTTGACCAGAAAACGCAGGAGATAGCCTCCAATAAAACCTGTTCCTCCCATAACGAAAAACCTCATGGTCTTATCCTCCACCTCGTCCTTGAGATTCATGAATATCGGGGACTAAAAAATCCAGCAGGACCATTCCAAACCATAATGGGAAAGTCCAATATGGCAGGCTGGAGACATTTTACTCACCATCTATGAATTATAATGGACCAGTACAGATTAATTGGCAATCATCATTACGTCATCAAGTAGATAACCCTGACGACCTCTTTGAGATCGAACCCGGATTATGCAGTTGGCGAATTCGCCGAAGATGCGAGGCTCAAGGCTGGCTAAAGATGACAAAATCAAACTGGACTGTCATTACACAGGCACAAACAAGTTGCTTGTCGGGTTAAACGAGCTTACCCTTGATAAAAGAGGCTCAAGGAGGTGGTTATGGCCAAAATTTTTGAACTGCCCGACCTACGGGACAAGATCCGTGTTTTCAAAGACCGCACTGACGCAGGACGAGTGCTTTGCTCCATGCTCAAAGAACGGAAAAAGGAATTGTCTGGAGGAATAATCCTAGCAATTCCCTCAGGCGGAGTTCCTATTGGCATCGAGCTTTCTAAATGCCTCCACCTTCCCCTTGACTGCATAGTGGTAAGAAAGGTCCAAATACCTGGAAACCCCGAAGCCGGCTTTGGGGCCGTAACCCTGCAAGGTGATGTGTTCCTCAATGAAGAGTTACTGGCATATCTTGATCTTTCCCAGGATGAGATAGATGAAGGGATTGAAAAGGTGAAAAGGGAATTGCAAGAAAGAAACCGACTGTTCAGAAAGATGAGGCCCCTTCCCGATCTTTCAGGTAAAAAGGTAATAATTGCCGATGATGGCCTGGCATCGGGCTTTACCATGCTTGCCTCGGTGGAAAGCGTGAGACGTATGGGAGCGGAAAAGATTATTATAGCGGTGCCTACTGCGTCCCCGGCATCAATAAGCAAACTCTCCCCTAAAAGTGATGAAATCTATTGCCCTAACATTCGGGGTGGACGCTACTTTGCCGTGGCCGAAGCCTATGTAAACTGGTATGACCTTTCCAAGCGAGAAGTTGTAAATCTACTAGACGAACACGAAAAGACTTGGGCCTGATTCGAAATTCTTTATAGCCTCAAACTTTTTTATTATCGGTAACAGGCCCGCAGATCAGCTCAGCCAACAGCCAACACTTCCTTCACCATCTCCTGACGGTCAAGACTCCTCAAGACCTGCTCCTTTTTTATTTCTCCTGACCCAATACCGTCTTCCAATGTCTCTACCGCCTTCTTTACGAGTTCTCCCTTGTGACAAATCAGTATCATGTCGTGTCCCGCCTTAACTGCCTTGAGTGCGCCAACCTCGGGCCTGATATGTCCTGTGACTCCTCCCATCTCCATATCATCCGTAAAAAGCAGCTGATCAAAACCCAGCTCCTGTCTAAGGAAATCGGTGGCAATTATGGAAGAAAAAGTAGCAATTTCATCCACATCCAGGGCAGTAAAAAGCACATGGGAGGTCATGATTCCCAATACTCCCTCATCAATCGCCTTTTTAAATGGATACATCTCACCAAACAATATCTCACGGGGAACCTCCACAACCGCCATTCTTTCATGTGGATCATGGATCACCCGTCCAATCCCAGGAAAGTGCTTGGCTGTTGCCCCGATCCCCTCCTCCTGGAGAGATTTTATATATTCTCCCCCCAACCACGCAGTTTTTTCTGGATCCTCACCGTAGGATCTTTTTTTGAGTACCCCCTCTGCCCCGGGAGGAGCCAGATCAAGGACCGGAGCGAAGTTAAAGTTTATGCCAACGGACTTCATGGTTGAAGCAGCGGCTTTCGCCTGCCTTGCTACACTCAAAAGGGGTTCCTCTGAAAGGCCTATGGTTTCGTTTGAAGGGATTTCTTCCCACCACGGTGCTCCTAGTCTCTGCACACTTCCACCTTCCTGATCTACCGCAATTATGGGAGTGGGGAGTCCTGCGTCATGACAGGCCTCTTTTAGGTCATCGATCAGTTGTCTCAACTTGGCCGGTCCATCTTTGGCGTTCCTCGAAAAAATTATAAAATTTCCTATCCTGTATTCCCTTATGAGAAAGAGAGTAAAAGCATCCATGGAAGAAGAGGGAAGCCCCATCATCACCATGCGGCCGGCAATGTCTCGTCTGTTTACCGTCATATCTGAAAGCCTCCTAGTGTCTCACCCACAAACCGTGAATTAAATCTAGCTTCTTTTGACCAAATCAAATTCACACAACAGACCCGGGCGACACTTAATGATCATTTTTTGTACAAGGTACTGAACTCGGTTCCACATTACTAACAAATTCGGTTTCCAGAAATGAACCCCAACTATGCCCTTCAAATATCCAAAGACATTTTTTTAATCAACAAGTTAACATCGGCTCGCCTGAGAAAAATCTTCCCCCAGAAAGTGCAATCGGTTATCTCCGGATTTCCCTTGTGTTTAAAGCCGAACGGGGCTGATGATTTTACCAACTGCATAATCCGGGATGAAGCCGCCGGTTCCGGACTGTTTAAACAGGGGCCTTATGTTGTGATTCGTCCTGGCCTGATATATAGTCCCAGCTGGTATTTTATCATCTCTCAACAAAACTTATCGAGGCGTTTCATAATGACAATTTTAGAAGCAATATTCCTTGGCATAGTCCAAGGGGTCACTGAATTTCTTCCTGTGTCAAGTTCCGGCCACCTGGTTCTGGCTGAGCATTTCCTAAATGTTCAAGGCGCGTCCATCGCCTTTGATGTCACCCTCCATATCGGCACACTCTTGGCGGTGCTTATCTATTTTCGAACCGACTGGCTTCAGATGGGATTTTCGATCCTGCCCGGAGGAGACAGGAAAAAAAGAAGACTTTTTCTGCTCCTCGCAATCGGGACTATTCCAGGGGCACTATTAGGATATCTACTTGAAGATCTGGCGGCCAGCACCTTTCGTTCACCCTGGATAGTGGTCGTTACACTTACAGCTGTCGCGTTCCTTATGATACTTGCTGAACGAATCTCAACACATATGAGGAACATTGACAACATAGGGGTAAAAGACGCCCTTGCAATAGGATGTGCCCAGGCTCTGGCAATCGTACCTGGGGTATCAAGAAGTGGTATTACCATGACAGTGGGCCTTTTTCTGAAACTTGACCGGCCCAGCGCCGCGCGTTTCTCTTTTCTCCTTTCTGCCCCTATAATCGCAGGCGCGGGACTTTATGAAACCATGAAACTCCTGGAAGCCGGGGGACATACTCTAAGCATTCAGTATCTTGCCGGCTTTACATCATCTTTTTTTTCAGGCTATGGTGTGATATTTTTTTTAATGCGCTACCTGGAAAAGCACACCTTTTATCCCTTCGCCTATTACCGTATGATTCTTGCCGCATTAGTTGCCACATCACTTCTTCTGGGGTTTTGAGATGAAAAAACGATTTTCTTTCTTAAAATTTGTTACCCTGCTTCTTCTAGCAGGCTTTACCATCATGGTCTCCACAGCCCCAAAATCATACAGCCTGACACAAGAAGAAAAACAACGGATACAAGTATGCAAAAGGATTGAAAAAGGCATTGTCAATGTAAGAAGCACAAAGCTCTCACCTTCCTTTTATACTTCACCCCTGCCCCACAAGGGCTCGGGCTCAGGCTTTATCATTGACAATGAAGGCCATGTGGTGACCAGTTACCAGACTTTGAGTGACATCCACGCGATCGAAGTAACCTTGTTCGACGGCACCACCTGGCCTGCCCGCTTTCTGGGATGTGATCATGAGACGGACATAGCAGTACTTTCCATAAGGGCTCCTGAGAAGAAATTGAAGACGATGGCGCCGCTACTAATGACCACCACGGACAGACTGTCCGTAGGACAAGAGGTAATTGCCGCGGGAAACCCCTTTGGAACTGGAATTGTCGTCCAATCAGGCATAATCAGCAGCGGCAAGCGCAGCCTAAAAACCTCTGATGGAATATTCGTGGATGACGTCATCCAAACCGACATCACTGTCAACGAGGCCACGGTTGGAGGGCCCCTGGTAGACCTTTCAGGCAGGGTCCTCGGCATGAACAGCCTGATTTTCAACTCGGGCAAACAGTTTACATCGAACGGATTTGTGCTTCCCTCTGAAACAGTGCTTTTTTCAGCATCCCATATAATATCTAAGGGATTCGTCACGAGAGCCTGGCTTGGAGCAACCCTTCAGACGATCAATCCGACCTTGGCGGATCTGCTGGACCTTCCTGTCAAAAAAGGGGCAATGGTTACCAGGGTAGCGCCTAGAAGTCCTGCAGCCAAGGCCGGCCTCAAGGCCAGCAGGAACGAGGTCAGGCTGGGAAACATTTCCTATCCCGTGGGAGGGGATATCATTACAGCGGTAGATGGAAAGGAAGTGACGTCCAGCAGCGCCCTCATGAAGATTGTGAGGAGGAAAAAACCGGGCCAGGTCGTCACCCTGTCAATCTTTAGGGGAGACAGGTCCAAGCGGATCAAGGTGAGACTTGGAGAAAAAAAATAAATCCTTACGACCAGGCTAATACCACTGCCATATCGGGCCATCTTCAGGCATTTCAGATGGCGGCGCCTCGTGGTGCCTTTTCTCCTGGGCGACCTTGGCGTTGCCTCCAAGCCATGACAACCAGCCCCTCCCGTCCCTGGTTTCTTTCCTTTGACCTTCAGGTGCCGGGACTGTAGCCGCTTGTTTTACATCCCTCTTCAACAAAATTTCCTGATCGCTGCTTTTGACTTCATTTTTTTTGATACCAAACACTTCTTCAGGCGTGGGGTATGGAAGGGGGGATCTCGAGGCCACGGTGACCGTCTTCTTTTCCTCAGGTTTCTTATCGCGAAAAGGCAGTTTGAACCATGAAAGCCAGCCTTTTTCCTCGTCTTCCTTTGTTCCCTTGAAAGATTGTTTTCCTTGAGAGGTCTTCTTCTTTCTATCGTGTTCCGGGACCGACCCCACCGGAACCGGATAATCCGGGGTTGCGCCAATGTCTTCATTATCTTCGGGATATTCACGCTCTTCCGGTGCCAAAAGGGAAAAGCCCTTTTGGCCTTTATCAGCCTTTACTTCTTTTTCTATTACCTTTTGATCCGACTTTTGCTGTTCCTCTTCAAGGAAAAACAGGTCAGGATGCATCCTGGCGATACTCAACCCTTCCGGCTCATCTGAAGAACGTTCGGCGCTGGAAAAAACCTGTTCTCCTGGAGCATATCCAGGCATCCCGGACATAGGGGTAACCTCATTGCCAAGATGGGCCAACTGATATCCTATTTCACTTGCCACCTTTTGAAGATTGGGAAGTATTTCGTCCGCAGATAAGACGGAGAACGAAAATTTTTCTGCCTTATCACCGGCTCTAAGCGGGTATAAGGTCATATCCAGAGCAATCTCTCTTCCACGGGATATGACTGCCCCCGTGAGAAAAAAATCTGCGTGGAGATTACGGGCTATCTTTTTTAGTGCTTCAACAGGAGCAGGCATGGGATGATCATGACCCAGAGCCTTTTTGATGAGGGTCTCGTCTATTACTTCCGCCTCTTGAAGGCCAGTCAACCTGCTGGCCAAGATTTCACTGATTGCAGGACCAAGGTAAGAGTAAGATTCCGCCTTTTCGGTGCTAAGGGGGAAAATTGCAATCCTTTTCAACGAGGCGCACTGACCCTGAGATATCAAAAGAAAAATTGTAATCGCCAGGACCAGACCTGACGTCATCAAATGCCTCAAGTAGAATTTACCGTTACAAACCATACTTAATTGAGCCTCCAAACAAGCCAATCTAGGAATCGGCATCCTGTTTTCTTTTCTTGGCTGCACTACGTTTTTCTTTGGAAACCATTAGCTTTTGTTTCTTCATCTTTTCAATAAGAGTGGTACGATTCATTTGCAAAAGCTTCGCAGCCCTGTTCTTAACCCAATTTGTTCTGTCTAGCGCCTGAATTATCAAGGATTTTTCAAATTCTTCGACTGCCTTGCTAAGACAAAGGCCTTCCTCAGGAAGGACGATTCCGCCTACTTCCTGTCCCAGGGGGGCTTTATTACTGGTTATACCAGCAGCCTTGGCTATCCTTTCCGGAAGATCCTCCACTGTTATTACAGGCCCGTTTGATAGAATGACCATTCGCTCCATGACATTCTCAAGTTCCCGCACATTGCCAGGCCAGTCATAAGAGAGAAGACACTGTCTTGCAGTTTCATCAATGCCTTTTACAGACGCCCCTTTCCTAGAGCTACATTTTTCCAGAAAGTAGTCCAGCAACAGGGGGATGTCCGTCACCCTTTCCCTCAAAGGCGGAACTTTTATAGGTATCACATTCAAACGATAATACAGATCTTCCCTGAAGCGGCCTTCCTTCACTGCTTCTTCAAGGTCTATATTTGTGGCGGCAATAACCCTTATATCTATTTCTACGGTCTTCATTCCACCGACCCGCTCGAATCGGCGTTCCTGTAGCACCCTAAGAAGTTTCACCTGGAGGGAAGGGCTCATGTCCCCTATCTCGTCTAAAAAAATTGTACCCTTGTTGGCGAGCTCAAAACGGCCAATCCTTGTCCTTATGGCATGGGTAAAAGCCCCCTTCTCGTGGCCAAAAAGCTCACTTTCAAGGAGCTCCTCTGGAATGGCCGCGCAATTGACCGGAACAAAGGGACCATTTCTTCTGTCTCCGGCCATGTGTATGGCCTGAGCGATCAATTCCTTACCCGTACCACTCTCGCCAGTTATGAGAACCGTGCTGTCAGCACTGGCGACCTTTTTGACTATATCAAAAACATGCCTGATGGCTGGACTTTTTCCAACTATATTGAGAAAACCATTTTGCTCTATGCTGGACTCAGAAGGCCTGCCTCCATTCCTGGAACTGACTGCCTTCTCCACTATGTGGATTATCTCTTCAGGAGAAACCGGCTTTGTAAGATACTCAAAGGCTCCTGCCCTCATTGCCTCAACGGCCCCTTCAATGCTGCCATAGCCGGTAACCACGATACAACAGGTCTCAGGATGCCTACTGCGAATGTACTGCAACAAATCAAGGCCATCTTTTCTTGGCATGGCGATGTCAGTAAACACGACATCAAAGGAGCGGGACTCCAGTTTTTCAATGGCGTCTTCGCCATCCGTGGCTACTTCAACAGTAAATCCCTCCGTCCTCAATACCTTACAAAAAGAGGATCTTATTTCAGGAGAATCATCTACTACCAGGACTTGTTCGTTACGCATCTAATACCTTAAAAGTTGTACCTGCCGTTATCACTATCCCATGTAAAATTCAAAATTTTTTCTATATGCGGATGGTATTCGGTGAAAAGTAATCAATTCAAAATAAACGAATTGCAAATTTTGAGAAATAACAGCAAAAACGATAATTATATAGTCTTTCTCAATTCGTAAAATTACATAAGAGTTGAAGGTCCTGTCAAATCTTTTATGACACTTTTTTGACACCCTCTTCCAACTCATCACAAAAAATTGCAGGAAAGTAGTGAACCAAATTTTTGCAATAAAAAATCATTATCGATATATTTTATAAAATCCTCTTCTGCTGGCACGTCAAAAAAATAGGAGACTGGATGTTTTTTGCCATAGAACGATCATGTCGCTAAAATCAGACATGATGTCTTTAAAAAGGCTCAGGCAAATAAAAAAGGGCCTTCCGGCATTCTAGACAATCCCCCCAAGGCCCTTTTGGTCAAACCTGAATCAGGTTTTCCTATATAAACTTTTCAAATATGGTGTTGGCAGCCTTCATCACCTCGGAGTCTGGAGAGAGCTCAAAAAGAGGCCGTTGTTCCACTTCACACTTAAAAACTTCCTCACTGGCAGGCACATAGCCCCCAAATACCAGATCAGTATTAGCCACCGCATCCTTTATCTGATCTTCAAGGGCTTGCGGGATATCGATGGGTACTCTGTTGACAATAAGAACCTTTTGGCCTACCTCCACCCCAAGGGCCTTCGTAAGATCTGCAATCCTTGCCGCGGTGAGCACCCCTCTCGAGGACGGATCAGACACAACGAAAAGGGTTTTTATCTTCCTGAGATTCAAACGACTCAGATGTTCCATACCTGCCTCGTTGTCCACCAGAAGGTATCTGTAGCTCTTGGTCAGCCCCTCTATAACCTGAGCCAAAATGGAATTCGCCATGCAATAGCAACCAGGCCCTTCGGGTTGACCCATCACCACCAGATCATAGCCCTTGGTCTCTATTATGGCCTGATTTATGTGCATCTCCATGTATTCGCTCTTGGTCATACCAGGTGGTGTTTCAGTTTTCATCCGGTCCCTGATCTCACCCAGTGTGGTCTCCACCGTGAGGCCTAAAAGCTCATTCAGATTTGCGTTCGCGTCTGCGTCGACCGCCAGGACCGGCGTCTTTCCACTTTCCACCAGATAACGGATCAAGAGGGCTGAAAGAGTCGTCTTTCCCGTACCTCCCTTGCCCGCCATTGCAATAACTTGAGCCGTGCCAGGATTGTTGGTGCTGCCCATGTAATCACCTCGCTAAACAAATTGCATAATGTTACTCTCAATAGCTCAAAATGAAACGTAAAAGTAAGGCATGACCGCATCAAGCACCTTTTTGGGGAAAGGGCCATCCATGCTGTCCAGTTCATCCACGGCCAGGAAAAAGGCCACATTGTCTCTAAAATTCAAAAGCGCCTGCCCCCTTTTCTCTCCAATGCCAGGCATAGCGACAAGCTCTTCCAGGGTGACAGAATTGATATCAAGAGGTTTAAAAAAAAGAGGCCCCTCTCCTATAAATCTACCTTCTTGATGAGAGGTATAAAATTCGCGATCGGGACTTGGATGAAAGCCTATGTCAGTCAGAATACAAAAAAGGGTCACACAGAAAGCCCATACGATAAAGGCGCTTGGCTCAATCCTTTTCATCCTCTGCCTTCATCAACTTGTAACAGATACTGTCCACAAGGGCCTGCCAGCTCGCCTCGATTATGTCATGGGATACTCCCACCGTACCCCACTTGTCATGGCCATCCCTAGACTCGATAAGCACACGGACCTTGGCTCCCGTACCAGGCCGGTCTGGCAACACCCTGACCTTGTAGTCCTGAAGGCTCATCTCCTTAAGCTGGGGATAAAACGTCTCCAGGGCCTTTCTTATGGCATTGTCCAGGGCATTCACAGGGCCATTTCCCACAGCGGCAGTGTGTTCGATCTGGCCACCTACCTTGACCATAACAGTGGCTTCTGCTTTTGGCGGATCGTCCTCTTTGCATTTCTGGTCGATCACCCGGAACGCAAGAAGATCAAAGTACTTCTTCGTGGTCCCGGTTGCCTTCCGCATGAGGAGTTCAAAAGAGGCCTCCGCCCCTTCGAATTGAAATCCCTGGGCCTCCAATTCCTTTAACTGGGAGACTATATCGAGCACTATGGGATCGTGACTCTCGATATCCAGTCCGAACTGGCGAGCCTTGGCGAGAACATTGCTTTTCCCTGAAAGATCAGATACCAGAATCCTCTGGACATTTCCTACAAGCTCCGGCCTTATGTGCTCATACGTCTCGGGATTACGCTGTACCGCGCTCACATGTATTCCGCCCTTATGGGCAAAAGCGCTGGCACCTACATAGGGCTGATACTTGTTATGGGGAAGGTTGGCTATTTCGGTCACGAATCTCGATGTTGAAGTGAGCTGATCAAGTTTTTCCCCTGCCTTGCAGGAATAACCCATTTTCAGGACAAGAGCCGGGATGATAGAACAAAGATTCGCGTTCCCGCACCTTTCTCCGAAACCGTTCATCGTACCCTGGACATGCCTCACCCCCGCCCTGACGGCTGTAAGGCTGTTAGCCACTGCCACCTCGGCGTCATTATGACAGTGGATGCCCAGAGGCACCTCTTCTCCCAACTCACTTTTCAGCTGCGCTATAATTTCAGTAATCTCGTGGGGCAAGGTCCCGCCATTAGTATCACAAAGGACAAGACATTCCGCACCACCGGAGATGGCCCTTTTGAGGGTTTGAATGGCGTATTCCCTGTTCTTCTTGAAACCATCGAAAAAATGTTCAGCGTCGTAAAAAAGGGTCTCAACCCTGGATCTCAACCAGGCCAAAGAATTTTCTATAAGTTCCAGGTTCCTTTCAAGGGAGATCCTCAGCGCATCGGTTACATGGATGTCCCAGGTCTTTCCGAAGATGGTCACCACCGGGGTCTGTGCATCCACCAAGGCATTGAGATTGGGGTCGTCATCCGGCTTATGCTTGGCCTGATGAGTAGATCCAAAGGCGGCAATCCTCGCATGCTTGAGGGAATAATTTTGTATCTCCTTAAAAAACTGAACATCCTTTGGATTGGAACCGGGCCATCCTCCTTCTACATAGTCTATGCCCAGATCATCAAGCCTTAAGGCAATTCTTACCTTGTCCTCGACAGAAAGGTTAAAATCCTCAGCCTGGGTTCCATCCCTTAAGGTCGTATCATATATCTCGATTCTCTTATCCATTGATTCCTTTTAGACCAAAATCTTATGATTCAGGTTCATTTTCAAGTTCAAAGCCCTCATGAAGGGCCCTGACGGCAAGCTCTGTATATTTTTCCTCGATAACGCAGGAGACCTTTATCTCCGATGTGCTGATCATAAGTATGTTAATGCCATGCTTGGACAAGATATCGAACATCCTGCTTGCCACACCGGCATGGTTCCTCATGCCCACACCCACAATAGATACCTTGGATATATTTGGATCCCCTGCCACATTTTCCGCCCCGATTTCCTTGGCCACATTCTGAACTATCTGCATGGCCTGCTCGTAATCACCCTGCGGCACGGTAAATGTCATGTCGGTAAGGTCTCCAGCCCTGGTATTCTGAATAATCATATCCACTACTATGTTGGCTTCTGAAATGGGATTGAATATAGTGGCCGCAATACCTGGCTTGTCCGGGACCTTGGTTATGGTGATCCGGGCCTCATTTCTGCTGTATGTAACTCCAGAAACCAGTATTCTCTCCATGCTTTCATCCTCCTCGACCACATAGGTCCCTTCACTATCCGTAAAGCTTGAGCGCACGTGAAGTGGCATGTTGTATCTCATGGCAAACTCCACGGACCTGATTTCCAGGACCTTTGCGCCAAGACTTGCCATCTCAAGCATCTCCTCATAGGAAATCCTGCCAATTTTTCTGGCCTTCGGGCAAATGTTTGGATCGGTCGTATAAATTCCGTCTACATCAGTATATATCTCGCACACATCAGCCCCAAGGGCCACTGCCACTGCCACCGCAGTAGTATCAGATCCACCCCTGCCCAGAGTGGTTATCTCGCCGGTCTCGGTGAAGCCCTGGAACCCAGCCACCACGGGAATTATCCCCTGGCCAAGCGCCTCCTTCAGTCTATTCGAAGGGATGGATCTTATCCTCGCCTTGCCGAAGGCCGCATCCGTCTCTATCGGCACCTGAAATCCCAGGAATGATCTCGCTTCAAACCCCATGGCCTTTGCCGCCATGGCAAAAAGGGAAATGGTCACCTGCTCCCCGGTGGCGAGAAGGACATCCAGTTCCCTGGCATCGGGCCTGGGCTGTATCTCTTTGGCCAGCTCTATGAGCCTGTTGGTCTCACCTGCCATGGCAGAAAGCACCACGACCACATCGTTACCTTCCTTTTTGGCAGAACAGACCCGCTCCGCAACCTTTCGTATACGATCACAATCTGCTACAGAAGTGCCTCCATATTTTTGAACTATCAGCGCCATATTTTCTCACTCTTTCTCTTTATTGGATGTCCATAGAGGATCCTGGCCGAAATGATACAACCACCACTCTTCCTCGGTCATACCGGCTTCATTGGGAGTGAGTTTAATAGCATACCTGTCCGTGTAATCCATAAGAATCCTGTACGCCTCATTCAGCCGGGCCATCTCTACATCACTCTCTTCACCCTCTTGACCATCCGGATGTATCTTTCGGCACATTTTCCTGTATGCCTTCTGAATCTCCAGCCTAGTCACCTCTTCGGGTAGGCCCAATACCTTTCTTGCATCAAGGATACGTTTCCAGCGATCTTCAAGAGCCATAGCGAGCTCCTTTATGCCACGCGTGACATGGCATCATCCGGAAGCCTTTTCACACACTCACTCTTTTGCCCAATATTTACATCGCCTGACAGTGAAAGATGTTATTTGTACCTGCAGGTACTTTCCCATTTTAACCCCTAACATCTTGTCCCTGAACAAAAGGTTGATAAAGGCCCCTTTTTTTTATTTTCAAGATAAACAAAACTAGCAACAGAGCCGATGGTTGGCAAGACTAAAGAGAATAGGTTAAATTCCTTTTCATGAAATATATAATAGTAGGAACAGGAGGCTTTTTCGGAGCCATAGCACGTTATGCTGTATCCAGCTGGATTGCGGCCCGTCTCGGGATACGCTTTCCCTTGGGCACCTTGACAGTCAACGTAACCGGAAGTTTTTTTCTTGCCCTCTTTATCACCTTAATGCTTGAACGGCTCATGGCCGGCGCCGGCTGGCGCCTTTTCTGGGCAGTCGGCTTTCTGGGAGCGTACACAACATTTTCCACCTTCGCCTGGGAAACAGACGCACTGGTAAGGGAAGGTCTGCATTACATGGCCATTGCAAATGTATTAGCCAATGTAGCAGCAGGGCTTTTGGCCGCTCGCCTCGGCCTGTTTATCGCCAGGGCAATTGGCTGAATCCCCAAATTAGATGGAGACCGACATGACAATAAAACCAGGTCCAGCAAAACACCTTGTAATCTTTGTTGACGACGGAGACCTCCACGATGGACGTCCTGTTCATGACATCATTCTTGAGATCCTGATAGAAAACAACATCGCCGGCGCCACTCTTTTTCGAGGCATTTCAGGCTATGGCTCGGACGGCATCGTTCACACGTCGAAGCTTTTAAGTCTCACGGAAAGCCTGCCTCTTAAAATAGAGGCCTTGGATCTCGGCGAAAAGATAGATGCCGTTCTGCCCAAAATCTGTGAGGTAGTAAAAAAAGGGCTCGTGGCAGTAAGCGAAACCCAGATAGTCCACTCAAGATTCTGAATCCGTAACGCTGTAAGCAGCGGGTACCTTTTACGGCAGGAAAAGGGTCCGATTTCCTGTCAACAGCCTGCCATACCCTCTGGAAAACACGGGACAGGCAGGACAGTGACCGCCGAATCGTAATCGTAACCGGTTGCCGCTCCTGATCAAACGGGCTGCCAGGTAGATCAATTCCCAGATCACTTATCCGCGTCTCCTGGCGGGATGCCGCACCGGAGATCTGTCTCCAAGCAGGCCCAGTTCTAGATGGTCGTCACAAAGTATACCCAAAATGGTCGTTTAAAATTGAGTCACTTTGAGTGGAAAAAACAATTCTTTTGCTCCCTTGAGCTTAGATTTATCCTAAGGGGATATATCTTTTTGTTTTTTTCATATCGGGACAGAAAAAGGGAATGTAGAGTTTCTCAGAGGCAGATTGCGAGGAAACAGAAGATCAGCCGGAATACAGTAAAGAAATACATTGAGAATCCTAAGAACCCTAAGAATGCCTTTATCACGGGGATCCATGGAATCGAGGCAAGTGCGCCCATGTATAGCGTCCGAGCGAATGTCAGCCCTGCCACGCCCAGGAACACAAATTCATGACAAACAACCTATTCAAAATACATACAAGGCAAATTATATTCGCTTCGTGACGTCTCACGCTAAAACAGCTTGCTGTCTTGCCTCCCTTGGTGCTCAAATAGATTGTCTTTTTTAAGTTCCATTTATTTATCAAACAATTCATCGAGAAATCTATCGCGAAAATATTTTTGATCCCAAATTATGCAGCAGGTGGCTTAGGGGTCAACATGTTGGCATGAATG
>CAZUIH010000037.1:0-17841 GCA_964620365.1 uncultured Desulfobacterales bacterium | reverse complement strand
ATCATCAATTCGGGGTACCGGCGTGCCCAAATGGGTCATTGAAAAGAACAGACTCCTTACGACACAAAACAGTGCCACGGTAATCATACATTGAGCCATGATTTTTGGTCTTACAATCAAAATATACAAAAAAAAACCGAAAAGGATCATCAAGTAGCCAAGAGTAGTCAAAACATTAATGTCCAGCAGTGGCAGTAGATCATGGAAAAAGTCTCTTACAGGAGGAGAATCCCATGATTCTGCATAGAGTGCCAATGATCGCATAAACGATAATGACAGGACCAGGACCAGGATACTCCCTATTATTTTTTTTAAATTTCTTTTGTTTTTGGAAAGATCAAGAAAACCTCTTATTCGACGCCGGTTCAAGGCTAGAATAACGCATAAAAAAATAGTGATCAAAATAGTTTCCACCCCTAGGGCATGAATTTTGAGAAAATGATCAAACGTCATGGAAATTTAGCCTCAACAGCAAGCAGTCTTTTGAGTGGAACAGCAAACCCCACGTCTGTAAATGCGCAACTCGATTACCTGTTAATAATTTAGATTTTTTCCAAAAGCTTATTGGGAAAGGCCATAAGAAATGGAATTCTAATGGTTACGAAAATTCTAGCACAGAATGAACAAAATGCCATTTAGTAATCAAAAAGGGAGTGGGGGGGGCGCGAGTGTCCACTGACAGGAGTGTCCACTGACTTGTGTAAATTTAGTATTAACCTATATTATTTATTCCTCAGTTTTTTCCACTCTTCCATACCGCCTTCAAAGTTGATAGCATCAGGACCAAATCCAGAAAGCATATGGCCCAGCCACACAAACCCTGATCTGATGCCTCCGGTACAGTAATAGGCAATGGGTCTGTTGGTGGGTACGCCCTTTTGGGACAATAATTTTTCCAGGCTATCCCGCCCAAGTATTTCTCGGTGTTTCCCGGTATAAAATTCTCTCCAAGGAATGTGGATTGCTCCAGGAATGTGCCCTCTCAACCATTCAAGATCCGAGCGGACGTCAACTATTGTTACATCGCCTTGATGTTCCTGAAGCTCTAAAGCAGTTATGTTAAATTCTGGATGAAGGTTGGCCTGATACGTTACTTGTTGCAAAATGCGTTTTTTATTTGACTGCTCCACCAAAAACCCCTTATCCTTCCATGCAGACAGTCCACCGGAAAGAAACCGGACCGGACCCTTGTGCCCAAGATATGCCAGCAACCAGCATATCCATCCTTCACCGCCCCAACTCGTGTCCGCATCTCCATATACAGCGACCGGCGTGTATTCGGTAATGCCCAGGTTTCCCAATTTTTTTTCAAGTTCAGATACGGGAACAAGTCTAAAACGTATGCCGTTATTATCAGTCCTGGTATAATCTTCCCAGGAAAAGGGAATAGCTCCTGGGATATGTTCCTTAGCCCACTCTTTTTGGGGCCGGCCATCCAATATCACCCAAGAAGCGAGTTCAGTGGCCAGTTCTTCAGACGTAATCAGCTCAAGATCAAAAGCCCAGGATGATGAAAAACCCAAACTCATAAATATTATGAAGGATGTAACCCCTATAAGTCTGAAATATCTTTCCATAAAACGTCTCCTTGATATTTTTTGCATTCCGGCAATAGTTACTTTTCTTTATGGAGTCATGGCGTTCTTGCCAGACCTAAGGAGTGTGATTCCGGAAGTCATAGTCCTGTCCTCCATTATTTTTTGTCTTTCTGCCCTCTTCGTTTTTAAAATTCGTGGAGATGAAGAGCCTTACAGATTAAGCCTTGTCATACTGGCAGTAGCCATTGTCATAAGATGCCTGTTTTTGTTCCGTCCTCCAGAACTGTCTGATGATCTGTATCGTTACCTGTGGGATGGGATGAATCTTCGTTCCGGTATAAACCCATATGCTTATCCCCCCTCAGATGCAACTTTGGTTAACGAAGAAGCCAGACTCATCCTCTCAAACGTCAATCACCCGCACCTTGTGACCATTTATCCCCCTGCAGCACAGCTTGTCTTTTGGGTATCATCTCTCTTTCATAAGGGAATTTTAGGTATAAAGTCTCTCCTGACCTTGCTTGACATTATCTCATGTCTGCTTTTACTGAAAATTTCAAAACGGTATGATTTTCCTTTGAAAAATTGTGTTTTATACGCATGGAATCCTCTTTCAGTTATTGAGATTTCAGGCTCCGGTCACATCGATGGAGCAGCGATTTTCTTTTTTCTAGCAGCTGTATATCTGTTACCAAAGACGAGGGGAAAAGGCGGATTGTCGGAATGTCTGAAATCCCTTTGGCCAGGAGTTCTTATGGGGTTCTCCTTTCTTGTAAAACTCCTTCCCGCCGTTTTCCTGCCAGGCCTTGTTATGGCATCCGGAAAGAAAAAAGGATTCATTCTATGCCTGGGTTTCGTTGTCTCATCGTTTGCCCTTATTACCCTGTTCACACCTGAGATTAAAAATTCTCTTCTCACCCTTGATATCTATTTAAAACAGTGGGAGTTTTCCGGTTTCTTTTTCAGACTCCTGCGGGCAATCACCCATTCAGGTGAAATCGCAAGGAAAATACTTCTTACGTTCTTTTTGTCAGTGACGGCCTACATCTACATAAGTCTGTTTGTTTCTCTAAAACGGGGAACCAATACAAAAAAGTCCCATGAAGCCAAAGGCTTACACGTAACTCCAGCCGAAGAAATAATGTTTTTATTCAAAAGCTTTTACTGGCTGATCTTTTCATTTCTCCTTTTCACCCCTACCCTTCACCCCTGGTACGCACTCTATCTCGCTGTTATTTTGCCCTTTCACCCGGAGGTGTCGGGAATCATCTTTACCTTTTCGGTTCTGCTATCCTACAAGGTACTCATTCCATATTATTATCTTGGCAAATGGGTTGAAGATGACATCACTGCTGCCTTCGTATGCCTGCCTCCCCTGATGGCAGCAATATCAACACCTATCTTACTTAAGATGTTAAACAGAAAACACAAATCCTCAGCCCTTTTTAAGGGCTTCCCTTAATATCCACCACAATATCTTTTTCCCAGCCAGAAGGGTCCCCTTTACTGTTCCTCCGATCTTGGACGTTCCCCCGATCCGTCTCCTGTAACGGGCCGGTATCTCCTTGACCTTGAAGTTCATCCTGGCCGCCTTGATCTGCATCTCTATGGTCCAGCCGAAATCCTCGTCCTCCATTTTCATCGCATTAAGGACATCCCAGGATATGGCCCGGTAAGGTCCGAGATCACTGTATGAACATTTCCATATGGTATTGAGAAGCCATACGGCAATACGGGTGCCATACGTCTGGGACCAGGTCATTGAACCGGCCTCAACAACCCCGATCATTCTGCTGGCCATGCAAAGGTCTGCATCCCCCTCTATAAGAGGTCTGACAAGATCATACATCTGGCAAGGTTCATCACTGCCGTCTCCGGCTGTAAAAACAACGATATCTGGTGGATCTTTTTTTAAAAGCCCAATTGCACACTGACATGCTACGCCATACCCCCGTTTTTCTGACCTTGCGACTGTAGCCCCTGCCCTCTGGGCCAATTCTGCAGTTCCGTCTGAGGATCCATTGTCAGCCACCACAATTGTGTCTACAAAATCAGGCATGGATGCCACCACTACTTCTATGGTGGGCGCCTCATTGAGAGCCGGAACAACTACGGCGATTTTTCTACCTTCCAGCATAAGGCTACTGCTGCTGAGACATCTGATTCAGTGTCACTAAAAGTGCCAAGCCTTCATCAGAAAGCTCTGTCTGATAATGGGATGACATCCCAAGCCCTTGAAGGGCAGCAGCCAGAAATCCTCCGTGGAGTATCCCCGCTTCTTCTGCTAGCTGGGAAAGAGACTGTCCATCGGGCCAGAAAAAAGCGCCATCCCAATCTACGACGTGGGTAGGGTCTGCATCACCAAAAAAATTTTCAAACATGAAACGGGTATCATAGGCCAGAATCCTGGTCCTTCCAGCTTCATTGAAGGCAATGACCTTGCAGGGAGTGCCTGGTGCCCGATGGGCCCCAAGCCTAAGGAGAATCTGCCCATAATATGGACTTCCAACCTCCACAAGATATACTTTTTGGCCACTCGAATTTTCCATTTCAATCACCGAGCCCCCCCTCGGACGCAAGAAGGTCATCTTGAACAACTGGCCCAGCAACTGGCGATAAAACCCCAGTTCATGCCCGTTGAAAATCGGGCTCAAGGGATAGGTCTTTGCTGCAAGAAACATAAAATCATCAAGTACGTTACCGTCAGGCCTTGCCACCCATCTGGCCTGGTCCGTCATATTCTGATATGCGCTTGCCAAAAAAGACGCCATTCCATCAAAGGCGTAATAATCCTGGAATAAAAGCGGATGTACCATGATGACACGGTCAGGATCCTCGGGGTCCATTCCAACAGCCATTTGAGCCATCTGGTTTTCCATCTCAAACAGACTGTCATTAAAAGGCGGGCCTGCTGAAATAAGCATGGACGGTATGTCGGAAACCCCTGAGACATCCCCGATATCCATATAGAAGGCATTGTTCCCATGATCCTCTATATAAGGCGGAAGGCGTAATGGGATAACGCTTACGGCGTTTTCCGGGAACAATGCAAAAAGACAGGCAATTATCGAGCTTTCCAAGGAACTTTTCACCTTTTTGGCAATGTCTAGCAGTTCCCGTTGCTCATCTTTGGGAAGATCACTGAAAAAAAGCTCCACCTGTGCCTCAGGGTTTATTACATCCACCCGCACGAGATCCCCGTCGGTCCAAAAACCCACCTTCCACGGGAGGGCCAGGGCATATTTAAGGCCTTTATCCAAAAGAAACCTGTCATAGATCTTATTTTTCAACTCCAGGACAGCGCTTCCACCTGAATCCGGCATCATGAGGGGAATCGCGCTAAGGTTTTGAGCAATTTCACCCGCCTTGTGCGGATCTCCCAGGATTACAGAGTAAAGAGTTTCCAGGATTGGAGCCAGGATCGGATTTCTATCACCCTTTATCACTTCCCATTCACCTGAGAAGCTCTTCTCCATAACTGCGCCAACCAGCATGGAGACAGTCAATGGACGCAGCTCGATCGGGATGATCATCTGGTTAGCAAAAGGGGTAGAAGCAAACATCCCCATAAGTTGCATGTTAAAGGCATCCTGCTCCATACTCACAACGGCTATCTGCTCATAAACACTAGTATTGTCCCATGGATATCTTCCATCTTCATGGGATTTACTAAGGTCCCAAGCAAGACAGTCATGGTGAACAAGGGCCACTAGAAAAAGAGCGTATGCGACATATAAAAACTTCTTCATGACACGACTCCTACCACAAATAGGTCAATGCAAAGGTCGTTGTAGCTCCCTTGGATATATTCTCTCCCCATATGGTAGGGACATAGCCAACCTCGACACCGATTTTCTCGGTCATTTGATATCCAAAAGCAATATCCAGTTTAAGAACATTAAATTCGTTTGTGATGGTAGGGTTTGAAGGCGTCCCAAGCTGGGAAAGGATGGATCGCTGCTGTTCTTCGTCAAGAGATGCCGATGGGACATCTACCCCAGCACCTAAAAGGGTTGTTACGTCAGGCCTTGAATTATCAGGGACAGAAGGTCCGGAAGCAGGTTTCACGTTACCGTTTCCCATGCCTAATATGCCATCAAGCTTTATCCGTGCATAGAAACGCTTGGTAAAGTTGACGCCAAGCTCGGCTAAATACCGGAGCTCATCCGCCGGGGCATCATCACGGAACCGGTATCCTAGCTCAAAACCGCAATAACCAGGAAAGGGCCAGAGGGATTTCCCTGCCAGCACCCTTATCTCAAAATCATTTTGATGATTGCCAATCTCAGGGGTTTCCCTGGAATACAACTTTCCATATTTGAATAATCCCTGGATGCTTAACACCACAGGGTCGTCAAATAGCCTGTATCTAAGACCTATCTCAGCATCCCCTGGCCCCTGGCTATCATTGGAAATATAACGGTCTCCATAATTGAGCCATTTGTAATAGACAGAGGTAACAAGGGTAAGAGAGTCAGTTAATCCATACTCTTCGTACCAGTTGATGTTGCGATCGAGGAAACGGCCATCTAGGCCCATTTCATGGGAATTGCCGTCATCGTCATAGGCCCTCTGTGTAAGATAATAGTTAAAGGCAAGCCTGTTATACATCTTGCCCTTTTCCATGGTCCAGGCCCCACCAAAGACAATTCCAGGAAAAATCAACAATATTGATATAGTAATCACCAATAAAAAGGATTTGCTTAAACCATAATTCACAATATTCCTCCTCTCCTAAAATCCCTGTAACTACATAAGCATCCCTTCCCTATCGGGTAATTCGGACATGGTGATAACCAGCTTGTGAAATAATCTATATAGATAGACCGAACTTTTATTGCAAATAGGAATTTTCAATGGTGAATCAGATTTCCATAGAGGATATCTATTTTCACTAGACAAACGCCTCTGTTAAAATTTGCGACCCTTGATGTTATGTAATTCTAGTGTGAGGTACGCTTCATTGAAGATTTTCCTTTATATCCATTTTGCAGCCCTTTTCATGATGTCATTTTACGGCCTCTATAGACTGAGACTTGCACTATTATGGAGAGGAGCAAAAAGAAATGAGCCGAAACACCAGATGTCATCCCTTGAGGGGGAGCATCCTTTTGTTACTGTGCAACTCCCGGTTTATAATGAACGCTATGTTGTGAGAAGACTTATCGATTCGGTCTGCGCCATTCATTGGCCAAGAGATCGCCTAGAGGTCCAGGTCCTGGATGATTCCAGCGATGATACCTCAAAAATTATAGATAAAACGATCGATAAGTGGCAAAGTCGAGGTGTACAGATCCATATTATAAGGCGGTCACACCGCACGGGCTTCAAGGCAGGGGCCCTTGAGAATGGTCTTAAAACAGCAAGAGGTGACTTCATTGCTGTATTCGACGCTGATTTTGTACCTAACAGTGATTTCTTACTAGAAATCATGCCTGCATTTAATGACAGTAAGGTCGGACTGGTCCAGGCACGTTGGGGATTCATAAACGAGAACGCCTCCTGGCTTACCCGTGTTCAGGCGGTCCTTTTGGCTGCTCATTTTGGAATTGAGCAGTATCTCCGCCACCGTCTTGGATGGATGATAAATTTCAATGGAACAGCCGGGGTATGGAGAAAGGAAGCGATTTCATCCGCCGGGGGCTGGCAACCAGATACTGTCACCGAAGATCTCGATCTGAGTTTCAGGGCCCAGCTGAAGGGATGGAAGGCTGTCTACCTCGATGACGTTGAGGTCCCCTCGGAACTTCCGGTTACCATAACCGCCCTTAGAAACCAGCAAAAAAGATGGGCCAAGGGATCGATGCAGACAGCCCGAAAACTCCTCGGATCGATATGGCGCTCCGACCACTTGACATTCATGCAAAAATTCGAGGGCACGATACACTTGCTCGGAAACCTGGGATGGCTCCTGGGAGCGGTAATATTTGCAACACTTTACCCCACCTTGCTACAAAGGGTGGGTATAGGTCCCTACCAGCTGCTGCGAATGGATATACCTCTTTTTCTCTGCGCCACACTCGCCATGCTCTACTTTTTTTTCACCAGTGAAATATACGGGCGCCAAAAGCCCTTGAAAGATGTATTGAGCGTTCTCATTTTTCTTCCGGCATTTGGTCTGGGACTGGCACCATCCATAGCATCGGGGGTTTTGAATGGCCTGGTAAAAAAAGGAGGGGCCTTTTTGAGGACTCCAAAATTTGGGGAAAAGGCCCTGAAAGGTCTGCTATTTAATGAGCTAGTCTACCACCCGGGAAACTGGACCCACCTTTTTCTGGACATGCTGCTTCTTGCCTACAGCTTCCTGCCAATAACCTTTGCCATAAAACGCGAGACCTACTTCGCCCTGCCGTTTCTTTCTATCTTCAGCTTTGGTTTTGTCTTTATGGTCTGCCTGGATATTTTTGAAGTTTTAGGAAACATCAGGCGCCACACTGAGCCAGCTTGAATCCTCATTTACCACAGGAAGGATTCATTTTTTCTTTATCCAGTATCAAAGCTCTTGATTGTAATGCAGTTCTTGCCCCTAAATCTTCGGCTCTTTTGAAGGCCCGTCAAGTCAGGGCTTAACTGCTTGAAATAAGTTGGGCTGTCCTCTGGGTTGAATCTTCTTTGACCTCGGCAATTGCATAATCCGGTTTACTGCTTAACGTTAAATGAGAATTGTTTTTTATGTTTTAAGAGGCATATCAATGGCAATAAAATCAGACAAATTTTTTATTGAGGAACGACCATATTACAGGCCGCAGGCCAATGAAATCGATATTGCAACTGCGGCATATGAGAACAAACTGCCCCTCTTACTCAAAGGGCCGACGGGGTGCGGCAAGACCAGGTTTATGGAATACATCGCCTGGAAGCTGAAGCGTCCCCTTGTCACTGTTTCGTGTCATGATGACCTTACTACCAGTGATCTCGTGGGACGCTATCTAATACGGTCAGGCGAGACTGTATGGGTAGATGGTCCTCTGGCCCTGGCTGTCAAGGCAGGGGGAATCTGCTACCTCGATGAGATAGTGGAGGCCAGAAAAGATACCACGGTGGTCATCCACCCGCTTGCCGATGACAGGAGGACCCTTCCGGTTGAAAAACGTGGCGAGGTCCTCACTGCACCCAGGGAATTCATGCTGGCCATTTCCTACAACCCGGGCTACCAAAGCGTGTTAAAGGATTTAAAACCAAGCACAAGGCAACGTTTTGTCGCAATTGAATTCTCTTATCCAGAACCAGATCTCGAAGCCGAAATCGTTGCCCATGAATCAGGGACAGATGAAACCCTGGCCAAGAATCTTGTGCGTCTGGGACATCTTACACGAAACCTGAAGGAACAGGGCCTTCAGGAAGGTGCGAGTACGAGATTGCTCATACATGCAGGAAAGCTGATAAGGGGCGGAATTGACCCGAGGTTGGCCTGCGAGGTTGCCATATGCCAACCCTTGACAGATGACCAGGAACTCCTTTCCGGTCTTTCAGAGATGGTAAGTGCCGTCTTCTGACAGGTGCCAACCCTGTTCATGGAATTGCCGAATATGTCGGAGCCCCCTGCATCTCAACACGGTTGAAAGACCAAGGCACGGCAGGGCGCTTTAGACCTCACCCTTTGGGTATTCCCGGCCATTCCATGAACCCGGGCCGTCAAAACTTACTCAGTACATTATATCATCTGGAGTATATGGATCATATGTCAACAGAATCTTATTCTAAAAAGCCGGGGGTTCCAGACGATCTTAACACAGCGCAGGCCCTTCGCTCCGCCCTCTTGGAGATCTTTTTTTCAGAAAGCATCGGACACTACCATGTAGACCAGGCTGTTGAATCCCTTTTAAAGGTACCGAAATGCGACATGGGCCCAGTGCTTTCTCTTGTAAGATTGATAGCATATTCCGTGTCTGATCTGCTGGCCTTCAGCTTTATTGAAAATGTCTCCCGTGCCCTAGACTTCCTAGATACAAGTCAGTTACGCGACTGGGTGACAGGGGCCTTGGCTGTCTATGAGGAACAGGGGCTACATCCCGCAGAGCAATACCTGTCAAGACCGGAAGAGACTTCTGCTCAATTTACCGGGGCGAACCAGGTTGTTTCCTTAGACGACATGGCCTTAAGACTCACGCTGCTCGTTGCCGGCATCACAGGCAAGGCAATGTCTATCAAAAAGGGGCAGGCACTGTTCACCGACACGGAAAAGATATATGCGCCAGGCCACCTTTCACTTTTTCCCAGCGCCCGTGAGAACGAACTCCTCTTAAAAATCATGATTCTCCACAAATGCGCCCAGACGCGGTACGAAACCTTCAATCTCCCGCTACCGGCCCCTGATGCTTCGAACATACCTAAGTTTGATGCGTTTAATATTGACCGTGAAAATACCGGTATATTTGTTTTCCTCAAAAATCTCCATGATGACATAGAGATTGCCAGCAGGCTCTATGTCCTGGTGGACACTGTGAGGGTGGAAGCCGCTTTAGAAAGGGACTTTCCTGGGATTTTCCGCGACCTCAATCAATTGAAAAAGGCCTTGAGACTAAGGGTTGAAAAATCACTTGAAAAGGATCCATCCCCAATCCTTAAACTTGTTTCCTGGATCCTGCGCGGATACCCCCAGGTGGATCAACTCGATATCCCGTCCGAGATAAGAAAAGGGCTTTCAAAGCTTCTTCAACCCGGGGCAACGGCGATTCAAAGCGCTGCGGTTGCGGCCCTGTTGGCAGGTTACAACGAACTGGAAGCAGTTCTTCACGAAGCGGAAAAGATTCTACCCTACATAGGCACGGCAAGGCCATCGTTGATCAATCAGGCGCTGCTAAAAAGACGCAAGGAGTGCGAAAAGAAATTTCTTGAGATCATGTCAGCCATAATAGCCACAGTTGAAGGGGACAGGGAGCAGAAAGATAAAAATGCCTGTTTGGCAAGCAAGGGTCCAAATCTCTTGGACGGAGACAAAGGGGCCGCCATCCTCTCCGGCTCCGGGATTAATCAGGATGAAGCAGTTGATAGCGATGAAATCCTGGAGTGCATCCTTTTATCATGCCAGGACGAATCCCTTGCAGAACAGCTGCGCAATTTGATCTCTGAAATCAAGTCGGATCTAGGTCACGTCCCATCTTCGTATGTATCAAGTGTTTTCGGAATACCAACCACTGGATGGGCAGATATAGACCTGAACCTTGAACAGAGCGGCAAGGGAAGTTACTCGTTCGTCACATATGACGAATGGGACTTTAGAAGACAGGCATACAGAAAAAAATGGTGTACCCTAAGAGAAATTCCTGTTTCTGGAACCGGTGGAAATTTTGTAGAACAGACCCTCAAAAAATACAGGGGACAGATTTCCGTCCTGAAAAGACAGTTCGAAATGTTAAGGCCGCAGCACCGTTTTCTGAAAAGACAACCAGAGGGTGAAGAAATCGATGTTGACGCAGTTGTGGAGGCATACTCCGATATCCATGCACTCCGTACCCCTTCGGAACACCTCTTTATAAGGCAGGAACGGAAAGAAAGGGACATAGCGGTCACCTTCCTGGTGGACATGAGCGCCTCAACAGAAGGATGGGTAAATCGTTCAATAAAAGAGGCACTTATACTCCTGTGCGAGTCGCTTAACGTGTTGAACGACCAATACGCCATTTATGGTTTTTCAGGCATGAGGCGTACCGGTTGTCACTTCTTCCGCATAAAGGATTTTGATGAGGCATATGACCACAGCGTAAAGGTAAAAATAAGTGGGATAACCCCACGGGACTATACAAGAATGGGGCCGGCAATCAGACACGTTACTAAGCTTTTTGAGGAGGTAGAGGCCAGGCTCAAAATACTTGTCACCTTGAGTGACGGAAAGCCTGAGGACTATGACGAATACAAAGGACCTTACGCAATAGAGGATACGAGGAAGGCCCTCTTAGAGGCACGAGAACAAGGCATAAAACCATTTTGCATAACCATAGACAAAGAAGCCAGACAATACCTGCCCCACATGTACGGGGAAGTTAACTATATCTTTGTCAAAGACATAGCTCATTTACATAGAAGGATAGCAGAGATATACCGTTTGCTTACCACGTGATCCCGCCTACATACCATTCTTCCCGGATTATGGTTTGTTTGGTACAAATTGCCTATTGCAACAACTTCAACACTATGCGATCATTACATAAAAAAACCTCCGGTTGTCCCGATTTCTGCGGGCAAATCCAAAAATCCAGTTGTTTCATTCTCAAATAACTTGAAGTGTTGGTTAGAGTCGATTAAAAAGAAGCTACTTTCAAACCCCGGGGGGTATACCCTGGGATTTTTTTGTGACTTCTGTTACTGTCCGATAAATCCAGCGCCCATAACAGGTTATGGGTGAAATAAAACATAATTTTAAAAATTAGTGATCCAAGGAGTGCGATTGTGCCTGTAAAAGCCGTACGCGGTTTTAAGGATATTCTGCCTGATGACATCAATCAGTGGCGTCTTGTTGAGACTACCGCCAGAGATGTATTCAGTACTTTTGGCATGAAGGAGATAAGAACTCCAGTCCTGGAAAGAACCGAGATTTTCGCAAGGGGAATAGGCCAACATACGGATATCGTCGAGAAAGAGATGTATACCTTTACAGATAGAAACGGCGATTCCCTCACGCTCAGGCCCGAGGCCACAGCGGGGCTGGTACGTTCAGTAATTGAACACAAGCTCTATGGCAAATCGCCTGTCCTGAAACTGTTTACCATGGGCCCGATGTTCAGACATGAACGCCCACAAAAGGGACGACTTCGACAGTTTCATCAGGTGAATGTCGAGGTCTTCGGTTCCCAGGAGCCTATGGTCGATGTCGAAGTGATCTGGGCGGCTTGGGAGATATTGAGCCGCTTGGAGGTTCAGGATATTCAACTTCAGATAAATTCACTGGGTTGCCCTACGTGCCGAGGGGAGCACAGAAAAGATCTGAGCGTCTATATGGAGGGAGTGTTTGAGGATCTTTGCCCTGATTGTAAGAGAAGGAGCAAGACCAATCCTCTTAGGGTGTTCGACTGCAAGCAGGAAAAATGCAAGGAATTGATGGTCAGGGCCCCGCTGATCAAACACAGCCTGTGTCCACAATGCTCGGATCACCTGGGCAAGGTCCTCGATCTGCTTGAACGTATTGATATACCATTTGTTATAAATCCTTACCTGGTACGCGGACTTGATTACTATGTCAGGACAACTTTTGAGATAGTCGCCAAGGGGCTGGGTGCCCAGAGCACTGTTGCTGCCGGTGGAAGATATGACGGCCTGGTAAAGGAGCTGGGAGGCCCAGACCTGCCAGCAGTAGGAATGGCCATAGGCGTGGAACGACTTTTACTGCTCCTTGAAGAATCCCCGGAGACGGAAAAAACTGACCTTTTCGTGGCCGCCCTGGGCAGTGACGCAAGGGAGGAAGTCATGCCCTGGATCAGGGAGTGGCGATCCAAGGGACTCAGTGTACAGTTATCCTATGAGGACAAGAGCCTTAAGGCCCAAATGAAGCTTGCAGACAAGGTTGGTGCAAGATATGTCCTGATAGTTGGTGAAAAAGAGATAGACGATGAAATATTGATTGTCCGAAATATGTCCACCCGTGAACAGTACGAGATAGAAATGGATGAGATAGTTGAAAAGGTGGAAAATATGATGGTCGATGCGAGGTGTAGCTGATGGATTCAATGGCTGGGCTTAAACGTACCCATGATTGTTATAGTCTTACTGAGAGCTCCATGGACCAGGAAGTGGTCCTTATGGGATGGGTGTTGAGACGGCGTGACCATGGCGGATTGATCTTTGTGGATCTCAGGGACAGAAAAGGCATCACCCAGGTCGTTTTCGCCCCTGAAGTGGATGAAGGCGCCCATGAGAAGGCTCATCGTTTAAGAAGCGAATATGTCATAGCAATAAAGGGGAGAGTCCGCAGACGCCCTCAAGGTATGGAAAATCCGAAGATAAAGACGGGCATGATAGAGGTGGCTTGCACGGAGCTTCGCATTCTCAATACCTCCAAGACACCAGCCTTCCCCCTTGATGAAGAAGGTGAGGTATCCGAGAATCTAAGACTCAAGTATAGATATCTCGATCTCAGACGTCCTCACATGGTACAGAATCTCACCCTCCGGCACAATGTCTGCCAAGCCATGCGTGCCTATCTCAACAGCCACGATTTTCTGGAAATAGAAACCCCAATGCTTACGCGTTCCACCCCGGAGGGGGCCAGGGATTATCTCGTGCCCAGCAGGGTAAATCCGGGGCACTTTTACGCGCTTCCCCAATCACCACAGCTTTACAAACAGATATTGATGGCTGCTGGCCTTGAAAGATATTACCAGATAGTAAAGTGCTTCAGAGATGAAGACCTCAGGGCAGACAGACAACCTGAGTTCACTCAGCTCGACATGGAGCTCTCATTTGTAGAGGAAGAAGATATCATGTCCCTTATTGAAGGGATGATGGTCCATATTTTCAGGGAAACTCTGGACATAGAACTTACTCCACCATTTCCACGCCTCACCTATAACGAGGCCATGGAGCGCTTCGGCACCGACCGTCCTGATGTAAGATACGGCATGGAGTTGAAAGATATCACCGAGATTGCATCGGGATGCAAGCTGAAGGTATTTCAGCAGGTAGCCAAATCTGGCGGGGTGGTAAAGGCAATAAATGCCAAAGGCATGGGGAATCTTTCCCGAAAAGAGCTCGATGACCTTACAAATTTTGCTATTGATCTGGGCGCCAAGGGACTGGCATGGGTAAAAATAAAGGAAGACAGATCGTGGCAGTCGCCAATAGCAAAATTTTTCTCCGAATCAGAAAAGGACGCCATAACAGATCGTCTTAAGGCAGTACCAGGAGATATCCTGTTCTTCGGTGCGGATCAAAAGAGTACCGTGTTCAAGGTACTTGGAGAATTAAGGCAGGAGCTTGCACGTCAAAGGGGACTGGTGCCTGAATCCGGTTTCAATTTTGTATGGGTTACAGATTTTCCTCTATTCGAATACGATGAAGAAGAAGGCAGGTTCGTGGCGGTACATCATCCCTTCACTGCACCCAAAGAAGAGGATATAGAATTACTCGATTCCAATCCAGGCCTTGTAAAATCGAGAGCCTATGATTTGGTCCTGAATGGAATAGAAATAGGAGGCGGATCCATACGTATACACCAGCCCCCTGTACAGGAAAAAGTCTTCAAGGCCCTTTCCATATCCCAAGAGGAGGCTGAGGACAAGTTTGGTTTTCTGTTAGAGGCACTCGCGCATGGTGCTCCGCCACATGGGGGTATTGCCTTTGGTTTGGATCGTCTGGTAATGCTGATGGCCGGACGAGACTCCATCAGAGACGTTATGGCCTTTCCCAAGACCCAAAAGGCTCAATGTCTCCTTGCCCATGCCCCATCTAAAGTGAGCATGGGACAACTGGCGGAACTCTATCTCAAGCCAGGCTGGATCAAATAGTAAATTTTCGGCCTTCTGGATAGGCAACCTAACACTATAAAAAAACAAAAGTAGAAAAGGAGGTTCTATGGCTAAGTGGAACCCTCAGAGGAAATTATTGGACCACGAACCATCTGATCACTGGAAATTTAGGTTGAAGGACGTTTCAGAGCCCAATCTTATGCGGGAGATCTTTCCATATACAGAGGTCTGCCGTATAGACTTTGATCACAAATATCTTATCCCTGATCCATGTAATGACATGCTTATTACCGATACGACATTCAGGGACGGCCAACAGGCTAGACCACCATATACTGTTGAACAGATCAGCAAGATTTTTGACTTTCTTCATCGCCTCAGTGGCCCCAAGGGAGTAATACGCCAGTCGGAATTTTTCCTGTATACCGACAAGGACAAAAAGGCCGTGGAGGTATGCCGGGAGAAAGGATACAGATATCCTGAAATAACAGGATGGATCAGGGCCAGGGCTGAAGACCTTCAGCTGGTCAAGGACATGGGACTTGATGAAACGGGAATCCTGACCTCTGCTTCAGACTACCACATTTTTCTCAAGCTCAAGAAAACCAGGGCCCAGGCCATGGAAAGCTATCTAGCCATCGTTAAGGCAGCCCTTGACCTTGGTATAAAACCCAGATGTCACTTTGAGGACATCACCAGGGCAGACATTTATGGCTTCTGCGTTCCCTTTGCCATAGAACTCATGAAGCTGAGGGAAGAAAGCGGCATAGATATAAAAATCCGCCTCTGCGATACCATGGGCTATGGAGTTACCTATCCAGGAGCCGCCCTTCCTAGGAGCGTCCCAAAGCTCGTAAGGGCCATGATCGATGACGCGGGTGTTCCCGGTGATCTGCTTGAATGGCATGGGCACAACGATTTTCATAAGGTTGTGATCAATGCCACCACGGCCTGGCTGTATGGTTGTGGAGCACTCAATGGCACACTGCTCGGTTTCGGAGAGCGCACCGGCAATGCCCCTATCGAAGCCCTATTGATCGAGCGCATCGCGCTAAGGGGCACCGACGATGGCATAGACACCAAGGCAATAACTGAGATGGCTGAATATTTTGAAAAGGAACTGGGAATTCACATCCCAAGAAATTACCCACTGGTTGGAGCGGACTTCAACGCGACAAGCGCCGGTATTCATGCAGACGGCCTTCTCAAGAATGAGGAAATATACAACATCTTTGACACCAATAAGATCCTCAACCGACCTGTTCAGGTGGTGATTTCAGACAAGTCTGGTACCGCTGGCATAGCCCACTGGGTCAATGCACATCTTCGATTAGAGGGTGGAAGGATGGTTGACAAACGCCATCCTGGCATTGTGCGCATGTACAAACAGATCATGAAGCAGTATGAGGCCGGACGGGCGACATCCATGTCAAAGGGCGAGATGGAAGCCCTGGCAAGGAAATACCTGCCTGAGCTATTTACATCTGACTTTGATCGTTTCAAGGCAAGGGCTTATGAACTTGCTTCGCACCTGGTGGAAGACCTTGTCGAAATGGATGAGATTAGATCCATGCAGCCGGAGCGTATTGAACCGGTGCTCAAAAAGGTTCTGGAAGAAGAACCCTTTATACAGTTCCTTTATGTGGTGAATGCCGAGGGCAAGAAAATTACCCAGAACATCACACATATTGAAGATCGTCAAAAATACGCTACCTTTCAGCTTGACAGCGACTTTTCCGGAAGACCATGGTTTATAGGTCCGATCAAGGATGGCAAGACCCATGTCACTGATTTTTATACGTCACGTATAACAGGGGCATTGTGCATCACTGTTTCCGGACCTATTTACAATGATAAAGACGAAATCATAGGCGTACTTGGTATAGATATAAGATTTGAAGAACTTGCAAAAATGGACCAAGAGGCCGAAGAGGAATGAAAAAGGCGCAATAAAGAAGCGATGGAGGGGGAAGACCTCCATCGCTCTTATTTTTCCTGACACCTATCCCTTGGGCATGGCCAATCTAGGCATGCAGAGTGTCTATTCCATGCTCAACAGGGATGATCGGGTGGTGGCAGAGCGCTTCTTTCTATCTTCAAAAAAGTCAAATGGTCCGTACTCTCGAGATTCAAGGCTTGTCTCTGAGGAATCTTCCAGACCACTCAGAGATTTCGACCTGATTGTTTTTTCTGTAAGCTTTGAAACAAGCTATCTGAATCTTCCCAAATTCCTCGATGAAGCAAGGGTTTCCATCTTTGCCAGTGACCGGACGGACGCTGAACCCATGGTCCTAGCTGGTGGAGTGGCCACCATAATAAATCCAGAACCAATTGCTCCTTTTATAGACGCCTTTCTGCTTGGTGATTTTGAGGAGATTCAACATGATTTTTTTTTCAGTCTCGAACTTCTCCTGGATGAGGATCTGCCTCGCACGAAACGTCTTGAATTACTGTCACAGCAGGTTCCAGGAGTTTATGTGCCAGCAGGCTATCATCCCACATACAGAGAAGACGGCACGGTTGAGTGGGATGTAAAAAACGGATTCCAGTTTCCTGTCAAAACCGCCTTTTTTACTGGCAGAGTGACCAACGTCCCCCATACTGCGATACTCAGCAATGAAAGCGCCTTTTCAAACATGTTTCTCGTTGAACTTGCCAGGGGGTGCGGCAGGGGCTGCAGGTTCTGTGCAGCTGGCTATGTCTACCGACCCCCAAGGCCATGGCCAATAGAGGCAGTTAAAACCGCCTTATCGGAGTTAAAGGGGACTGACCGTGTAGGCCTAGTAGGACTGGAATTTCTAGGACGCAGCCACGTGGAAGGATTGATCAATGAGTTGCTTGACAGGCAACTCAGGCTATCTTTTTCTTCCCTTAGGGCTGACAGTGTCACTAATAATTTCGTA
>CAZUIH010000036.1:0-18890 GCA_964620365.1 uncultured Desulfobacterales bacterium | reverse complement strand
AATTGAGGGACTTTACGCATGCATCAACCTGAAAATGGCCTTTCTAGAGGTTCCCATATGTATGTTGAGTCGAACTGGATAAAATTTAACTTATTTTTCCCGTAGTACCTGGGCCGGAGGGGCTTTTCCCACTGCTTGCACAATATGTTCCAGGATAATATGATCGAACGAATACCTCGTTTCAAACATTTTCCATCCACAGAGGAAATATGTTTTTATGATTCATAAGGAGTTGCTATGAGTGTTGATAGTATTGCTATAGTGGGTCTGGGCTATGTTGGTCTTCCTCTGGCTGTTGCTTTTGGCAAGAAAATCCGCACTATTGGCTTTGACATATCCCACGAAAAAATAGCTTCATATAAAAAGGGAATCGACCCAACAGGAGAGGTATCGCAAGAGGATCTTAAAAAAGCCCTGCATCTCTCCTTTACCAACGATCCTTCTGGTCTCAAAGGATGCGACGTCATAATCGTTGCTGTACCTACGCCAATAAATGCAAGCAAATTACCTGACCTGGGTCATCTTGTTTCCGCCTCAAAGATCGTAGGCAAAAATATGACCAAAGGCACCGTTATAGTCTACGAGTCCACCGTTTACCCGGGGGTGACCGAAGATGTATGTGTCCCAGTGCTTGAGAGGTCATCAGGCCTGACCTGTGGCAAGGACTTCAAGGTGGGATACTCCCCCGAACGTATCAATCCAGGAGACAAGGAACACACCCTGGAGAAGATCGTCAAGGTGGTTGCGGCCCAGGACCATGAGACACTGGACCTGGTAGCCAGGGTTTATGAGATGGTGGTGGACGCGGGGGTTTACAGGGCTGAATCCATCAAGGTGGCCGAGGCCGCCAAGGTGATCGAGAATACTCAGCGTGACCTTAATATTGCCCTGATGAACGAGCTGGCCATCATCTTCAACAGGCTTGGAATAGACACAAAGGCTGTCATCGAAACCGCGGAAACCAAGTGGAATTTCCTGCCTTTCAGACCGGGCCTTGTGGGCGGCCATTGCATAGGCGTTGATCCTTATTATCTCACTTACTGCGCACAGCAGGAGGGATATCATCCGGAAGTCATACTAGCTGGCCGAAGAATAAATGATTCCATGGGACACTATATTGCGCAGAGGGCGGTAAAGGAATTGATACATGCGAAAATTCCCGTCAATGGCGCGAACGTAGCGATTCTTGGTCTTACCTTCAAGGAGAACTGCTCAGACATTCGAAACTCAAAGATTGTGGACATAATAACTGAGTTAAAGGAATATGGAATAGAACCGGTGGTACATGATCCCCTTGCCTCCCCGGATCACACAAGGGCCATCTATGGAATCGAGCTGGCTAGTAAGATACCGGAAAACATGGATTGTATAATATTGGCAGTGGCCCACGATTTTTACTTGGAGGAGGGACCCGAGTTTATAAATTCGCTTTTGAACAAAAACAGGTCAGTTTTAATCGATGTAAAGGGAATATTCTCCAAAAAGGATTTTCAAAAGCCTAATATACGCTACTGGAGGCTTTAATATGCACAAGGAAAATAGCAACTCCATGACTTCTGAAGAAAGACTATTTTTGCTGGAACTGGCCAGAAAAAGCATTGAATCCGAGTTGTCAGGTGTTCATCTGACCATACCAGATGTCGTCAGTCCATCCCTTTTGCAGCATCGCGGTGCATTTGTGACCCTTCACAAGCATGGCCAACTTCGTGGATGCATCGGTACCTTTGTGGCAGATAAGCCCCTTTACAAGGTAGTTCAAGAAATGGCAGTATCAGCGGCCTTCAGAGATCCCCGATTTCCTCCTTTATCAGAGACAGAACTGCCGAAAATTGACCTTGAAATCTCTGTCCTCACTCCACTGAGACCGGTAGAAGACATCGAGGAGATACAGGTTGGAACACATGGCATCTACCTTATGAATGGACCATGTCACGGGGTCTTGCTTCCCCAAGTGGCTACTGAATATGGATGGGACCGGGAGACCTTCCTTGATCACACTTGTCTCAAGGCGGGTATGTACCCCGGGTGCTGGAAAGAACCAGCCACCCGGATATATATATTCAGCGCAGAGATATTCAGCGAGCAGACTCAGAGTCCAGAGAGCTAAACTTCTCCTTTAGTCTCCTTTCCACCAATGGAGGAACGACCCCCTGGAGGCTTCCGCCAAATCGGGCAGCCTCTTTAACTATGGTTGAGCTTATATAGATCCATCTAAAACCGGTCATCAGGAAGACAGTCTCGATGTCTCTTGACAACTTCCTGTTCATTATGGCCCGCTGGAGCTCATAATCAAAATCTGAAACGGCCCTCAGCCCCCTTAAGATGGCGCATGCACCATTTTCTCTTGCAAAATCCACCAACAGGCCGTCAAAACTTGTCACTTCCACTCTTCCGTTGAAATTGGCCGTCTCTTTGATCATCTCCAGCCTTTCTTCCACTGAAAAAAGCGGCTCTTTCACGGGATTTTTACCTATCCCGATTATGATCTTGTCAAAGAGTCTAAGCCCCCGTTGTATAAGATCAAGATGTCCGTTTGTTATCGGGTCAAATGTCCCGGGATAGACCGCAATCCTTTTAGATTCCACTATCGTACCCTATCGTTCATTTGTTTTTGAAGTTGTCGAACCGCACTGGTAAAACCAAATGGAGGTATGTCCATACCGCCTCTGATCCCTTAGAAACAATCCTCTCGTACCGTCTGAACCCAAGACTTCATTCGGCAAAAGTGTATCTTTTTTTTCTTCAATTACCAGATATCCCCCAGGGGCAAGGATATCTGCATCTGGCATAAATTCCACTATCTTTTTGGCCAGTCCCTTGGAATAGGGAGGATCTGCAAGAATGAGCTCAAACCTTTCCCCCAACATCCTTGGAAGACGCTTTAGATCCTTCGAAAGATCAAGGATGATTATCTTGGAGTTGTGGGAAAATCCTGCCAGGGAAAGATTTGTTTTGACAAGCTCAGCAGAATTTCTCGCCCTGTCTATGAAAATGCCTTTATTGGCCCCCCGGGACAGGGCCTCTATGCCAAGAGAACCGGTACCGGCAAAGAGATCAAGCACCTTGACCTCTTCCCATGGATACTCCATCTTGTTCTGGAGTAACTGGAACATTGCCTCTCGGACGAAATCGGATGTGGGACGGAGAACACTTCCTCTAGGACCCTTTAATCTCCGCCCCTTCGCAATCCCGCCGGTAACTCTCATGGAGGTTAATCGTCAAAGTCGCCGGTAATATCGGACTCATTTTTGTGGATGGAAGCAGCCCTTTCCCTTATCAGCTCTTCTGTCCAATTGGCCGGATCCTCCATCCTGGTGGCCTTGGGCCCCAGGTCATAGGAACCCTTGTCGAGAATCGTCTTGATGGCAAGATCTGCTGTATCAACAGCATTAAATACATCTACCAGTAGTCCGTAGACGAAGTCTTCAACCCTTTTTGCCATCCGTTCCCTGATCTCGCGCGGCTGGCCAAGGAGTTTGTTCTCAAAGGGAAGGTTGAGCTTTTTGTAATTTCCTCCCTTGAGACCATGTTCCTGGGCATATCTGACCATTTCCTCCCACATTTCTTCTGTTACGCCTTGGCCCTCAATCTTTATGAAATTCCCATTTTCATCCAATGCAGCATTACCGTAATCGTTTACTTCAATCCCCCATGACAACATCTGGAGAGCAGTCGCCACGTTTGCCTTGGTTGTATGGGTCTTTTCGGCAATCTCCCTCAACCTGGCACTACTGTTACCCGATGTGCCATGCTGGGCCCCGGAGACATTGTACTTAGCAAGGGCCTTGTGTATCTGGGCAGTTAGATCCACCTGGATTCCCTGTTCGCTCGCCTGGATTCCATGGGTAGTTCCATTGTTGAGGGCTATCCAGTCGGGAAAGATTTCATGGGCATTAAGTCCCTGGATAAGGAAAAGGGCCTCTTCCACTGTAGACAGGCCTTCTTTACCCTTGATCTCACCCACTTCCGTTTCCAGGCCGGCCCACTTGGGCACATAGGGATTGAGGGTTATATTGGCCAGAAGATTTTGGTCATCAGGAAGATGTGATGCGTCAATGGCTATGGACGTGATTCCGGCATCGAACATTGAAGGTATCTCGATCTTCGCCTTTTCAATGTCTCCCTGGCTCTTAAGGGTGTAATGGTCGGCATGTATGGCCACGGGAACGGTTATTCCCAGCTCGTTGCAGACTGCATCCACCTGCCTTGCAAGATTCCAGTAATTCACCGCGCAATACGCATTGGCCCCTCCCTCTGACTTGGCTATTTCAACAATAATAGCCGCATTCGCCCTTTGAGCTGCCGCCAGAGCGCCCCTGATGATGAAGTGGTTACGCGCATTTGCCGCGATGGTCATTGCCTTTCCCTTGGCCATCAAGGCCCTGTCAATTACCTTGCCGCTCACAAGAAGGGCCCTGGAGTTGGGAAAGAGCTTCCTTACATTGGGCGGACGCCCTATTTCCAAGGCCTTTTCAAAGGCTTCACGACTCCCGGCACTGTTAGCTGTCATAGCACACCTCCTCCTTGTGGATCAGCCAAGCTGCTATCCAGACTGGCTTCTGGCGATATCCTCGACCAGGGTTATCTCGAACGCTAACTTCGCGATCACCCCTGGAGGTATTTAGCCGCCAGCTCTTCCGCAATCTGTACTGCGTTTGTGGCCGCTCCTTTTCTGATGTTGTCGGCTACTATCCATAAATCAAGGCCATTTTCCTGGGAAATGTCTTCTCTTATTCTTCCTACCAGGGTCAGGTCCTGCCCCTCTGCATCCAGAGCAAGGGGATAACGGCTGTTTTTTGGATCATCTACGACCTTGACTCCTGGTCCATTTGAAAGAAGCTCCCGTGCTTTTTCCGCACTGATCTTCTTCTCAAACTGTACATTAACTGCTTCCGAATGTCCGAAAAAGACAGGTACCCTTACCGTAGTTGCTGAAACCTGGATTTGCGGGTCTTCCATTATCTTTCTGGTCTCATTTACCATCTTCATCTCTTCCTTGGTGTATCCATTCTCAAGGAAGACGTCTATGTGGGGAAGACAATTGAAAAGTATCTGATGGGGATACACCTCTTTTTCAATGGCCTCTCCCTGACACCATGCCCTGGCCTGTGCTTCGAGCTCTCTAATGGCCTTCTGCCCTGTACCTGAGACCGCCTGATATGTGGAGACAACGATTCGTTTTATTCTTGCATAATCATGAAGTGGTTTCAGGGCCACGACCATCTGAATGGTCGAACAGTTTGGATTCGCTATGATTCCCTTGGTCTTGTAGCCGGCTATGGCATGGCTGTTCACCTCCGGAACCACCAAGGGTACATCCGGATCCATTCTCCAAGCGCTTGAATTGTCTATCACAACAGCACCGGCCTTTGCCGCGGAAGGAGCATAGTCAAGGCTTCTCTGTCCCCCTGCTGAAAAGAGAGCTATATCAATACCTTCAAAGGAATCATGATCCAGTTTCTGGACAGAAATCTTTTTCCCCCTAAAAGTGAGTTCCTTGCCTACCGAACGCTCTGAGGCGAGAAAACGTATCTCTTCAACCGGGAAATTCCGCTCTTCCAGGACCTTGATCATGGTCTGGCCGACTGCACCAGTTGCTCCAGCTACAGCTACGTTGAATTTTCGCGCCATTGTCTTTTAATTCTCCTATCCCTTGACAAATTCAGCAACCATGTCTCCGACCTCTGTGGTGCTGTAACCCATTTTGCCGGCAGAAAGGCTCTTGAGCTTCTCGCTGACCACTTTCTTTACAGCATCTTCAACCGCCTTTGCTGCCTCTGTTTCGCCCAGGTAGTCAAGCATCATCTGACCGGCACATATTGCAGCCATGGGATTAATCACGTTCTTCCCTGTATATTTAGGGGCAGAACCTCCTATTGGCTCAAACATGGAGACACCTTCTGGATTGATGTTTCCTCCAGCGGCAATCCCCATTCCACCCTGTATCATTGCTCCAAGGTCCGTGATAATGTCACCAAACATATTGTCGGTTACGATTACATCGAACCATTCCGGATTCTTGACCATCCACATGCAGGTTGCATCCACGTGTGCATAATCTGTCTCGATGTCCGGATATTCCTTTGCCACTTCATAAAATGTACGCTCCCACAGATCAAACGCGTAGGTCAATACGTTGGTCTTGCCGCACAGAGTGACTTTTTTGCCCTTGTTTCTCCGTCTGCAATAATCGAAGGCAAAACGTATGCATCTTTCCACTCCCTTACGGGTGTTGATTGATTCCTGAACAGCCACCTCATCCGGGGTCCCCTTCTTAAGAACACCGCCTGCACCTGTATAGAGGCCCTCGGTGTTCTCTCTGACGACTACGAAATCTATTTCATCCGGCCCCTTGTCTTTCAAAGGCGTATCTACCCCTGGATAGAGCACCACAGGACGGAGATTTACATACTGGTCAAGGGCAAAACGAAGTGCCAGAAGAATTCCTTTTTCCAGTATCCCGGGTTTTACGTCAGGATGTCCGATGGCCCCGAGATAAATGGCCTGATATTTTTTCAGTTCCTCTACAGCGCCTTCTGGAAGTACCTCTCCTGTCTTGAGATACCTGTCTCCGCCATAATCGAACCAGGTCATGTCCAGTTTGAAGCCAAATCGCTCGGCTGCGCTATTGAGCACCTTTACCCCTTCCTGCACTACCTCTGGACCTGTTCCATCTCCAGGAATTACGGCAATCTTATATGTCTTCATTTCAAATTCTCCTTCCATAATTTTCAAGTATATAAACTTTATGCCCGCTCATCTGGGGCCCACACCCAAAAGCAGAGAAGGCCGCCCTTGCGGGGGATATGTTTTACTGTAAACTATTCGCCTGGATTATCGTCTACCCTCCTTGCTTTCAGAACGTGGGGGATGAGGCCTCCGTCTGCGATAAGTTCCTGCATGAATGGCGGGATGGGCTGAGCCTTGAAGGTTTTACCAGTAGTAAGATTCCTGATTTCTCCTGAATCAGCATCTATCTCTACTTCATCCCCTTCATTGATCGCCTCGGCAGCTTCCTTGCATTCAAATATCGGAAGCCCCATATTGAAGGCGTTTCTGTAAAAAATCCTTGCGAAACTTGGGGCAATGACTCCTCCGACTCCAGCCGCCTTAAGGGCTATAGGTGCATGTTCTCTGGATGATCCGCATCCGAAGTTTTTACCAGCCACCACAAGATCTCCTGGTTCCAACTTTGAATAAAAGTCAGGATCCGCATCTTCCATGCAGTGTTTTGCCAACTCCTCAGGGTCCGATGTGTTGAGATAACGGGCTGGGATGATAACGTCGGTGTCTATATTTTCCCCAAATTTCCACGCCTTTCCCTTTATCTTCATTTCACTTTCTCCATGATCTATTTTTTACATATATCCATCTGTTAGGCAGTCTAATATTCAAGCAAGGCCAAGACAGGGTAACCTAGTAATACAGCCATCTTATGTGTTCCTGCCCTGGGGCTCTCTCTGCTAGAGCTCGTCAGGGCTGCCAATTCTGCCCAGGATCGCACTCGCGGCCGCGATTGCCGGATTAGACAGATAGACCTCACTTTCTGGATGCCCCATTCTGCCAACAAAATTCCTGTTGGTAGTGGCAAGGGCCCTCTCACCCTTTGCAAGGATGCCCATGTGTCCTCCAAGGCACGGACCACATGTAGGTGGTCCTATAACCGCTCCCGCATCCATAAAAATCTTGAGATATCCTTTTTCAAGTGCCTGGCTGTAGACAAAGGGTGTGGTCGGCAAAACTATCAGCCTAAGCCCCTTGGCCACCTTTTTGCCTGAAATAATTTTTGCCGCTACTTCAAGGTCTTCAAGCCTTCCGTTTGTACAAGAACCTATGACCACCTGATCCAGCTCAACATGGGTCGAATCTGAAACGCCCCTCGTGTTCTCGGGAAGGTGAGGAAATGCCACCTGGGGTTCTATATCACTGCAATCGTATTCTATCACCTGTGCGTATTTTGCGTCAGGATCGCTGGTATATGAAGTAAAGGACCTGCTTGAACGGCCAGATACGTAATTCATTGTGGTCTCATCAGGATTGATAAGCCCCACCTTTCCTCCTGCCTCAATAGCCATGTTAGACATGGTGAACCTGTCAGCCATGGGCAGGGAGTCTATCACTGGCCCGGTAAATTCCATGGCCTGGTAAAGGGCGCCATCGACCCCGATCTTTCCAATAGTGTACAGAATCAAGTCCTTGCCCATCACCCAGGGCCTAAGGGAGCCCTTGTAGATGAACTTTATGGACTCAGGTACCTTGAACCAGGTCTTTCCTGTAATCATCGTGGCGGCAAGATCCGTGCTTCCCACACCGGTGGCGAACGCGCCAAGCGCACCATAGGTACAGGTATGGCTGTCGGCGCCGATCACTACGTCTCCGGGAAGGACTAGTCCCTTTTCAGGTAGGAGCACATGCTCAACTCCGGTTTCGCCTCCATCATAGTGGTGAAGGATATCCTGCTCCTTGGAAAACTGTCTCAACATCAACGCCTGTTCAGCACTTTTTATGTCTTTGTTCGGGACAAAGTGGTCTGCCACAAGCGCTATCTTTTCACGGTCAAACACCTTTTTGATCCCTGCTTCTTTAAAGGTCTTGATGGCAATGGGCGCTGTGATATCGTTTCCAAGAGCCAAATCCACGTCCACTTCAACCAGCTGCCCCGGCTCGACACTTTCAAGCCCAGCATGGGCAGCCAATATTTTTTCAGCAATAGTCATAGGTCTACTCATAGTTGATCCCCTATTGATAAAAACAATTTTTCCCCTGCCGCCCTCATGCGACAAGTCGCAATAGCATAGCATAAACTTAAAGGGCTGGAAAAGGGTTAATAAACCGACAAAAAGTTGTTTTAGTTCACATCATTCGTGAACAACACAGAATGTAAAATCAGTCACCTGAAATTATGGATTGTTTTATCATACAAAGACCTTGCTAAAAATAAAACATTTCATGATTTTCATAATCCCAGGACATCCTGCGGTTCATAAAGACGGGCAAGACGTATGAGCCGTATGAAAGGGACGGCTTGTAACACCCGTTGCCCAGTCATTAGCAGTTGCTAGAGGGTGGCTGGCTCCGCACCGCTCTCTTTTCTCTTGAGTGCATTGGCCTTTTTGTATTCAAGACGGTTGAGGGCATTAAGATAGGCCCTCACACTGGCCGTAATGATGTCCGGGTCAGCGCCTTGACCGGTGACTACCTCTCCGTCTTCTTCAAGCCTGACGGTAACTTCTCCCTGGGCGTCGGTTCCACCTGTTATGGAATTTACCGCGAATCTGAGCAGTTTGCTCTTGGTCTGGGTGAGTTCGGCTACAGCTCTGAAGGCCGCATCTATGGGACCAGCTCCCAAAGAAGCACCTATTCTCTCCTCACCGTCCACCTGAACTGCCACAGTGGCAGTAGGTCTTATCCCACTGCCTCCGGCCACATGGAGGTAAATAAGACTGTATCTATCTGGAATCCGAAGGACCTTTTCAGCCACCAGGGCCTCCAGATCTTCAGGAAACACCTCTTTCTTTTTATCCGCCAACTCCTTGAAACTGGCAAACACCCGATCGATTTCTTGTTCGGTTAACTTGTACCCCAGCTCCTCCAGACGGGCCTTTAGAGCATGCCGACCCGAGTGTTTCCCAAGTACCAGGGTGCCCCTTGAAAGTCCTATGTCTTTGGGATCCATGATCTCATAGGTGGTCCTCTCTTTTAGGACTCCATCCTGATGAATGCCGGATTCGTGGGCGAAGGCATTGGCTCCCACAATGGCCTTGTTGGGCTGTATCACCATCCCTGTAAGAAGGCTGACAAGACGGCTGGTTGCCGTTATATGTTCCGTAATAATGGTAGTTTCATACGGAATCACATCTTTTCGGGTCCTGATGGCCATGACCACTTCTTCCATGGCCGTGTTTCCTGCCCTTTCCCCTATGCCGTTCACTGTACACTCAACCTGTCTGGCCCCGTTGTTGATAGCGGCAAGCACGTTTGCGGTGGCGAGCCCCAAGTCGTTATGACAATGAACACTTAAAACAGCCTTGTGAATATTAGGAGTGTTTTCAACCACATATTTTATCATGCGGCCAAAATCCCAAGGTATGGCATAGCCTACGGTATCTGGAAAATTGACTGTGGTGGCACCAGCGTCGATGACCGCCTCGAATACCTTGCACAGGAAATCGAGGTCACTCCTGCTTGCGTCTTCAGCGGAAAATTCCACATTTTTTGTATATCTAGAGGCGTATGCCACTGCCTCTCTGGCCATCTCCAGAACCTCTTCACGGCTCTTTCTCAATTTATACTTGAGATGGATGTCAGATGTGGCCAGAAAGGTATGTATCCGCGGATTTGCTCCACCCTTGATGGCTTCCCAGGCGGTGTCGATATCCCCTTTACTAGCCCTTGCTAGCGCTGCCACTTGGAGGTGACGAAGTTCGTCTGCTAGACGCTTTACGCCTTCAAAATCTCCAGGCGATGCTACCGGAAACCCGGCTTCCAGCACGTCAACACCTAGCTTTTCAAGCTGTCTGCCTATCTGGAGTTTTTCTTCAACATTTAACGACACACCTGGAGACTGCTCCCCATCCCTCAAAGTGGTATCAAAGATAATGATCTTGTTTTGTCCGCTCATCACTTTCCACCATCAAGTGTTCCAAATACATGAATGAAATATTTATTCGATCTGTCCAAATCCCTAAACTTACAATTTCTTGGTCTTTGTAACCTTTGCACCCTTTGTGCTGGCAGAACGCAATGCGTTAAAGGTCATAAAAAGTGGTCCGGAAATTACATATGCCATTATAAGACCAAATAGAGTGACCTTGGGTTCCGTGGCAATGACCATCATGGCAAGTATCAGCCCTACCATACCGGAGAAGGGATGTCTCTGAAACCAGGCAACTTCCTTGAATGAAAAGTATTTGACTGCGCTTACCATCAAGAACGAAAGTGTATAGACCATTACCAGGACAGAGACGTGTTGTACTGATCCATCAAATCCAAGCTGATGACACAGCAGCACGGATGTTGCCACAGTAGCTGCCGCCGAAGGACATGGCAGACCCAGAAAATATCGCTTGGTCGTATGGGTGAGCGTGTTGAACCTCGCAAGACGGAGCGCGGTTGTTGCCACATACAAAAATGCCGCAAGCCATCCGAGACGCCCAAATCCCTGGAGGCTCCAGAGATAGGCAAGGATACCTGGGGCGACCCCGAAGGCGGTCAAATCCGCCAGAGAATCATACTCCACTCCGAATTTGCTGGTGGTTTTTGTGAGACGGGCCACCCTACCATCCAGACCGTCGAAAACTGCTGCTATAAGGATTGCTACGGCAGCTATCTGGTAATCGCCTTTTATTGCGCTGATAATACTGAAAAATCCACTAAATAGACTCGCCGATGTCAACAGGTTTGGTAACAGGTAAACAGAGCGCCTCGGACGTTTCTCTTCCCGAAGATTTTTATTTTTTTCATTCATTAGAGGTTACACTCCATGCTATAAGTGAAGTGGGTAACCAGGGTAGTCATTGGACTGTAGCCAATATACTCTGGCCGGCCCACACCTTCTCACCTTTTTTTACTCGTATTGAAAAATCGTTCGGTACATACACATCCAATCTTGAGCCAAAGCGAATCATCCCAAACCGTTGTCCCCTTGTTAGGACGTCTCCCTCTTCAGCCCAGCATACAATTCTTCTGGCAATAAGGCCAGCTACCTGAACCACGGTTATTTTCCACCCATCTTGGGTCTCGATCAATATGGAATTCTGTTCATTTTGTACCAGGGCCCTTCTTTTGTCAGCAGGCCAAAAGGAACCGCCCCTATAGGCAATCTTTAATACCTTCCCGGACACGGGCGACCTGTTTACATGGACGTTAAAGACATTCATGAAGATGGAGATACGCCTGACCCCGCTCCCTTGAAGAGAGCCTTCATCTCCATCCACTACTTCAATGACCCTTCCGTCCGCAGGGGAAATGACCAGGCCTTGTCCAGTTGGTACTATTCTTTGAGGGTCACGGAAGAAATATAGCACGAAGGCCGTGATCGCAAGGGCGATCACGGCCGGAATCTGCCATTGTAGAAGGCCGAAAACAACGGAGGCCAAGGCACAGAAACCTATAAAAGGCATACCCTCCTTGGCAACCGGTATCCTCTTGGGACGCATTGCTGAAGGATATTACTTTTTGAGCCAGCTCATCATATCCCGCAAACGGGCGCCGACTTCTTCAATAGGATGCTCTTTCTCTCTCTCGCGGAGGGCATTGAATACAGGCCTGCCTACACGGTTTTCCAACAGCCATTCCTTGGCAAACTGGCCGGTCTGAATCTCCTCGAGAATCTTCTTCATCTCCTTCTTGGTTTCCTCGGTTATTACCCGCTTACCCCTGCTTAAATCGCCATATTCGGCAGTATCACTTATGGAGTAGCGCATACGGGAAAGTCCACCTTCGTAAATGAGATCCACTATAAGCTTCAGCTCATGACAACACTCAAAATAGGCTATTTCTGGCTGATATCCGGCTTCAACCAATGTCTCAAATCCGGCCTTTATCAGTTCAGCAGTCCCCCCACATAAAACGACCTGCTCACCGAAAAGATCTGTCTCGGTCTCTTCCTTGAATGTGGTTTCGATCACACCGGCCCTTGCCCCACCAATGCCATTGGCATATGCAAGAGCACGCTTGAGCGCCTCACCGGTTGCATCCTGATGTATCGCCACCAGACATGGAACACCTGCCCCCACCTCATATTCTCTGCGGACCAGATGACCTGGACCTTTTGGGGCAACCATTGCCACATCCACATCCTTGGGAGGTACTATCTGACCAAAATGAATATTAAATCCGTGGGAAAACAGCAACATCTTGCCAGGCGCCAAATTTGGCTCTATTGCCTCCCTGTAGATGTCTGCCTGCACGTGATCAGGGACAAGCATCATTATGACATCAGCATTTGAAGCGGCCTCTGCAGCACTGACAGGTTCAAAACCATGCTTTACAGCCAAATCATAATTTACAGAACTAGGTCTTTGTCCCACCACGACCGACAGCCCGCTATCCTTGAGATTCTGTGCGTGGGCATGTCCCTGGCTACCATAGCCGATTACCGCTATGGTCTTTCCATTCAGCACATCTATTGGTGCATCCTTTTCATAATAAATCTTCATTAATATTCTCCCTCCCTAGGCCGTCTTCTTCTCGCGAGACATGGCTATCGTCCCAGTCCTTGAAATTTCTTTTATTCCAAGCGGACGCAAAAGCTCTATAACGGCCTTGAGCTTTGATTCAGGTCCAGTGACCTCAATGGTATATGTCTTAGGACTCACATCCACAACCTTGCAGCGGAATATATCGCACATCCTGAGCACCTCTGCCCGGGTATCATCTTCCGCCTTGACCTTGATAAGAGCCATTTCCCGCTCGACAAACTCTCCTTCGCTTACATCTACCACCTTGTACACATCCACCAGACGGTTAAGCTGCTTGATTATCTGTTCGATAATGAAGTCATCGCCCTTGGTGACCAATGTAAGCCGGGACAAGGTAGGATCCAGGGTGGCAGCAACACATAGACTCTCTATGTTGAACCCCCTGCCGCTAAAGAGCCCAGCAATACGGGAGAGCGCCCCGGGGCTGTTTTCCACCAATACTGAAAGTGTGTGTTTCATCAGGCCAAGCTCCTTTTATCTAAACGAGTAACATCTCTGTTGTTGCCTTGCCAGCAGGCACCATTGGAAAAACGCCTTCTTCCCTGGCGATAACAAATTCCATTATGACAAGACCGGGGGATTCAAGCCCTTCCTTAAGCACCTTTTCGACCTCATCGGGCTTGGTGGCCCGGAGCCCCTTTGCTCCATATGCCTCCGCGATCTTTACAAAATCCGGTGTTAGCTGAAAGTCTGTCGCTACATACCGGCGGTCATAGAAAAGCTCCTGCCACTGCCTCACCATTCCCAGGAACTGGTTGTTAAGTATGACGATCTTTACAGGTAGACGCTGCTCCATTGCAGTAGCCATTTCCTGTATGTTCATCTGTATACTTCCATCTCCAGCCACATCCACCACTAGCTTGTCAGGAAAGGCCATCTGAGCGCCAATGGCAGCCGGGAATCCATATCCCATGGTACCCAGCCCACCAGATGTCAACAGGGTACGCGGCTCATCAAACTTATAGAACTGAGCTGTCCACATCTGGTTCTGCCCCACTTCAGTGGTAATTATCGCCTTACCCTTGGTCATCTCATAAAGGCGTTCAATAACATACTGTGGCTTGATAACATCAGGATCCTGCTTATAGGTCAACGGATGACGCTCATTCCACGCCCTGATCTGCTCGATCCACGGTTCATGCTGCTCTTTCCATGCCTCTTGCGAACGCCCGGCATCCCGAACAGCTTTTACCAGTTTTTTCAAGGCCTTTTTACAGTCTCCGACGATTGGGACATCCACCTTGACATTTTTCTGGATTGAAGTGGGATCTATGTCAATATGAATTATTTTTGCCATCGGGGCAAATGCGTCGATTTTGCCAGTCACCCTGTCATCAAAACGCGCCCCCACAGCTATTATCAAATCTGAATTAGCCATGGCCATGTTGGCGCAATAAGAACCATGCATACCGAGCATGCCAAGGCTGAGTTCATGAGTTCCAGGAAAGCCACCAAGACCCATGAGAGTCATGGTTACAGGGGCATGTATAGCTTCGGCAAGCGCCCTTAGCTCCTTATGGGCTTCCGATATTATAACCCCCCCACCTGCATAGATTACAGGATTCTTGGAATGCTCAATCAGGCGGTAAGCCCGCTCTATCTGCTTGGAATGAGGGGTTACCACGGGGTTATATGATCGCAATTCTATCTCGTCAGGATAGTCGAATTCGGCCTTATTATTCTGGACATCCTTGGGAATGTCTATCAGCACTGGACCTGGACGACCCGACCTCGCCAGATAAAATGCCTCCTTGAGTATCCTGGGAAGGTCCTTAACATCCTTCACAAGATAGTTATGCTTGGTACAAGGCCTTGTAATGCCCACAATATCTACTTCCTGAAACGCATCGTTACCTATGAGTGCAGTAGGTACCTGCCCGGTCAGTACCACCATTGGTACTGAATCCATATAGGCAGTAGCGATACCCGTCACTGTATTCGTAGCCCCTGGGCCAGACGTGACTAGACACACGCCTACCTTCCCACTGGCCCTTGCATAGCCATCAGCCGCATGGGTAGCTCCCTGCTCATGGCGTACAAGAACATGCTTAATGGTTCCATCCTGTTCCAGGGCGTCGAAAATGTCGATTATCGCCCCACCAGGAAAGCCGAAAATTACCTCTACTCCTTCCCTTTTCAGGGCTTCCACAACCATTTGTTTGCCGGCCATCTTAGCCATCGACTTCACTCCTCATCGAAATTGAATAAGCATGAACAATATTCCGCACTACGGTTGTTGTCAACAATTGCGAACACTTACTAAATATAAATTTTTTTATATCTAAACTATTTATTAGAGACTTCTTATTTTTTCAATACAATACTTGTTGATCGCATAATATTAAATAACCTTTGACCTCACCACCGCGCTCGATTGAAAATATTACTGACATCGACCCATCACTCATGGGCCCTATCGGGTTTGTTGATCCCGGGGTCTAGAAAACACAGGCAGGACCAGCCTCTTTCTTGTTATATGATACGCTAAATATACACAGAAAAAGGTTGAAGTATGGATATTTTTAGGATGTCCATCAAATTATGCGGCCCTCAACCCTGGGTCAAGGGCGTGTTTTGCCACGAACCGCTGTATTCTATGGGGCGAGCCCGGAGGAACCATCTTTTTAATGCTCTCTAAATCATCTTGCGAAAGCAAGGCAGACACATAGGTTGTCCGGAACATGTGGTCTATGCCACTGTTTCCAATTATGGATATACTTTTCTCGATCTTGCGAAGATCCGGCTTTATGCCCGTGAGCCTGTGGTACTTGGCCCAAGGCGCCTTTATGTCCATGGCAATAAAATCAACCAGGCCTTTTTCTATAAGTTTCTCTATCACCTCGGGTCTGCTTCCATTGGTATCCAGTTTTACTGCCAGTTGAAAGGATTTGACATGGGATATGAAGTCAACAAGGCCTTCTTGCAATGTAGGTTCCCCTCCAGTTATCACCACTCCGTTCACTCTCCCCCTTCTTGATGACAAGAATGAAAGGATACCATCTTGCGAAATCAGTTTCCTCCCAGAGGCCTTTACAGGGATAAGATCGCCATTGTGACAGAAGGGGCAACGAAAATTACACCCTTGCGTAAAGACAATGGCGGCAACTTTGCCTGGAAAATCACTCAGAGTGAAGGGATGGAATCCCCCCACCCTGAAACTGGCTGATCTGTTTCCCACGTCAGAAAGACAACGCATACCTTGAACGTATTGCGAATTCGGCCTGTTTACCCTCATTCCACTGACTTACCGGCCTGAGATATCCCACCACCCTGGAATATACTTCGGTCTGGCCACTGCACCTCGGACAAACAGGATGTTCCCCTTCCAGGTACCCATGATCAGGACACACAGAGAACGTGGGAGTTATTGTAAAGTATGGCAATGAATAGTTATTACATACGGTGCGGACGAATTCCTTTACCGCCATGGGATCAGGAGCGGCTTCTCCCAGGAATACATGAAGGACCGTGCCTCCCGTATAACGGGACTGAAGAGAGTCCTGAAGATCCAGCACTTCAAACACGTCATCGGTGTAATCCACAGGAAGCTGGGTGGAATTGGTATAGAATGCCGTGCCGCTCTTTTCCTTGTTTCCCACCTTGATTTCAGGAAAACGCTCCTGGTCTATCCTTGCGAGCCTGTAGGCAGTTCCTTCACCTGGGGTGGCCTCAAGGTTGTAAAGGTTTCCGGTCTCCTGCTGAAACGTCCTAAGACGCTCCCGCATGTAATCCAGCACCCTTTCGCCAAACTCGCGCCCTTTTTCTGATCCGATGTCACATCCCAGCAGGTTCAAGCATGCCTCATTGACTCCTATAAGGCCTATGGTGGAGAAATGGTTGTTCCAGTACCTGCCAAAACGTTTTTTTACATTTCTGAGGTAAAATTTTATGTATGGATAAAGCCCTTTATCCGCAAAATGCTCAAGTATTTTCCTTTTAGTTTCAAGGCTTGTCCGCGCGATTTCCATCAGGCGGTCAAGCTGCTGGAAAAACTCCTCCTCATCCTTTGCCTTATAACCGATGGCTGCCATGTTTATGGTAACCACGCCTATGGAGCCGGTAAGGGGATTTGCGCCAAAGAGCCCCCCTCCACGCTTTTCAAGGGATCTCAAGTCAAGACGTAGGCGACAGCACATGGAACGCGCGTCATCTGGAGACATGTCTGAATTTACAAAGTTTGCGAAGTAAGGGATGCCATATTTGGCAGTAACCTCCCATAATTTCTCCAATCCAGGGGCATCCCAGTCAAAGTCGGAGGTTATGTTATAGGTTGGAATAGGAAAGGTGAAAACCCTTCCCCTGGCATCGCCCTCTGACATTACCTCCAGGAAGGCGCTGTTCAGCATGGTCATTTCTTCCTGGAAATCCCTGTAGGTCTCCTTTTGGTGTTTTCCCCCTATTATGACAGGCTGATCCGCCAAGGTAGAAGGCGGCTGAAGATCCATGGTAAGGTTGGTGAACGGGGTCTGGAAACCTACCCTTGTGGGAACATTTACATTGAAGACAAATTCCTGAAGGGCCTGCTTCACCTCTCTGTAACTCAATCCGTCATAACGGATAAAAGGGGCAAGAAGTGTATCAAAGTTTGAAAACGCCTGGGCGCCCGCGGCCTCCCCCTGAAGGGTATAAAAGAAATTGACTATCTGGCCAAGCGCGCTCCTGAAATGCTTCGCTGGGCTGCTCTCTGCCTTGCCCGGAGCGCCTCTAAAACCGGACAGAAGAAGATCCTGCAGGTCCCATCCCACGCAGTAGACTGAAAGGAGACCAAGGTCGTGGATGTGAATATCTCCTGAGGCATGGGCGTCCCTTACCTCTGGAGTGTAAATCTTGTTGAGCCAGTAGGTCTTGCTGATTTCACTTGATATGTAATTATTGAGCCCCTGAAGGGAATAGGACATGTTGCTGTTTTCCTTGACCTTCCAGTCCAGACGCTCAAGATATTTTTCAATGAGGTCCACATCAGCCTTTTTCACCATTTCCCTTATCCGGGCATGCTGATCCCTGTAAAGGATATAGGCCTTGGCTGTCTTCTTGAAAGGAGATGCCAGGAGGACCTCCTCCACCAGATCCTGGATCTCTTCAACTGAGGGGATGTCAGACTCAAATATGGCTGGTGCCAGAGTGAGCACCCTCATGGAAAGCCGCTTGGCTTCCGGCTCACCAAACTCGCCAGTTGCCCTGCCCGCCTTTAATATCGCGGTGGTAATCTTGGAGCTGTCGAAATCTACTACCCGGCCATCACGCTTGCGAATACTGGAAAAGATACCCTGTCTAGAAACCTTATATGTGGGATTCAGACTGCCCCTCATATTACCTCCTAAAGTATTGTGTAAAAAACTCACCACGTTATCTCTTAATTGATAATTTATTACAATATGTAGTAATATATATAATATATACTACAATATCTAGGGTGGAATCAATAATTAATCCCAGGAAAATATCAATTGACTTTTTTAAAAATGGGCGGCACATTTTAGCCATGGTGAATAAAATGACAAGAGATATTAGGGCAGCCCTTTTTGACCTTGACGGTACCCTTCTGGACACCCTCAGGGATATAGGCGAGGCCATGAACAGGGTTCTCATGAAACATGGCCTTCCCGGGCACACGATTTCCGCATACCGCCATCTCATAGGCGCAGGGACCGCCATGTTGTGTACGGGAGCACATCCCACATGACAGCA
>CAZUIH010000035.1:0-19471 GCA_964620365.1 uncultured Desulfobacterales bacterium | reverse complement strand
TGCCGCACCCCTAAGGCATGAAAATACAGCGCCGCAGTGTGTATTTTCACGGTAATTAATAGTTGATGCCAGGCTGTTGTAGTTTTTCCCAATAAACATTGTGTTCGTTCGCGCTATCCACATGCCACATTTTAGCAGAGCAGGTCCCCCGAAGCGCTTCCTTGAGTCTTGTCCTTGAACAAAAAATCTAATTTTTAAAGGCTTTCGCCAAGAAATCCTTGCAACAGTATATTTGAAATTGCTATTGCATCTTAACATAGTTCCTAACCAAGTGGTTAAGATTTTATGTCTAGGAAAACACCTATTTTTCGTTTACTTGTAAATTATTACAGCACATCATGCAGCTTGCCGATAACATGAGCAGAGACTTTTGAGGTCCTGAAATCAAAAAAGAGAAACTTGTCCTATGGTTCATCCCTATAACGATCCCGATTATCTGTTCGGTCTCCTTGAAGAGGCCGGATTGCTCTCCAGCACTCAGGCTGAAAAACTGAGAAGAAAACTTGCTGTCCCCAGGAGGAAGGGTCTTGATCTGGTTCAATGGCTAGACTCCCTTGGCCTTGTAAAGGCAAATGGAGAAAAAGAGGAGGACATCCTGGAAGAGTCGGACATCCTGCAACTGATCTCCAGGGATCGTGGATGGAGATTTAGAAGACTTGATCCGTTGCGTCTGGACATGGATGTGGTTACCAGGACCTTGCCTGCCTCCTTTGCTAGGAGACGGTTGGTGCTGCCCATCGCCTGGAGTGACGGAACCTTAGAGGTGGTCTGTTATGATCCCATGGACAGAGAACTGAAGAGGGACATAGAAAGGGCCTGCAAGGCGAAAATAAGGGTGTCGGTAGCCCCTAAAAAAGACATTGAGCGTATCATCCGGGAGTTCTTTGATTTTAAAAGGTCTATTGCCGCAGCGGAAGACGTCCTCCACAAAACCCCTTCAGTGGATATATCAAACCTAGAGCAGTATGTACGACTGACCTCTCCTGAAGCAGCAGCGTCTGACAAGCATATCCAGAAGGCGGTTGACCATCTATTTCAGTACGCACTTGACCAGCGGGCCAGTGACATCCACATAGAACCCAAGCGGCAGGAATCCTGGATAAGGATGAGAATCGACGGCATCCTTCACACGGTATACAGGCTTCCCAGGGTGGTACACGACGCCATCTGTACCCGGATTAAAGCGCTTTCGAGGTTGGACGTAGCGGAGAAACGCCGTCCTCAGGATGGCCGTATGAAGGTTGCATGGAATGGGAAAGATGCCGAGGTAAGGGTATCTACAGTGCCCGTCGCTTTTGGCGAAAAGATGGTGCTGAGGCTTCAGAGTGCTGAAATACTCTTCAGCCCGCTGGACAAATTGGGGTTTTCTCCCCGAGATCTTGAGGTCTATGAGGGATTCCTAAATCATAGTCACGGGATGATACTTATGACAGGACCTACCGGTAGCGGTAAATCCACCACACTTTATTCAACGTTGAGGCACCTGAGCAGTCCGGATATAAACATAGTTACCATAGAAGATCCCATTGAAATGGTTCATGAAGAGTTTAACCAGATAGCGGTTCAGCCTCAAATTGATGTTACCTTTGCCTCCATACTTAGAAATATTCTACGCCAGGATCCAGATATCATAATGATTGGCGAAATAAGGGATATTGAAACAGCCCGTTATGCCGTGCAGGCAGCCCTGACAGGCCATCTCGTCTTTTCGACACTTCATACAAATGATTCCGTGGGGGCTGTCACAAGACTGAGAGACCTCGGCCTTGAATCTTACCTTATTGCCTCGACTTTGCTTGGGGTTGTGGCCCAACGCCTCGTGAGAATGGTCTGTAAGTCTTGCGGAAGGCCTGTTTCAATCCCTGCGGATGAGCTAAGGGCCCTGGGGTGTTCTGTGAAACAAGACCAGGTGGAGATCATCGAGGCAAGTGGCTGCAGTAAGTGCAGGCATACCGGATACTGGGGCAGGATTGGGGTGTATGAGGTGTTCAGGGTCTCAGAAGAGATAAAGGGAATGATTCACCACGAAAGGGATGATGTCGATATAAGGAAAAAGGCGGTCAAGGAAGGAATGACTTCCCTTGCCTTTGATGCCTGCAGGAAACTGTTGGCTGGTATAACCTCAATGGAGGAGGTCGTCCGCATAGCAGCATCTTGAGATAGTTATGGATGATGTTGTATGTATTGAACCAGCTAGATTGATCCCGATTTTGTGCTATTTATACCATATGATGTCGTTTTGAGCTGTCAGTGTACAGTTTCTAGAAATTTTAGGATGGCTGGTACTAACTTGGAACCATGATAGGACGGATCAACTTTCTACAGCCGTTTTTGGGGCAGACAACCGGTTTCCCTGATGGCAGGAAACCCGTTGAGGCTCATTCTGCAATTCGATCTTCTTCCACGGCAGTCAATAGGAATTCGTTGACGGGTGAGGAATTCACCAGACAGGAGATTGAACAACTCCTGGAACTCAAAAAAAGGGACAAGGAAGTGCGTCAGCATGAGATGGCGCACATAGCTGCCGGGGGATTTTACGTAAGGGGTGGAGCGACCTATCAATATAAAATAGGTCCTGATGGCCGAAGATATGTAGTGGGTGGTGAGGTCTCCATTGATACAGCCAGAGAGCCTGATCCTGAAAGGACTATACGAAAGATGCATATAGTGGAAAGGGCGGCCCTGGCCCCAGTCAATCCGTCGCCGCAGGACCGTGCTGTAGCAGCAAAGGCGGCTATGCAGGCCGCCAAGGCCCAGACCGAATTGATTGAACTGCAGTATAAGGAGCGGGTAAGTCGTAAGAATTTCCCCGGGGAAAACCTGTATGTATCCTCAATCCATCTAGATCTCTATGTCTGATTTTTGCCCTTAGGCTTTTAGCCCTCCACAAAGCTCTTCAGTCTGAAACTGCGTGTTGGATGGCGCAATTTTCTCAGGGCTTTCGCCTCTATTTGCCTGATCCTTTCCCTGGTTACAGCAAAATTCCGCCCAACCTGCTCCAGTGTGTGGTCGCTTTTTTCACCAATGCCAAAACGCATCCTCAGAACCTTCTCTTCCCTGAGGGTAAGAGTGGAAAGGGCGATTCTTGTCTGTTCAATGAGGCTGAGCGTGGCAGCGGATTCGTCGGGCGTGGGGTTGTCTTTGTCTTCTATAAAGTCACCCAGGTGACTTTCTTCCTCACCGCCTACGGGCGCCTCTAGAGACACTGGATCCTTGGCTATTCTGAGTATTTTGGTGACCTTGTCAAGGGGTAGCTCCAGATGTTTTGCCACTTCCTCAGGGGTTGGTTCTCTCCCGTTTTCTTGAAAGAGGGTGCGCATGGTCCGAATAACTTTATTCATGGTTTCTACCATGTGTACAGGAATTCTTATGGTTCGTGACTGATCGGCTATAGCCCTTGTTATAGCCTGTCTTATCCACCATGTGGCATAGGTACTGAATTTGTATCCCCGCCGGTATTCAAATTTTTCTACGGCCTTCATTAATCCGATATTTCCTTCCTGTATAAGGTCAGAAAGATGGAGTCCCCTATGGCAATATTTCTTGGCTATGCTCACCACCAATCTCAAGTTGGACTGCACCAATGTATCCTTGGCACTTCTTGCAATATTTTGCCCTTCGCGAAACTGGGATATGGCGGTGGAAAATTCCTTAAAGGTAAGGCCGGTGGATGTTAACAGCTTTTTTTCATCCCATTTTTCTAGTTCCTTTATACTTTTTTCAAATGTCTCCGAGGCTATATCAATAAGTCGCTTATCTAGCCTGAAAGGTGCGAGGATTTTTGACATCTGTCTTCTGTTTGCCCTGATTTTATCTAAAAATGAAGAAAATTCTTGGCTGGCTAGCGATACCTGTCTCAATTTTTTAAAAAGACAGCTATTCCCCTTGTGAAGCGTTTCTAGTTCGTGAATCGCATATCTCAAAGGGGTTTTCCCAGTGTTTTCGGCTTCTTCTTCCTCTTCCTCACTTCGATTGTCACCCATCGCTTCATCATTCTTCTGACTTAGGCCAAATAGTCCATATCCCCTGTTAATAAAGGCTCCGACAACATGGGGAATAGTAAAGGCCGCAGCGATAACCATTTGTTCGCCTTCTTCCATTTTTTTTGAGACTTCAAATTCTTGCTCCCTAGAAAGAAGGGTGTTGTGTTCCATCTCTTTTAGATAAATTTTTACCGGATCAACGCTTGTCTTGCCGGAGGTTGGAGTTAAGTTCTCCGTGTCATCTTCTTCTGTGACTTTATCCTCGAGGCTTTCTTCTGTAAGCGTCAGAAAAGAACCGACTGTTATTAGGTCGGTGCTGTCACTGTTTTCAATCTTGAGGATACCACCAACTGTGATTTCATCTTCTAACTGTTGCTCTTCTTTGTGGTGAAATCCACAAGTGTACTGGCTTAAATCCTTTTCTTTACCCTGTAGTCTTCCACTAGGTTCTTTCATTAGCACCTCCTCCTTTATTGCGACCAAAAAACTTGGCAGGTTCTCGTCAAAAGAGTTCCTTGAGCTTGTTAAGCAGTGTTATCTGATCATCATCTTCACTGGATTCCTTCATCCTTTCCAAAAGATGTTGTCTCAGGGCCTTTTTTCGTCTCTCTTCACAATAGGATAAAAGCCTTGCGGCCATTTCCCCGGATTCATTACATGGGGGACTGCTTGCCATAAGATTCATTGCCAGTTTTTTGAGCTCGGCCATTCCGTCAAGATGCTCATACAAGTAATCTGGTTCAAGGCTTCCCCGGGAATAATATATATGAAGCATGGACATCCACAGATCTCTCAGCTCAGGGTTTTCTAGCCAAATATCCAGCCCCGCTTCGGAAAAATCAGGTATGTAATCTGGATAGCTCAACAAAAAACTAATAAGATGCGACTCTGCTCCATGTTTTTTCTTGTTTCCCGGGCTTAGCAAGGATTGCCTGTTAGCTGAACGTCTTTTCTCAGCATGCCGTGTTCGACTTGAAGGACCCGACCGTTTGTCTTTCAGTCCTTCCCACAGGCTCTCCTCTCTAACACCAATTTTTTGTGCAACATGACCCACCATGAGTGACTTATGTATTGGATCGGCAATTTCTTCGAGAAGCATTAATATTTTTTTTATGGCCTTTAATTTTCCCTCCGGCCCCGATCCAAAAGAGGAAAGTGTTTGATCAATGACGAAGTCTATACCGGATACTGCCTTCTCTGTCGCTTTCTCCCATGCTTGTCTGCCTTCTCGTCTTATAAAGGTGTCAGGGTCATCCCCTTGGGGAAGAGTCATAACCTTGACCCGCGTGTTTGCTCCATAAAAGATGGGAAGTGCCCTCATCGCCGCTTTGACCCCGGCTGAATCGCTGTCAAACACTAGGATCCAGTCTTTGCACAAGGACTTCAGCTGTTTTACATGATCTTGTGTGAGAGCAGTACCAAGGGTGGCCACCACCTCCCGGATTCCTGCCTGAACAAGGGCCAGTAGATCCATATAGCCCTCGACAACGAATCCTCGTTCGGCCTTTCTGATAGGCCCCTTTGCCTGATAGAGGCCATAGAGTACCTTGCCCTTGTGGTATAGGGATGTCTCAGGTGAATTGAGATACTTGGGTTGTCCCTCATCAAGGATACGTCCACCAAGGGCCACGATGTTACCAGAACGGTCATGAATGGGGAACATGATCCTTGCCCTGAAACGGTCGTAAAAACCCTCGGACTTTTTCCGTGCTACTACGAGGCCAGCATCTTCTGCCTTTTTTAAATCATGGCCCCTTGACAGGAAATGCCGGCAGAGAGTTTCCCACTCTGGTGGGGCCCAGCCGATCATGAACTTGTTTATTGTTTTTTCGTTGAGTCCCCGCTTGTCCAGGTATGAGCGGGCTTCATGGGCTGACGCTGAATGTGTGAGGTTATAGTGATAAAATTCCGCAGCTTCCTGGTTCAGCTTGATGAGTTCTTCTCTGTGTCGCCTCTTGTTTTGTTCTCGTTTTGAAAGGGGTTTTTCCGGGATTTCGATCCCGTAGCGGTCTGCAAGGGCCTTTACTGCCTCGACAAATGTAAGGCCTTGAATTTTCATCAGGAATTTGAAGACGTCACCACCTTCTCCGCAACCAAAACAATAAAAAATCTGTTTTTCTTCACTTATGGAAAAAGACGGATCCTTGTCGGCGTGAAAAGGACAGAGCCCCACCCAGCTCCGTCCACTCTTTTTCAGGGCCACATATTCTCCAACTACCTGCCGGATATCCGCTGTGTCCCGCACGGTTTGGAGAATGTCCTCAGATATGTAGATGCTCAAGATTTCAGTTCCCTCCAGCCTTAGGAAGCAGAAAAAGAGATACCAGAGAGCAGGTTTGCCAAAAAGGATTCATCATGCCAATTACAGGTATAGTAACAAAGAGGGGCAGTGTGTCAACCAAGCTTCGATACGGCCTCAACGAATTCCGGAGGAAGCCGTATCAGTTTTCCATTAGGATCCACGGCTGCGTGTACTGTGTAGCCTAAGGCGATCAGTTTGTTGTCATCGGACCGGGATATCTCATAATGAAATTTAATTGAGTATTTGGAATAGTCATGGAGAGAAGTTTTGATGTGAAGCAAGTCATCATATCTCGCCGGTGCCTTATACCTGCAATATGATTCCGTTACTGGGAAAATAAGCCCATTTTTCTCCAGACGGCTGTAGGGGATACCGAGAAAAGAACGCATGAATTCGGTCCGTCCGATCTCGAAGAATCTCATGTAGTTACCGTAATAGACCACACGGCCCGTGTCGGTATCCCCATAAATAACCCGGTATGGATGGGTATGTACCGGGGGAGTGAGTTCAAATGGTTCTTTTTTATTTTTTTTCACATCTAGGATTTCTTGGTTCCCTGTTGGTACCCTATCTGTTTCTTCTTTGGATTAAGATCAACCTCTTTTGGTTCAACACCAATAAAATGGGACATAAGTTCATGCCCTTTTTCCATATGTACTGGACTTTTTTTGGCGGCTTTTTCGGTAAAGCCGTCATCTGAATTGTCTTTTGGATTAAGACTGTCGAATATTACGAATGGCACGGGGTCGCTGGTATGGGTTTTAAGGGATACCGGGGTGTAGTGATCCGTTATGACCAGAACGCGATAAGCACCGCCGATGTCCCTCAGTCCATCCAGGACAGGACCTACAACTTCCTTGTCGAATCGTTCTATGGCCTGGACCTTCTTTTTGGCATCTCCCATGTGTCCTGCCTCGTCTGGGGCTTCAACATGGACGATAACAAAAGATTTCTCCTTTATGAGTTCAAGTGCCGCCCTGGCCTTTCCTCCGTAATTGGTATCAAGATAACCAGTAGCCCCTGGCACTTCGACTATCTCCAGGCCAGCCCAGGCTCCAAGACCCTTTATTAGATCAACAGCAGCCACCACCCCACCTTCAAGGTCGTAGAGCTGTTTCAATGTAGCCATGACTGGTCTTCTCCCCTGTCCCCAGGGCCAAAGGGAATTGGCCGGCAGTTTCCCTTCTGCCTTTCTCCTTTCGTTTATAGGGTGTCTATGAAAAACTGTTATGGCCTTGGTAAGTAGTTCGTAAAGAAGAGGTTCTTCCTCGTAAACATGCCACGCTTCGGTTACATCCTTTCCTGTAAAGTCATGGGGCGGAACTGTTGCTATGCCTTCTGGGCCACCACGCCATAGAAGCAGGTGGCGGTAACTCACTCCGGGAGATAATTCGAAAGAGCGGTCGGAGACCAAGGGGGCCAGATCCTTGATCAGTGCGTGGGCCTCATCCGTGGTGATGTGACCAGCGGAATAGTCCTTCATGAAAACCCTGCCTTCATGAAAACCCAGGGTCACCAGGTTACATCTGAAGGCAACATCTTCAGGGTTCATCTTGATTCCCATGGCAGCGGCCTCCAGGGGCCCTCTGCCTGTATAGAACCTGTCCGGATCGTAGCCAAGGATTGCCATGTTGGCCACGTCGCTTCCGGGTTGATGGCCCTTGGGAATGGTTTGAACAGTTCCAAGTTCTCCAAGCTTGGCAAGACGATCCATGGCAGGGGTGCGGGCAGCCTCCAGTGCTGTTTTCCCACCTAGCTCTTTCAGAGGGTAATCTCCCATCCCGTCGCCTACCAAGATTACATACCTTTCAGCAGGGAGCTGCAAAGGCATATCTTCCATCTCTTCTGATGTCTCGCTCTGAATATCCTTTTCTTTGACGTCGCTCACGGCAAAGACTCCTTTAAGATTTTATTGATCAAGATCGCTTAAATCCTCTATACGGATAACCATTGTAGGATCAGTTACAACATCGAGATCGTCGATTTCCTCTAATGCCTGTTTGACTTTAATCTCTTGAGCTTCGTGGGTAAGCATGACAATTGGTACAGAGGCCTCTTGTCCGCGGCCTTTTTGTACCACAGACGCAATGCTTATGCCATATTCGCTGAGAATACCCGCAATTCGGGCAAGAACCCCTGGGCGATCTATGGCTGAAAAACGAAAATAAAATTTTCCAGAAAGGGCCTCTACCGGGCACTTTACGAGGGAATTCATCTCCGCAAACGGTATACCAAGGGGGTAGATGCGTCCGGTCATGCCGTTGGCTATGTCCCTGGCAAGATCCACTATGTCTGCGACTACTGCGCTACCGGTGGGCATTTGTCCTGCCCCCAGGCCGTGGAGCATGACCTTGCCCACGGCATCCCCCACGAAATAAAAGGCATTATAGGCATCTTTTACCTGGGCCAGGAGGTGATCCGTGGGTACCATGGTTGGATTGACCCTCAACTCAAGTCCTTTATCTCTTTTTTGCGCAACGGCGAGAAGTTTTATTCTATATCCCAACTCTTTGGCAAAGGAAATGTCTATAGGGGTGATTCGCGAAATTCCTTCTATGGAAATATCGTCAAGACCGACAGGGACACCGAACGCAAGAGTAGCCATTATGGCCAGTTTGTGTCCGGTGTCAATGCCCTCCACATCGTATGTTGGGTCGGCCTCTGCATAGCCTTTTGCCTGGGCCTCTTTCAATGCCTGGGAAAATGTTATTCCTTCTTCTGTCATGCGGGAAAGGATATAATTTGCAGTGCCGTTCATGATTCCCATGACAGTCTGGATATTGTTTGCTACCAGCCCTTCTCTTACAGCCTTGATGACAGGGATGCCTCCGCCAACACTTGCCTCAAAGCCTATGGCAACCCCTTTTTTCGAAGCGGCCTCAAATATCTCGTGTCCACAGGTAGCAAGAAGCGCCTTGTTTGCCGTAACGACGTGTTTGCCTTTTTCTATGGCTTCCAGCACAAAGGTGCGGGCAGGCTCGATCCCGCCGATGAGTTCCACGAAAATATCTATGTTAGGATCATCTAAAATATCTGATACCTGGTCAGTCAGAATAGAAGCAGGGACAGGAAAATGGTGTGAAGAGCGGGCGTTCCTGTCACATACCCGGACGAGCTCTACCTGAGTGCCTGCACGTTTTGTCAGGATATCCTGGTTCTCCATAAGGATCATCGCTGTCCCGCTGCCCACTGTGCCACACCCAAGAAGGCCCACATGTATTTTGTTTTTCATTTTTAATCTGCTCCCCTATATCGACTGCAGACCTGTTCCAGAGGCGAGAAAGATATAAGATCAAGACTTGAACAGCCAGAATAGCCCTCCAGATTTTTAGCTGGCTAGGCCAGCATAGATCTGCAACCTGAATTTATTGATACCGAACCTTTATTCCAAATTATGCACTTCAAACACAGGACCACAAGGAATAAATAAAAAAATCAGTAAGTTATTGTGTATTATCCAGATTGGAATATTCACCTAAAAGGTGCACCTCATCAAAGTTAAAAATTGTTCAGCATTTGAAGCCCCAAGGGGCAGTCAATTTTACCAAATCTGCTTTGTTGTCAGGCAGTTGAAGTACAAGAGTACATCTGCGTGCCTTCCGCCTCACATCTTTGGCAAACTTGGCTGCTGCATAATATGGGTTTATATGCCAATTTTCAAAATTGGTTCTTTTTATCATGATTTTAGTACGATACAAGCAATATTTTTAAGCCCAAAATGGCTGGTCCACACGTAAAGATGTGCTTAGGGGACCCTGTCATGCCTTTTGAGTCAATCTGGCCTTTGCTAAATTCGCAAGATATGCGCGTCTGTTTGGCCAACAGTGCCTTTTGTCCCAACTTGATTTGGGTCCTACTCTAAACACTTCATAAACCTGGGGCAAGCCCACAGGTTTCAAGTTCCTCGAGCATGCTAAAGCATTTTGGACTTTGTCCCGATGAAAATAAATGTGAAAACGTTACAAGGAATCCCCAAATTTGGGCCGGGAAAAAGGGTTTTGGCCCTCTGCTTGTTGTGGCTCGTGCTTATAACATTCCTCCATCATGTGAGAAATGTAGGCCATTCCAGGGAGAATGCCTTGAAGGTGGGTTTTTTGCCTATCACCTGTCATTTAATCGTTCCGGTAGCCAAGACACATCTGGCGGGTACAGATCTTGCTTTTGATGCCGTCAAGTTTAGTGCCTGGCCAGAAATGATTGAATCCTTGAGGGGAGGTGAGCTGGATCTAACCTTTATTCTCGCCCCCATAGCAATTGCTCTTTTCGAACAAGACGTTCCGATAAGGATTGTCCTATTGGGGCACAGAGATGGGACAGCCCTTGTTGTTCGCAACGCCCCCACCTTTAGTGATCTCAAAGATCTGGCCAATAAAACAGTAGCTATCCCAATACGTTTCAGTATGCAAAATCTTGCGTTGAGAAGGTTGTGGAAAGAGGCAGGTCTATCGGTTTCGGATCTTGATACCGTTGAACTTCCTCCCCCGGATATGCCTTCTGCCCTTGCCTCTGGAGGTATCGACGGATACATAGTGGGCGAACCTTACGCAGCCCAGGCTGAGCTCGCAGGCACAGGAAAAGTCCTCTATCAAATGAAGGATGCATGGCCCGGTTTCATTTCCAGCGTGGTGGTGGTGAGAAAAGATGTTTACCTGGACAGAAAGGAGGAAATAGACAGGCTTTTAAGGGAATTTTACAGGCAAGCCCAATGGATTGACAAACACAGGGTGGAGGCCGCGCGGATAGCTGCGCCAGTTTATGGCCTTCCTGAATCTCTCATAGAATATGTACTTACAAGACCTCATGATAGAGTTTCATACAAGGATATTATTCCAAGGCCCGCTGAGTTCTCTGAAATATCTAGACTCATGGTAAAGGAGGGCCTTTTGACAAAGGCTGTCTCTGGCGAGGAACTGGTTGATCTGTCCTGGTTTGATTCAAGAGAATCCATCCGTGGTGGCAATACGGTCGGGTTGTCGAAATGATCAGATTGAAAGAGCTTAGGCAGCGGCTTGTCCCATTTATCTCCTTTGCTGTTATTACTGGTGTTTGGGAGGTTTGGGTCCGTTTGTCAGGTGTTTCTCCCCATAAGTTTCCCAGCCCGTTGAGGGTTGTTTCAGGGCTTTGGGAACTGGCTGTATCAGGTGTGCTGCTGGACCATGTAATCGCGAGCCTGTACCGGGTTACCTGGGGCTATTTTCTCGCTGTCGCCGTGGCTGTCCCTTTTGGACTGCTTTTGGGGGTATGGCCTGTGGGTAGAAGATTGTTCAACCCGTTAATACAATTTCTTCGTCCAATTTCCCCACTCGCCTGGATTCCCATCGCTCTGCTTTGGTTGGGGGTTGGTGATAAGCCGGCCATTTTCCTCATATTTCTCTCTTCTTTTTTTCCACTCCTTGTCTTTACCATGAGCGGTGTGGCAGGGGTCAACGTTACTTACCTGAGGGTTGCGGCCAACTTTGGTCTCAATGGGCTGGAACTCTATACCAAGGTCATCTTTCCGGCCGCCCTTCCAGACATTGTAACCGGGCTCAGAATCACCCTCGGGACTGCCTGGCTGGTGATAGTAGCGGCTGAAATGATTGCCGTAAAATCAGGGCTGGGCTATCTGATCGTAGATGCCAGGAATTCCCTTCGCATGGATTACGTGATCGGGGGAATGGTAGTTATAGGGATGATCGGTCTTTTCCTGGATCATGTCATAAGACGGCTTGAATATCTGCCAGTATTCCGTTGGAGCAGGATGGTAAAATGATCAAGATCAGGGTGGAAAATCTGGTAAAAAGCTACGAGGTCAAAGGCAACAGTCTTACCGACGACAGCGACAGCTATAGGAGCAGGTACGTTGTCCTGAATAACCTTTTCTTTTCAGTAAAATCAGGAAGTTTTACCTGTTTTATAGGCCCCTCCGGTTGTGGAAAGTCGACTCTTCTGCGTATCATCGCCGGATTTGACAAGGCTACCGAGGGAGCAGTCTATATAGATGGACGAGAGGTCAGGGGACCGAGTAGGCGCCACATTTTTGTTTTTCAGGAAGATGGCCTGTTCCCATGGATGACCGCCTTTGAAAATGTGGCAGTAGGTGCAAAAGGTATCAAGGACGAGACAAAAAGACATGAAAAAATAATGGAATACCTGGAACTGGTCGGACTAGATGGCTTTGAACACCATTATCCCCACGAACTGTCCGGAGGGATGCGGCGCAGGGCTGAAGTGGCCAGGGCACTTATAACCAATCCTGACATCCTGTTCATGGATGAACCCTTTGGCGCCCTTGATTTTATGACCCGGATCCAGATGCGCGAGGAAATGGTGAATGTCCATGCCATGTTTGACTCAACCATACTCTTTATCACCCATGACATAGATGAGGCGTTACAGCTGGGGGACCAGATTATCGTCATGGGGGAAAGACCTTCGGAAATAAAAGCGGATCTAGAGTTACCCTTTCCTCACCCAAGGGATGTGTCGAGGGGCGAACTTTCGGCTATAAGAAAGGAGATCTATTTTCTCATGGGGCTCCATGCAGCGCTTTGAATTTCTTTTATGTCGGACCCTGTTAATATCTATTCAGTGTCCACGGGCATGAAACCTGCGCAGGCATGAAGGTTTTTTGCCCGTCGGCCTGCTACTCACATTATAAGGCCCCTGACTGGGGCATGTTAATGATGTCTTGGGTGAAATTTTGTTGAATGTTCATATTACCGTTGCCTATGCTTTTTTACTGTTGTAATTTGGCCCGGCCATGAAACATTCAGATATTCTCGCGCTTGTCCAACGGCCCAGCCGCTATCTTGGCACTGAAATCAACTCGCGCCACAAAGAGTGGAATGAGGCGGAGTTGAAGGTAGGGCTTGTTTTTCCCGATCTTTATGAGATAGGCATGTCTCATCTGGGCCTTCATATCCTTTACCACATTATAAATGATCTTGACTGGGCGTTGGCAGACAGGGCCTACTGCCCTGACAGGGATCTCGAGGGTCTGTTGGAAGAAAGGGGACTTGAGCTCTGGGGGCTTGAGTCTGGAAGGCCTTTATCGGCCTTTGATCTTCTTGCCTTCACCATACCTTACGAGCTTTGTTATACCAATATAGTGACCATACTGAAGTTCTCTGGTATCCCGCTACTTTCCCAGGAGCGTAATGATCCCAAGTGGCCGGTTATATTGGGTGGTGGAAGCGGCGCCTTCAATGCCGAACCGGTCGCGGACATCTTTGATGCAATCCTAATAGGAGACGGGGAAGAGGCCATTGTCGAGATAGCAGAGGTCGTAAGGCAATGGCGTAGGGGAAAAGGCACAAAGGAAGAACTGTTAAGGAGGCTGTCGGCTGTTCCGGGCGTTTATATCCCTTCATTTTACAGGCCTATTTATGAAAACGATGGTTCTTTCAAGGAGCTGGAACCACGGCAAGGGGCGCCTTTAAAGATAAGGCGCAGAATTGTTTCTGATTTTAATGCAATGCCTTTTCCCGAGCGGCCCCTTGTACCCTATATGCAGACCGTACATGATCGGTTGGGCGTAGAGATCGCTAGGGGGTGCACGAGGGGATGTCGTTTTTGCCAGGCAGGTATCATATACAGACCTGTTAGAGAGAGAGCGCCGGAAAGAATACTCTCCATCATTGAGAAGGCCCTTGCCGCGTCTGGCTGGGATGAGCTTTCTCTTCTGTCCCTTTCCACAGGGGATTATTCCTGTCTTACCCCTTTGTTAAAAGAACTCATGGATCGCTATGTCCCCAAAAATATAGCCGTGTCCCTGCCATCTTTAAGGGTTGGCACCTTGACTCCTGAAATTATTTCCCAGATACGCAGGGTGCGTAAGACTGGATTCACTCTTGCCCCTGAAGCAGGAAGTGAACGTCTGAGAAGGGTGATAAACAAGGGGATCACAGAGGAAGACCTGCTCGAGACAGCCCAGCAGGCATATGAGGCAGGCTGGAATCTTATCAAGCTTTATTTCATGATAGGACTTCCTACTGAGACCATTGAGGACGTGGAGGCAATAAACGAGCTGGCCAGGAAGGTTCTGAAGGTCAGACCTCGGTCTTCCAGGGGGAAAAGAACAAAGGGACAGGTTACGGTCAGTGTCGGCACATTCGTGCCCAAACCCCATACCGCTTTCCAATGGGAACGGCAGATCTCAGTAAGTGAGTCAAGGCAGAGAATTGAATTTTTAAAGTCCCTGACCAGGGGCAGGGATATAAAGTTAAAATGGCATGATCCGATACAGAGCTTTCTTGAAGGTGTGTTTTCCAGGGGAGACCGTAAACTTGTTAATTTGATAATAAAGGCCTGGGAAATGGGTGCCAGGCTCGATGCCTGGAGTGACCACCTTCGATTTGATATCTACAAAAAGGCCGCGGAGGCCGAAGGTATTGCCCTTGAGACGTATCTTGGCGCAAGAGACCAGGATGGAATCATGCCATGGGACCATATAGATACCGGGGTCAAGAGAGAATTCCTGATAGGCGAAAGGAATCGCGCGTGGGATATGACCTACACGCCTGATTGTAGAAAAGGGACATGCCAGGGATGTGGCGTGTGTGATTTTAAAAAGGTTCGGCCTGTAACATTCAGGATGAAGGATCAGGCGTTGTCTTTAAATCGGTCAGTTCTTCCTTCACAGAATAGAAGCAAAGGTAAGGGAGAAGCAACAACTTTTGCCTATGCCTTTAGTTATACCAAGTTGAATGAGGCAAGGTTCCTGAGCCATCTTGAAACTGTCAGAGCATTTCACAGGGCTGCAAGCAGGGCATCGATACCTGTATGTTTTTCCCAGGGCTTTCATCCCATGCCGAAATTTTCTTTTCAAAATCCCATTCCCCTGGGGCAAGAAAGTCTTGGTGAGCAAGCCGTTGTGACACTTAAGGAACCAGTAGTACCCCGGGTTTTGATGGAAAAGTTGAACAACCAGCTTCCTGAGGGATTGAAAGTGATATCAGTTGAGATGGTCCATGGGAAAAGAGGGTTCAAGAAAGAGAACAAAAAGTGTTACTATGTCCACGTGCCTTCTAAAGACGAGTCTTCCGTCCAAAAAGCCCTTGATGAATATCATGATAGGGAACACTGGCCCCTTGTGGTTGAGCGCAAAGGAAAAAGCTTTGGGCTTGACTTAAAAGAAGGAGTGATAAAAATTGATCTTGTTGACTGGTCAAGACTTCCTGAAAATATACGGGAAGTGTGGGGAGTAAGTGGATCTGGCCCTCTGGATATAGAGGGAAGATTTGTTTTGGAGCTGGAACTTGTTGAGATTGGCAGGGCTGTTCAGCCAGAAGATGGCACGCCTGCAAATGACAAAAAGATATGGCTTCGGCCTGAATCTGTCGTGGCTCCTATTGTTGGGCTATCCAGGGAAGAGATGACGCTTTTGAGGGTATTAAAGAGAACCTGTAAAAATTAATACAACTGGTTGTCCAGGACAATGAGTTCACTGATTCATGTCAGATTAATTGGAAAGCTCATTCTCTCATTGTCATATATTTAGCATCCACAGGCCTGCATATTTGTTGTTCAATCTTGATTTGACAATTATTCCTTTGAGTGTGTTAAAATTGATCAAGTGAATTTTTTGTGATCGAGATCGTGTCCAACTATGCGAAAGAATAAAAGTTTTTAACCTGTTGAGGGGAATATGGACGCCAAGAAGGATATTCCGCAAGTCAGTAGGCCTCCACGCAGAGGCTGGCTGGACATAGAACTCCAGACACTTTTTTTGAAACTGGAAAGGCTGCTGTATGCGGCAGTCGCCTTTTCCATACTTATAGCCACTTCTCTTATCATATTTGACGCATTGAGAAGTTTCGTGGAGGTTTTTCACGTCCCCACTACTACTATCACCCACACGGCTCTAACAGCGGTAGACAGGCTTCTTCTGGCCCTCATGTTTCTTGAAATCCTTCACACCGTACAGATTGTATTCGGGGAAGAATTCCATCTTGAATGTGTAGAGCCATTTATGTTGGTGGGGGTAATCGCTGCCATAAGGCGCATTCTTATAATCTCTCTGGAACTTTCCCACGGACCCAAGGCAACTCCTGAACACTTCAAGGCAGCCATGATCGAAACGGGGGTACTAGGCATACTGATCCTTGTCCTGATCGTGTGTGTGCTGCTTTTGAGGTATTCCCGGCACAAACATTGATGAAATTGTAGAGCAATTTTCAACAGGTAAAATGGATATTAAAACAGGTTCATCTGGTGTGTCCTGCCATGAAAATTCCTTGTTTTTTCCTTTTTACCCTCAAAAAGGCTGATCTTCCCGTAGAGGCCGTCATGACCAGGACGTATCGCAATCTCTCCCCTTCTCATCCTTTTTATTCCTTCAAGTATCCGTTCCGGTACAAAGGAGGCCAGTTCAACTTCATCTTTCCAAAGGAGGAGGGACATCTCAGGGCCGCCTATCTGGACTAGTCGCTTATATTCCTTTTTGACCCTCGAAGTTATGGATTTAACCCCGAAGGCCTCGGCTATTATCTCCTCCAAAGGAACCAGATGGACATTGGGTTTGGCAAAAGAGGGCACAAAGTCTTCATCTCTGTCTGCGAGTTCCTCAACCCTGTGAAGGACCCCAACTGTAAGTGGATTACCACACACCGGGCATTTTCCCTCATGCTTCAAGGTCTCTTTGGGAGAGAAACATATCCCGCATTCCCTGTGACCGTCATAATGGTACTTGCCTTCTTCTGGAAAGAATTCAACGGTGCCTTCAAAGCCCACGGTTGGGTTCTTTATGGCTGAAATTATCTCATTATAGGCAGGTTTGCAGGAAAATACGTTTGCTTCCCGTCCCAACTTTGAAGGGGAGTGGGCATCAGAGTTGGAAAGCAGGGTATAGCCATCCAGCGAGGAAAGTCTCCAGTTCATTTGAGGGTCGCTAGAAAGTCCGGTTTCAAGAGCGTGGATATGGATACTCTGCTCTTCAAAACATTCCTCTATGGAATCAAAACCAGACTTCGCTCCAAAAAGAGAAAACCAGGGGGTCCATATATGGGCAGGGAGAATCAGGCATTCTGGAGACGTGTCCATTACCAAACGCACCAAATCCTTGACAGGGAATCCAAAGATAGGACGCCCATCCGAAGAGATATTGCCCAATCTTCCGAGCTGATCCTGAATGGATTGTGCTACCTCAAAATTAGGCGCAAACAGCACGGTATGAATGCGTCTGCTCCTGGCCCCTTGTGTAAATATGTTGGCCACCTCTGCAGTGAGAATAAATCTGGTGCCTTCAGGGTCATCTTTTAGAACATAGAGGCCATTTTCGTCAGGCACCAGTTCCTCCTGCAACTCGGCAAGGTAATCTGGGTGGGTGAAATCTCCGGTTCCAAGTACCAGGAGGCCTTTTTCTCTTGCCGTCCGGTTTAACTCCCTGACATGCATCTGGGGGCTTGTAGCCCTGGAGTAACGGGAGTGGATGTGAAAATCAGCGAGGAATACATCATTGGTCCAAGGTGAAAAGGAATGGGTCATTATTTACTCCGCACGAGGTGTTTTTTTACCCCTCTATCTTCCTTGTTTTTTCAATCTGTTCCGCGAGCCTTTTTATGGCCTCGGCTGCCTTTGACTCCTGAACAAGTTTCATGAAAGGCACCTGTTCTCTCACGCCTTTAAGTACCTTGGTGTCCTTTGGAATAGACCCTAGATAGATTGGGGTGATTTTTAAGAATCTTTCAACAACCTTGGAAAGAACACCAAAGGTGTCCTGTCCTTCCTTTTCATTTTTTACCATATTAAAAAGGAGAAAGAAGTTTTTTTTGTGGTAATCTCTAAAGAGAACCTTAATAAGGGCATAGGCATCTGTTATGGAAGTGGGGTCAGGGGTGAGGACCACTACGTTGTAACGGACAATGGAATTGAACCACATGACAGAGGGGCCTATCCCTGCGGCAGTGTCTATAAGTACGAAATCAAAATTTCTTGATATCTTTTTTAGGATTTCTCTTAAAAGTTCCTGGTCCTCAGGTCCTAGGCTCACCATGTCAGGGACCCCGGAACTCGCAGGCAGTACACCCAAAGATGGTTCTGGATAGATCACTGCTTCCATGGGATCTAGATCCTGCATGACCAGATCCCGGATAGTGGACTTGACGGTGATTCCCAGCATTACATCTACATTGGCAAGCCCCAGGTCTCCATCCACGAGAAGCACCCTGAATCCCCTTTGGCAAAGAGTCAGAGCTAAATTTACTGTAATGCTTGTTTTTCCTACTCCTCCCTTTCCGCTACTGAAACAAAACATCACCGGCTGGCGGATTTCATTGCCTTCACGGTTTTGTGACATAACTATAAGACTCCATTTTAGTTGATCTTGGATATAGCGTGAACAATTTTTTTCCAGCTGTCCGAGGCTATATGCCTTTGCCCAAAAGCGCTAGGCGTTCCTCCGGGCTAATTTCTGTATCCTGTTTTTGTTCGATTATTTCTCTGTGAAAGACCTGGTTCCTGCCTCTCGTCTTGGCTTCAAGTAAGAATTTATCCACACGGGTGATAAAAGATTCCACATTATCTTGGTGTATTGGTTCAAATGTGTCTACCCCAAAACTTGCTGTAAGCGACACATTGTCTTTTCCAAACTTGAATGTGGTAGTTCCCAAAGCCTTCCTAAGCCGTTCAGCAATTTTTACTGCCCTGTGGAGGCGGGTAGAAGGGAGTATTATAGCAAATTCCTCCCCCCCATACCGGCAGGCTATGTCAATACGTCTGATATTTTTTTTCCATATACTGCAAGCGGTCTTCAGGGCTTTGTTGCCCGCTTCATGTCCGTATAGATCGTTGATCCGCTTGAAGTGATCGAGGTCAATTATGATCAGTCCTGTGGGCAGCCCCGACCTTCTGCTCCTCTCCATCTCCTTGTCCAATATCTTGATCATGGACTTGTAGTTGAAGAGTCCGGTAAGGCCGTCCGTTGCTATCTGTTCAAGCAGATGTTCCCTTTCAGCTTCAAGCTCCAGAAACTTGGCCAATATTGGGCAGTTATTTTCTCCAACTGGGCAGCTGGGACCCAGCCGTTCAGCGTCCTGCATCAAAAAACTCCTGCGTTATTATTTTTCCAAGAACAAGATAAAATAAAAAAATTGATCGATTGAGAGGTTGACCTTCCTTAATTGACGTTTTAGCCTAACAGTACATTCTATAAAATTAGGAATTAGTAAATGATTATTCCACTATTTTGGAGTTAAAAGTGCAAGAT
>CAZUIH010000034.1:10881-19488 GCA_964620365.1 uncultured Desulfobacterales bacterium | reverse complement strand
AACAGTTAATATATAGAATATAAACGACAATATCTAGGGTGGAATTAATAATCAATCCCAGGAAAATATCAATTGACTTTTTGAAAAATGGGCGGCACATTTTAGCCATGGTGAATAAAATGACAAGAGATATAAGGGTATCCCTTTTGGACCTTGACGGTACCCTTCTGGACACCCTCATGGATATAGGCGAGGCCATGAACAGGGTTCTCATGAAACATGGCCTTCCCGCGCACCCGATGTCCGACTACCGCTATTTCGTTGGAGACGGGGCCACCATGTTGGTTAAGAGGGCCATTCCCCAAGATCTGAGAAAAGAAGACAAGATAGAAGAACTTAAAAGAGAGTTTCTTCATGACTACGGTCTAAACTGGCGGGTCCACACCAGGGTCTATCCTGGCATAGCGGACATGCTGGACTTCCTCTCCGACCAAGGGATAAAACTTACAGTGCTTTCAAACAAACCCCATGAATTTACCCTCCAATGTGTAAATACCTTTCTTTCTGACTGGCATTTTGAGATAATATTGGGCGAGAGAAAGGGAATTCCAAGAAAACCTGATCCTGCAGGGGCCATTGAGATAGCCAAGGCCATTTCCACCCCTCCCCAGCAATTTGTCTATTTGGGTGACACGTCCATTGATATGAAGACGGCAGTGACTGCTGGCATGTTTCCTGTGGGGGTTTCGTGGGGCTTCAGGGACATTGATGAACTCATCAAAAATGGTGCAAGAAAGGTTGTTGACCACCCCAGGGAACTGATAGATCTGTTGAAAGAACTGAGTAATTAATCTTCCAAGGTAGAGGTATCTCCTATCTCAAGCCCCAACTCCTCAGCCCGTAAAAGTCTGCGCATGATTTTCCCTGATCTTGTCTTGGGAAGCTTATCGACGAACTCTACAAACTTCGGTGTGGCGATAGGACCGAGTTCATGCCTTACGTGCTGGATAATGGTTTTTCTAAGACCCTCAGAGGGCTGTTTGTCACCACGCAGCACCACAAAAACCTTTATTATTTCTCCTTTTATGTCGTCAGGAAGCCCTATGGCAGCCGCCTCCGCAACGGACGGATGACTGACCAGGGCGTTCTCGACATCAGCAGTTCCTATTCTGTGGCCAGCAACATTGAGGACGTCATCTGACCGCCCAAGCACGGAGAAGTATCCGTCCTCATCGCACACAGCTACATCCCCTGTAAAATAACAGCCTGGGAATGTATTCCACACCTCCTCATAACGCTTGGGATCTCCATATATGGTCCGCATCATATAAGGAAGTGGCTGCCGCAATACAAGGTTGCCGCCCTGTCCGGCCTTGACTGGTCTTCCTCGGCTGTCAACCACATCGGCCACCACTCCGGGCATGGGTTTTCCTGCGCGTCCCGGCTTGTTTGGCATGGCTGGCATGGTGCCAAGTATCGGGGAGGCAACTTCGGTCTGCCAGAAATTGTCGATGCAATGGCCATTGTCTTCAAGAATGGTCTTCTGCGCAAAATTCCATGCCTCAGGATTTAGGGGCTCTCCGGCAGATGCCAATATCCTCAAGGTAGAGCGGTCATATTTTTTTATGTGTTCCTCACCAAACCTCATGAACATCCTGATGGCAGTGGGGGCTGTAAACATGACGGACACCCCGTACTTTTGCACGGTCTCCCAAACAATTCCGGGATGGGGATAATCCGGAGCCCCTTCCCGAATCAGTACGGTGGCACCCGCACACAAGGGTCCATAAACTATGTACGAATGTCCAACGATCCATCCTATGTCAGAAGTGGACCAGTAGACGTCCTTATCCTTCACATCAAAAAAGGCCTTTGTTAGGTAATAGGTCCCAACCATAAAGCCACCGTGGACATGCACTACCCCTTTGGGTTTGCCAGTGGTACCAGACGTATAAAGTATGAACAGGGGATCCTCAGAATCCATGACCTCAGGCTCACAACGATGGGAATGACTCCTAAGAAGCTCCCAAAAATCATCCTCCCATTCATTCAGTTCAATCTTGGGCTCCTGACGGCGCAACACAATAACGTGTTCCACGAAGTCCAAGTCCTTGACGGCCTCATCGACTGTGGCCTTGAGACGCACCACCTTGCCACGTCTGTAGCCTACGTCCGCGCATATCACCAGCTTGGCCCGTGAATCCTCTATCCTCGACATAAGTGCCCCGGCCCCCATACCTGCATAGACAACAGAATGTATGGCCCCTATTCTGGCACAGGCGAGCATGGCTATGACCCCCTCGATGGTCAGAGGCATATAAATCACTACCCTGTCGCCTTTTTTGATTCCCTTTGATTTCAGACCGTTTGCCAACTGATTTACGCGGTCCCTCAGCTGGCCATAGGTCGCAACCTGCTCTTCTCCATCTTCGGAAAGCCAGATCATTGCCACCTTGTTCCTGCGCCAGGAATCAGCGTGTCGGTCCAAGGCATTGAGGGTGATATTTGTCTTCCCATCCACAAACCAACGGTGATTGGGAAGGTCGATCTCCCTTACCCTCGTCCACGGCGAAAACCATTCGAGCTCTTTTGCAATTTGCCCCCAAAAGGTCTCTGGATCCCTTATGGAATAGGCATATACCGAATCGTAATCCTTGACAAAGGCCTCCTGCTTTACCCTTTCAGGAGGATCAAACTTGACATCGCTTTTCGTAAGCGCCTCTATCTCCTTATGGAAATCCTTACCCATTCTAGTCTCCTCTCCTGGGAAAGATAATCTATTTGAACTGCATAATTCGGGATAATACTCACTTATAATGATACTAGTTGGCACTTCTTTTTATAAGCTAAAGTCATTTGCCGCAAGATTCTTGCCTTCAATTAAGAAATTTTTTTTACAAGAAAAGGGCATGCCACACGATTTTTTTTAAAAAAGATCAAGCTTGAACATTACCCCTTCACGAATCCTATCCTCTTTGTTACTAATGCAAGTCGACTATTCAATGTTAGAGTTCTAACTCCACATTATATATTTACTTATTTTAAGAAGTTTCATTTTAACATGAAAAAACTAAACAATTTCCTTGACAGATATCCCGCCAAGAGAGCGGGCAAATGGTTATTGTGCTGCATTCTGACAGGCATATTCGCTGGCCTGGGATCCATCATATTCCATTTTCTCTTACACGTAGGCCACCACTATTTTCTTGATTATCTCGCAGGATTCAGGCCACCTCATCCCGCTGGAGATCCACCCTTCCTGGGACATACCCACACGCCTTTCCGACCATGGATGTTATGGGCCATACCTGCTTTCGGCGGCCTGATAAGTGGATTACTGGTTGCCAAATTTTGTCCTGAAGCAGGGGGACACGGGACCGATGCCGCCATTGCGGCCTACCACGAAAATGATGGCAAGATAATTTTCCGGGTTCCCTTTGTAAAAATGCTAGCCTCTTTCTTTACCCTAGGGACAGGAGGCTCTGGAGGAAGCGAAGGACCGATATGCCAGATTGGAGCCGGATTGGGTTCCATGTTGGCCCAGCATCTTAAACTTTCACCGCGTGAGGTGAGAATTCTGATGGCTGCCGGAATGGGAGCTGGCATAGGAAGTATCTTCAGGGCGCCTTTAACTGGAGCGCTTTTTGCGGCTGAGATTCTTTACAAGGAAACAGAATTTGAGGCAGAGGTGATCATTCCAGCTGCTATTGCATCAACTGTGGCATACTCACTTTTCTGCTCTGTATATGGATGGGGGTCCCTATTTAAGGCCGATGATTTCCGATTTGATAATGTCCTCGCCCTTGGCCCCTACACAGTGCTTTCCCTGGCGATTGCCATAGGAGTATTTCTCTTTGTAAAAATTTTTTGGGGAGTCCATGATCAATTTACCAAACTTCCACTGCCTCTGTGGGTTAAACCAGCGATCGGCGGTATAATCACCGGGGCAATAGGTTTAACGCTCCCGGAGGTACTGGGCTTTAGTTACGGGTTCATACAGCAGGGACTGGACAACCAGTTGCCGGCGCTGCTTTTTCTGACTGTGGCTGTCGGAAAGATTTTGGCAACCAGTTTTTCAATCGGATCGGGTGGAAGCGGAGGTGTCTTTGGCCCGTCAGTTGTCATTGGTGGATGCATTGGGGGGGCAGTGGGCGCCCTCTTTTCCCATTTAATGCCTGGTATAGTTCCTAGTGGTGCGCCTTTCATAATAGTAGGGATGGCTGGCTTTTTTGCTGGAAGCTCCAATGTTCCAGTTACCGCTGTCATTGTAGTGAGTGAAATCACCAGCTCATACCATCTGCTTTTGCCAAGCATGCTGGTCTGTAGCCTGAGCTTCTTTCTCTGCAGGAAATGGAACCTTTATCGCGCGCAGGTCCCAAATAAGGTGGCCTCTCCGGCACACAAGGGTGATTTTTTTACGGATGTGCTGGAGGACATAAAAGTCAAAGACATTTTTAATCCAGCCAAGGCCCCTGCCGTAATCCCGGATGACATGAGTTTTTCCCAGTTCTGCCGCTTTTTTAGGGCAACAGAACAACATTATTTTCCCGTTGTGGACAAAGAAGGTAGACTTTGCGGTATTTTCTCGATAAACGACATAAGACACTGTCTCTTTGACGATAACCTTGGTTCATTGGTGGTTATGAGGGACATAGCATTAAAAGATATCATTACCACCACCCCGTCCGAGGACATCAACACTCTCCTCAAAAAATTCACCATAAAAAACATAGACAAGATTCCTGTGGTGCAGGATGACGATCCAACACGCCTGCTTGGTATGATATCCAGAAGGGAAGTTATAGATTTTTACAATCGTTCCCTTGATAGGATCAAGGAAAAGGCTGCCAAAAGGTGGCGCAATGCGGTTCCATTTTAATCGGGTCGCCTGTTCTCCAAAAAAAAGCCCCAGGCGCAATATGCGCCTAGGGTAAACGACCTCACACCCCCCGTTCCATTTTTTCGTATATCGTATACAAAAAAAGCCCCCAGAGTTTTGTCTCTGGGGGCTGTCATGGCCTTATCACTTTTTTCAAAATCTTTCTTTCTTTAAAGTCGTTTTCAGATTAAATTAATTCATATGCCTTGTCAAGTACTATTTTTCTTTTTCTGGCGAATTTTCCTCATTTGTCACTTCCGCCTCATTCTCTTGCGACTGAACATCTTCTACTTGACTAGGCGCCTCATGGGCCTGCTCTGAATTTTCAGATGACTCTTCTGTCTGACTGGCAGTGCCTTGCGCAGCCTCCACAGATTCAGCCTGGATCGATTCTTCCTTTTCCTCAACAACTTCACTTGTTGCGGCCTGGGGAACTACATCGTCACTAATCTTTTCTTGAGATTTGGGCCTTTTCTTGGATTTTTTACGCTCCAAAGGATCTACCGCGAACTCAACTATTGAAAGCATAGCGGCGTCACCCCTGCGCGGACCCATTTTTATAACCCGGGTATATCCACCATTTTTATCAGTGAAACGTGGTCCCAGTTCGTTGAAAAGTTTTGACACTACTTTCCTTGTCCGAACTACCCTAAGGGCCTGTCTCCTTGCATGCAAGCTGCCATCCTTTGCCAGGGTAATCATCCGGTCTGCTATGCGACACAACTCCTTTGCCCTGGGCACTGTGGTTACCACTTTCTCATTTTCTATCAGAGACGTGACCATATTGCGCAGCATGGCCTTACGATGTGCAGTCTTACATCCAAGTCTTCGCGTCCGTCTACGGTGCCTCATGACTTGTTACCTTCCTCATTTGAATCTTCAGCATCCTCACCCTTGGCTGCTGGTGATGTCCACCCCTCAAGCTTCATTCCCAACTCAAGCCCCATTCCTTCCAGTATGGTCTTTATCTCTTTCAAGGACTTGCGGCCAAAGTTTTTGGTTTTCAACATCTCCTGCTCAGTCTTCTGAACAAGTTCACCTATGTAGTGAATGTTGGCATTCTTAAGACAGTTTGCTGAACGAACCGAGAATTCCAGTTCATCAATCTTCCTGTTCAAATGCTCGCTGATTGATTCCAGCTCAGAAGACTGTTGCTCTTCAACTGGTTCTTCAGTTTCGTCAAAATTTATAAAAATCGTCAATTGTTCTTTTAATATTTTTGCCGCATAGGCAATAGCGTCCTCAGGCGTAATAGTTCCATCGGTCCAGACTTCAAGCGTAAGTTTATCATAGTCCGTCATCTGACCAACCCTTGCTTGGGTTACTACGAAATTAACCTTCTGGACCGGTGAAAATAATGCATCTATGGCCATGGTCCCGATCGGCTGGTTGGGGTCTTCATTCCTCTCTGCAGGAACATAGCCTTTTCCCCATTTAACCAGCATCTCCATTCTAAGCTCGCCATCATCGGCCAAAGTGGCAATGTGATGCTCAGGATTCAACACCTCAACACCACCCTGTGGCGCTACAATATCGCCCGCTGTAACCGTTCCGGGACCGCTCTTTTCTAAAACAACCGTTCTTTCATCATTATCGAAAAGCTTTAAGCGGACTCCCTTGAGGTTCAAAATTATGTCTGTGACATCCTCAATTACACCTGGTACGCTAGAAAGTTCGTGCAATACCCCTTCAATCTTAACGGATACGATTGCCGCCCCCTGTAACGAGGAGAGCAGTACCCGTCTCAAGGCATTTCCCAGAGTTACTCCGTAGCCCCTTTCAAGCGGTTCACAGCTGAACTTTCCATAGAATTGTGTATGCGTCTCGCTATTTACTTCAAGACGACTAGGACGGATCAATTCCCGCCAATTTCGATAAATCGGGGTCTTGTCGGTTGTCATAGTATCTGTCATGGTCTGTACTATTTTCCCAAAAATTTAGCTTATGTGATTACTACTTGGAGTAGAACTCTACTATGAGCTGCTCCTGAATCGGCATTGTGATATGCTCGCGTTCAGGTAAGGACTTCACCTTGCCCCGCATCTGATCACTGTCCAGTTCCAGCCATTCAGGTACTCCGCGCCTAGCCACGGCTTCCAAAGCCTGCTTTATCGGGATGATATCCTTGCTCTTTTCACGTACAGTGATTTCATCGCCCGCCTTCACCAAAAAAGAAGGAATATCAACCCGTTTTCCATTTACCATAAAATGGCCGTGCCTAACTAATTGCCTGGCCTGAGACCGTGATTCTGCAAAACCGAGCCGATATACAACATTGTCCAGTCGTCTCTCCAGTAGGACCAGAAGATTGGTACCTGTAACCCCTTTTTGCCTATCCGCCTGGTTGAAATAACTGCTGAACTGGGCCTCACTTACTCCGTAGATACGTCTGACGCGCTGCTTCTCCCTAAGACGTATTCCATAGTCAGACATCTTTACGCGACCCTGTCCATGTTGGCCAGGCGCATAACTCCGTCTTTCAAAGGCACATTTATCTGAGTAACAACGATCACCTTTCAGAAATAGTTTACTGCCTTCCTTCCTGCACAGACGGCAGCGTGCTCCTGTGTATCTAGCCAAGTCTCATCCTCCAATACATTAAGAGTATATTATATAGCTATACCCTACGCCTCTTAGGCGGTCTGCAACCATTATGCGGAATGGGCGTTACATCGCGGATAACCGTAATCTCGAATCCAGCCATCTGAAGCGCTCTAAGGGCTGCTTCCCTTCCTGACCCAGGACCATTAATATGAACTTCCACACTTCTCATCCCGTGCTCAGCCGCTTTTCTCGCAGCATTTTCTGCTGCTACCTGGGCGGCAAACGGCGTACCTTTCCTCGACCCCTTAAAACCTTGGGTTCCCGCACTCGCCCATGACACAGTGTTACCCTGCTTATCGGTAATAGTGACTATAGTATTATTAAATGTCGCCTGAATATGTACTACGCCTTCAGGAACATTCTTTTTTTCCCGGCGGCCGCCTCTTCTGGGTCGGGCCATAATGATTACCTCCGTTTAGCTTACTTTTTCTTTTTCTTGATAACAGCTCTTCTCGGACCCTTACGCGTTCTGGCGTTGGTCTTAGTCCTTTGACCTCTAACCGGCAATCCGCGACGATGCCTGAGCCCGCGGTAACAGCCCAGGTCCATGAGTCGCTTTATATTCATTGAAATCTCACGACGAAGATCACCTTCAACCTTGTATTCAGAGTCTATAATCTTGCGTAAAGCCGTGATGTCTTCATCAGTCAAATCATCTGTCTTTTTATTCCTGTCTATCCCGGCTTTCCCCAGAATGATCTGAGCTGTTGTCCTGCCGATGCCGTATATGTATGTTAGAGCAATTTCCAACCGTTTATTCCTTGGCAGATCGACTCCAGATATCCTTGCCACTGAGTCCTCCCTTTATTATCCCTGACGCTGCTTGTGTCGCGGATTCTTGCAAATGACTCTTACAATTCCCCTTCTACGGATAATCCTGCAATCCTTGCAACGACGTTTCACTGATGCACTAACCTTCATAGCAAACCTCGTGTCCGCAATTTTTTTTTACCTAGCCCTGTAAACAATGCGACCCCGGGAAAGATCGTAAGGAGACAGCTCCACAGTGACAGTGTCCCCTGGCAAGATTCTGATGTAATGCATGCGCATCTTTCCGGATATATGGGCCAACACCTTATGACCATTGTCCAATTCAACTCTAAACATAGCATTTGGTAAGGTTTCCAGCACCTTACCCTCTACTTGTATTGCGTCACCTTTTGACATTTACCACCCTTTCACAT
>CAZUIH010000034.1:0-10781 GCA_964620365.1 uncultured Desulfobacterales bacterium | reverse complement strand
CACAGCGCTCTCGCCTCTAATGAACCTGTACCCACGATTGCCGTGATAGCTGCGTCACCATAATAGCCTTCATAAATGGTACCAAGATCCATACTTACCAGATCCCCTTCTTTTATAATCCTAGAAGGGGAGGGTATTCCGTGCACCACTTCCTCATTTATGGACACACACAACGAAGCGGGGTAGCCGTGATATCCTTTAAAGGCCGGCTTTGCTTTTCTCTTCGTTATACCTTCATAGGCAAGCCTGTCCAGGTCTGCAGTCGACATCCCGGCGGCCAACTGGTTTTTCAGTTCTAGTAAAACCTCAGCCACTATTTGATTAGCAGACCTGAGTTTTTCAATTTCCTTTGCAGTTTTTAGTATGATCCGCCTAAGCGCGTATTTTTTTATATTCACCTAACCCCTGCGGCCCCTGAGTTTTACGCCTTTCATCAACCCATCATAATTTCGCGTAATTAGATGGGATTCTATTTGGGCCATGGTATCCATTGCGACGCCAACCACAATAAGTAGAGCAGTTCCACCGAAGTAGAAAGGCACATTAAAGTTGGCTATCAGGATACTAGGTAAGACACATATGGCCGCTACATATATGGCACCAATCAAGGTGATTCTGGACAGTACCCTGTCTATATATTCGGACGTTCTACGTCCTGGACGGATACCGGGAATGTATCCACCATGCTTTTTCAAATTGTCTGCTATATCAGAAGGATTGAACGTTATAGCAGTATAAAAATAACAGAAAAAAACAATCATGGCTATGTACAAAAGCTCATATACAAAACTGCCGGGTCTAAGGGCCTGCGCTACACTTTGCATCCAGGGCACCTGTATGAAATTGGCAATCGTAGCAGGGAACATGATTATAGAGGACGCAAAAATAGGTGGTATAACACCTGCCGTATTCACCTTCAATGGTAAATGACTGGCCTGCCCTCCATAGACCCTGCGCCCAACAACCCTACGGGCATATTGAATAGGAATCTTTCGCTGTGATCGCTCCATAAAACAGATAAAAGCGATTACAACACCCATCATAACAATTAAAAAAAGCACAAAGGCTGGATGGATATCACCGGTGCCCACTAACCTTATGGTATCAATGATGGCTGATGGCATACGGGCCACGATACCAGCAAAAATAATAAGGGAAATCCCGTTTCCGATCCCTCTCTCAGTGATCTGTTCACCTAACCACATCAAAAATACGGTACCAGTCATCAGGGTGAGGGCCGTAAGCAACCGAAAGGACCATCCTGGATTGGCAACGACGTGGGCCCCATTGGGCGCAGTCATGCTCTCAAGCCCTATTGCGATACCAAGCCCCTGAATGACGCTCAACCCAACGGTCAGGTATCTAGTGTACTGACTGATCTTTTTCCGCCCAGACTCACCTTCCTTTTTAAGGGCCTCCAAATGGGGTACCGCCACTGTCAACAGCTGAAGAATAATAGATGCGCTGATGTAGGGCATAATACCCAGGGAAAAAATAGAAAATTTACTTAGCGCACCTCCAGAGAACATGTTGAACAGCCCAAAGAGTGTACCCTGGGCCCTGGCAAAGAAATCTGACAGTGCAGCCACATCTATTCCAGGAGACGGTACCTGTACACCTACGCGGTATACCGCCAACATCAAGAGGGTGAATCCTATACGTTTTCTGAGCTCAGGGACCTGAGCCAGTCCTTCCATCCCCTGAAACACCTGACTACTCCTGCCCCCTCTTACCTATTATTTCCACACTGCCTCCAGCACTCTCTATTTTTTTTCTGGCAGTTTCGCTTATTGCGTGAACCCTCACTTTTACAGGCTTGTCTAGTTCACCTTCACCAAGAATTTTCAACATTGAATCCCTTTTACGTACAAGGCCCTTGGACTTTGCCACCGCAATATCAAATACTCCATCATGTTCAATTCCTGCAAGGACCCCGACATTGAGCACACCATAAACCTTCCTAAAAGGGTTCTTGAATCCTCTCTTGGGCAACTGCCTGTATAATGGCATTTGACCACCTTGAAATCCTGCAGGTACACCGCCTCCGGAGCGTGAATTCTGGCCCTTTTGCCCACGGCATGAGGTCTTTCCGTGCCCTGACCCCTGACCTCTACCAACCCTCTTTCTGGGTTTTTTTGATCCCTTATGCGGTTTTAATGCGTCAAGTGTAATCATTTTTTCCTCTACTCAATTCTTATGAGCCGATATGATCAAGCAGCGATTGTTTCTAGTTTTTTGCCCCTATAGCGTGCCAACTTTACAGACCTCTGCAATTCTTCTAGGGCCTCAAAGGTGGCTCTCACAACATTGTGCGGATTCTTGGTTCCGATACACTTGGTTAGTATATCATGTATGCCCGCGGCTTCCATTATCGCCCTTACTACAGCGCCAGCTATAACACCGGTACCGGGCGATGCAGGCTTGAGCAAGACCTTTCCCGCACCATAGTGTCCCAACACTTCATGCGGTATAGTCTTTTCTTTCATTGGAACCCTGATCATTGATTTCTTTGCACGCTCAACGGCTTTTCGCAAGGCCTCGGGCACTTCCTTGGCCTTTCCAATGCCAAATCCAACTTTGCCTTCTCCATCACCTACAATGGCAAGAGCGCTAAAGCTGAAACGGCGGCCACCCTTGACCACCTTGGCTACGCGATTGATAAAAACAATCTTCTCTATATACACCTGATCCTTATTAGCGGTTTTATCTTGCAAGGTCTCCCCCCTAGTACCAAAAGGCTTTTTCATTATACCTGTATCCCAGCCTCTCTTACACCATCGGCCAAGGCCTTTACCCTGCCATGGTACCGGTAGCCGCCGCGATCAAAGGCCAGTTTCTCTATTCCATGTGCTTTGGCCTTTGCCGCAATCAGTTTTCCTACTTCCTTGGCTATGGATTTTTTATCTTCAAAATCTCCGATACGATCACGTATTTCTTTGGCCAATGAAGAGGCTGACATTAAGGTTACTCCACGCTCGTCATCTATAATCTGGGCGTATATATGCTTGGCACTCCGAAATACCGAAAGCCTCGGCCGCTCAGCGTCACCCTTAAGCCTTTTTCGTATCCTCATTTTGCGCCTTAATCTGGCGCTGACCTTTGGATTACTCTTTCCCATTTTCTGTACACCTATCAACTTAAAAGACTTTGTTCTGATTAAGGTACCTTCTATTTTGCAGCTGCCTTACCTGCCTTCCTTATAATAGTTTCGTCAGCATACTGAACGCCTTTGCCCTTGTATGGTTCAGGCGGACGAAGTTCCCTTATTTTTGACGCCGTAAGGCCAATGAGTTCCTTGTCGCAACCTTCAAGGATAACCTTTATTTCCTTTTGACGTTCTACCTTAGCTGTAATCCCCTCAGGCAAAGAAAATTCAATGGGATGGGAATATCCCAGGTGAAAAACGAGCTGATTGCCCTTCTCGTCAACCTTGTAACCAACACCGGTGACTATAAGCTCCCGCTTGAATCCCTCGGTTACACCGGTGACCATGTTGTTCAGCAAGGCCCTCGTCAAACCATGTAAAGCGCGACTCTGTTTGGAGTCATCCTGGCGCTTAACAACTATATAACCGTCGGACAATTCTACACTGACCAGTGGATGAACCTCCCTGCTCAAAGTGCCCTTCGGTCCTTTCACCGTTATATTCCGTCCATCTATTGTTACCTGCGCCTTCTCCGGCACAGGGATAGGTCTATTTCCTATACGGGACATGGTCCTTTCACCTCGTTACCACACAGCACATATTACTTCGCCGCCGACCCCGGCCTCTCTGGCCTGCTGATCAGTCAGCATCCCTTTTGAGGTCGAAATAATAGCTACTCCCAAACCACCCATGATCCTGGGTATATTGTCATGACGACAGTAAATCCTGCGCCCTGGCTTACTAATACGCTTAAGCCCCATTATAACAGGTTCGCCATCAGCATATCGCAAGAATATCTTTAGGATGCCCTGTTTACCATCCTTGCTGACCTTGTGATTCAATATGAAACCTTCATCTTTCAAAATCTTAGCTATGTTAACCTTCAATTTTGATGAGGGCATCTCAATTCGTTCATGCTTCGCCAAGCATCCATTCCTGATGCGTGTAAGCATATCTGCTATGGGATCTGTCATAGACATGGTAAATGCTCCAACCTATAATTTTTACCAACTTGCTTTTGTAACACCCGGAATCAGTCCCTTAGACGCCATATTCCTAAAACATATCCTGCAAATTCCAAATTTCCTCAAATATGCCCTGGGACGTCCACATAGAGGACAGCGATTATACTTCCGGACTGCATACTTTGGTTTTCGCTGCGCCTTGTACAGAAGAGCCTTCCTAGCCACTGATTCCTCCTTTACCTACTTCCGAAACGGCATACCAAGTGCGGACAGTAGGTATCTTGCCTCCTCGTCCGTCTCAGCTGTTGTAACAATAGTTACATTTAATCCCTTAATCTTATCAATCTTGTCATAATCGACTTCTGGGAAAATAATGTGTTCTCTAATCCCAAGGGTATAGTTTCCGTGCCCGTCAAAGCCTTTATTGGATATACCTCTAAAGTCCCTGATCCTTGGTATCGCTATATGGATCAACTTCGTCAGAAAGTCGTACATCTTGCCTTTTCTGAGTGTCACCATACAGCCGATAGGCATACCCTCACGCACCTTAAAGGCCGCAATGGACTTTCTGGCCCTAGTGACCACCGGACGCTGCCCGGCTATCAAACCCAGCTCCTCCACTGCAGAATCCAGAATTTTCGGATTTTGTATTGCCTCTCCAAGCCCCATATTGAGTACAACCTTTTCTAATTTAGGCACCTGGAAGGGATTTTTATATCCGAAGTGCTCCATGAGCTTGGGTGCACATTCTTCCTTATACTGTTTCTCTAAAAGGACCATGCCTTATTCGCCTCCCGATACTAGGCCTTTTCCTTAGGGATCACATCGCCACACTTTTTGCAAACCCTAACCTTGCTTCCGTCCTCAAGTACCTTTCTGCCGACGCGCACCGCATCAGTACACTTTGGACAAATCAGCATCAAATTGGATATATGTATAGACGCCTCTTTTTCCACAATACCACCGCGACTATTTGGTCCAGGCCTTGTATGACGTTTTACCAGGTTTACTCCCTCTACGTATGCCCTTCCATTGGGCAGGAGTTTAAGGACCTTGCCTGCCTTTCCCTTGTCCCGTCCAGCAATGACCATGACTCGGTCATTTCTTCTTAGATGCGTTTTGATACGTCTCATGGGAACAACTTCCTCCTGTTATAAAACCTCAGGCGCAAGGGAAACAATTTTCATAAATCTCTTTGCCCTTAGCTCTCTAGCAACAGGTCCAAAAATTCGTGTACCAACCGGCTCGCCAAACTGATTGATTATGACCGCCGCATTTTCATCGAAACGAATCCAGGACCCGTCAGGACGTGATATTTCTTTCTTTGTGCGAACAATGACAGCGCGGGCGACATCCCCTTTTTTTACCTTAGAGTTAGGGAGCGCTTCTTTTACAGCCACTACGACGATATCCCCTACACTGGCATAACGCCGCCTCGTGCCTCCCAATACACGGATGCACCTTGCCCTCTTTGCGCCAGAGTTGTCCGCTACATTGAGCATAGTCTCTTGCTGAATCATGACTGCCTCTATCCTTTCCTATACTGCGCGTTCCACAACTCTTTTTACCAGCCAGCGCTTACGTCTGCTTCTTGGACGACTCTCTTCAATCTCAATAAGATCTCCAAGGTTGCACACGTTTTCTGGATCGTGGGCCATATATTTCTTACGCCTATGCACAAATTTTCCATAAATCGGATGCCGAAAGCGCCGGTTCACTAAAACAACGACGGTTTTGTCCATCTTGTCGCTGGTGACTGTGCCTACAAGCGTACGTTTTAATGCTTTTTGGCTATCCATGCCTGTCTCCATCCACCTTAAGAAGCAGCTTTCTTCTCATTCAAAATCGTCTTTACTCGGGCTATTTCCCGCCTAACCTGCCGTATGCGCATCACATTTTCCAACTGATGAGTCGCATTTTGAAACCGCAGATTAAACAGCTCCTGCCTAAGATCCATTTCCTTTTTGAGGAGCTCGTCTCTGCTCAGCTGCCTCAATGGTTCAGCTGCACTCATAGCATCTCACTCCTAACCACAATTTTTGTCGGAATGGACAACTTATAGGATGCAAGTCGCAAGGCCTCCCGTGCCTGAGCTTCATCAACACCTTCCATCTCGTATAGTATACGCCCTGGCTTTACCACAGCTACCCAGTACTCAACAGAGCCCTTTCCGCTACCCATCCTCGTCTCAGCCGGCTTTTTCGTCACCGGCTTGTCAGGGAATATCCTGATCCAGATCTTTCCCTTACGTTTAACATGCCTAGTAATGGCGATACGAGCAGCTTCAATCTGCTGGGCTGTGATCCTGCCACGTCCTAGCGCCTTTAAACCATAGTCGCCAAAGGAGAGAGTATTTCCTCTCTGGGCTAACCCTTTAATTCGGCCCTTTTGGTGTTTTCTAAATTTTATTTTCTTCGGACTAAGCATTTGTCCCTCACGGTTATTTCTTTCTCAAAGGGAGGTTTTACAGCCCCAGAGCTTGGGCGGTTGGCTCCTTGTCAGGCAAAACCTCACCCTTAAATATCCAGACCTTTACGCCTATAACCCCGTAGGTTGTCTTCGCCTCAGCCACACCATAATCGATATCAGCCCTCAGAGTGTGCAGAGGCACCCTGCCCTCCAGGTACCATTCCCTACGGGACATTTCAGCACCGCCGAGCCTACCAGCCGTGGCAACCTTGATCCCGAGAGCCCCAAACTTAAGGGCCATTCCAACCGCCCTTTTCATGGCTCTTCGAAACGATATACGCCTTTCCAGCTGACTTGCGACATTCTCTGCTACGAGCTGTGCATCCGTCTCTGGCCTTCTCACCTCGTGTATATCGATTAAAACCGGTCTATTTACAAGCTGTTGCAGATCCCGTTTAAGAGCCTCGATTTCGACTCCCTTTTTTCCTATAACTATCCCAGGTCTTGCAGTATGAATCCGGATACGTAGCCTCTGAGCAGCCCTCTCAATCTCGATCTTGGAAATCCCAGCATGATAGGCCCTCTTTTTTATGAACTCCCTGACCTTATAGTCCTCATGGACGAGCTTAGGGAATTCCTTTTCAGCATACCACCTGGAATCCCAGGTACGGATCACCTTCAGCCTAAGGCCTATTGGGTTTACTTTCTGTCCCAAAACATCCTCCTGCCTGTTTCAAAAATTATGCCTCATCAACTACAATTGTTATATGAGACAATCTGTGCCTAATGCCGTAGGCACGCCCCATCGCCCTGGGTCGCCACCGCTTTAGCTGCGGCCCTTGATCAACAGTGATCTTCTTTATGTAAAGTACATCCACATCGATGTTCGGATTCTGATCTGCATTGGCAATGGCACTCTCGAGAACCTTCTTGATCATTCGCGCCGCCTTCTTGGGCATAAAACTCAGGGTCTGAAGCGCCTGTCCAACTGGCATACCCCTGACAACGTCGGCCACCAGGCGCGCCTTTTGGGGAGAAATCCTTAAATATTTTGCCACAGCTCTCGCTTCCATTGGCGTAAATGCCTCCTCTTACTTCTTGCGGACCTTTGATTTCTTATCTGCAGCATGACCGTAGTAGGTCCGCGTAGGAGAAAACTCACCCAACTTATGGCCTACCATGTTTTCCGTGACAAACACAGGAATGAATTTCCTTCCATTGTGTACAGCGAAGGTCAGACCTACCATGTCCGGTATGATCATGGAACGGCGGGACCATGTTTTTATGACCCGTCTATCCTTAGTCTCCAATGCCTTACGCACCTTCTTCATAAGGTGTTCATCGACAAACGGACCTTTTTTTACTGATCTTGGCACTGTTTTCTCCTTGGTTGTACTTTTTGCTATCTATTTAAATGAAACAATACTATTTTCTCCGCCTGATGATAAATACATCACTCGGCTTCTTCTTCCTCGTCTTATAACCCTTGGTGGGCCATCCCCATGGACTACATGGATGCCTTCCACCTGAGGACTTACCTTCACCACCACCCATGGGATGGTCAACAGGGTTCATGGCGACACCTCGGACACTGGGTCTCTTGCCAAGCCACCTACTCCTGCCTGCCTTACCCAGCTTGACATTTTCATGATCCAGGTTGCCTACCTGTCCAACCGTGGCCCTACAGGTATTGAGAAAAATTCTTACTTCGCCACTTGGCAACCTCAAATGCACATACTTGCCCTCTTTGGCCATTACTTGTGCCGATGCACCCGCACTCCTAACCACTTGACCGCCCTTACCAGGCCTCATCTCCACATTGTGGACCAATGTACCCAACGGTATGGACCTTAATGGCATGCAGTTTCCTGGCTGCACATCGGCAGTTTCAGCCGATATAACCGTCGCGCCCACCTTTAGACCGACAGGGGCTATAATATAACGTTTTTCACCATCCGCGTAATTCAATAATGCGATTCTGGCGGAACGATTCGGATCATACTCTATGGCAACACATTTTGCCGGTATGTCAACCTTGTCCCTTCGAAAGTCTATTACCCTGTATTTCCTCTTATGACCACCACCACGATGCCTTACCGTGACCCGCCCATAAGAGTTCCTGCCCCCACTCTTTTTAAGGGGCTCAAGAAGGGATTTCTCTGGTTCTTTCTTGGTCAGCTCCGGGTCCACCAGAACAGACATGAACCTTCTTGCTGGTGATGTTGGTTTATACTTTTTTACAGGCATTATACACCCTCGATAAAGTCTATTGTTTCGCCTGGATACAAGCGTACGATTGCCTTTTTCCAATCGGACCTGCGCCCCAAGTACCGTCCAACTCTCTTAGGCTTGCCCTTGACGTTGATGGTACGGACAGATATTACCTTTTTCTTGAATATCTTTTCTACAGCCTGCTTTATCTCCACCTTGTTGGCTTGGGGATCTACTTCAAAAACCACCTGATCGCCATAGTCTCTTAGCAGGGTTGCTTTTTCTGTTATACGTGGGCCCCGCAAGACCGAATACAAATCTCTCATGGCTGCAACCTCTCCTGAACGATTGATACTGCCGGCTCTTTAATCAAAAGGTACTCATATTTCAGCAGATCATATACATTTAGGCCCTGGTGTGGGAGTACCTTCACATGTGGTATATTCCTGGAAGACAGCTCCAAGACCGGATCACTGGCATCTGTCACGATTACCGCCTTGTCAACCCCGAAACGTTGCAATAAAGCAGCCATATCCTTCGTCTTGATGTCCTTCAGCCCAAAGTCCCTGATCACGAAGCATCTGTCTGCCTGAATCTTTGAGGTCAAAGCCATTCGCAAAGCAAGCTTCCTGACTTTTTTGGGCAGGGTATATTGATAGGAGCGAGGCTTTGGCCCAAAAACAGACCCTCCACGGTGCCACAGCGGCGAAGTGTTGCTACCTGAACGGGCATGGCCTGTTCCTTTCTGACGCCAAGGCTTCTTTCCGCCTCCGCTCACTTCACTGCGTCGCTTAGTGGAAGCATTACCAGCCCTTTTCTTTGCCAGCTGCCACGTTATTACTTCATGAAGGAGTCCTTCCTTGGGGCTCACCCCAAATACCGTCTCATCGACGGTTATCTCTCCTACTTTTTCTTTGTTGGCATCATATACTGTTAAGGTTGCCATGGGATGGCTAGCTCCTTTATTTACATTTCACTATAACAAACTGATTTACAGCGCCTGGTACGCTACCTTTTACCAGTAACAGATTTTCCTGCGGCCTAACATCAATCACAAAGGAATTTTTTATTGTAACCTGCTCCCCACCCATTCTGCCGGGCATCTTCTTCCCTTTGATAATTCGTGAGGGGAAGGCACTCTGTCCTATAGACCCCATCTGTCTGTGATGTTTTGAGCCGTGCCCCATTGGGCCACAATGAAATCCATGGCGCTTTACTGTACCTGCGAACCCCCTTCCCTTGCTACGACCTATAACATCAACCAGCTGTTTCAGATTTAGGTCTTCCAGGGTCAGAACCTGCCCAACTTCAAATCCGCTGGGATCATCCAACTTTATCTCTCTTATACAGTAAAAACCATGGTCCAGGCCCGCCTTCTTAACGTGCCCCCGCTCAGGAAGCTTGAGCCTGTGCAGTGGCTTAGGTGCAAAGCCCAGCTGCACGGCGTTATATCCTTCCCTCTCCTCCGTCTTGACCTGAAGCACCGTGCAAGGTCCAACCTCCAAGACAGTAGTAGGGACAAGATACCCTTCCTCAGAAAAGGTTTGGGTTGTTCCCAATTTTCGGCCAATCATGCCGTTAATTTTTGACATGGCTGTGGTTCCTATCCGCTAACCTCTAAAGCTTTATTTCAACATCCACTCCCGCCGACAATTCCAACTTCATCAGTGCGTCAATTGTCTGCTGAGTGGGTTCAAGTATATCCACCAGTCTTTTGTGAGTCCGAACCTCAAACTGCTCTCTGGACTTTTTATTTACATGTGGTGAACGCAATACCGTATAACGATTGATGGATGTGGGCAACGGGATGGGCCCCGCTATCCTAGCCCCAGTTCGTTTGGCAGTATCCACGATCTCACCTACTGACTGGTCCAGCTGTTTGTGATCGTAAGCCTTAAGCCTTATGCGTATTCGTTGCGTTGGGATCATCATCCCCCTAACCTCTTATCAACGTTATTACTCAATAATTTTGCTGACGACACCAGCACCAACTGTGCGGCCTCCCTCGCGAACTGCGAAACGAAGACCCTCTTCCATTGCGATAGGCTGGA
>CAZUIH010000033.1:16345-19510 GCA_964620365.1 uncultured Desulfobacterales bacterium | reverse complement strand
ACTGGTAAAAGTAGTATTTCTGGTGGCAACCGGTGGATTCACCTATATCGTTGCAGCCCTCTTGCTGGATGTCCACGAAATTAAAAATCTCATCATTGGCGTGAAGAAGAAATTTCTTTGATCCCTGAATCCATACAGGTCTCGGGAGAATATATGTCAGGAAAATGGATTGGGCTCTGTCACTAAAATGAACGTTTTTAAGCGTAGATACAATACAAATTTAGTCAAGCATATTAAGAATCAGAGAGATGATATAAAAAACAACCCACGTCACAGCTACTATGGAAGAGCCGATGATCAAGTATTTCTTGACCTGGGTCAGGCGCCATTCCCGTTCTATTGCCTCATTACACTTTTCTAAAAGCCTTCTGCCCTCTTCGGCATAGGCATCAACACTGGTATAAAGGCCTTCCAATTCCTTGAAATCCCTGAAGTTTTGAAAGCGCCTGACGGTCCTATTGAGTCTTAAAACATAATTCGCACATTCACTTCTCAAGGAATAAAAAGAAGGGCTTCGCGGGAGTCTTTCCAGTATAGAATTAACCTTTCTCAGCCAATCAACGAGTTGCTTGTAAAACTGATTGTACAGCTTGCCCGTTTGCTCATATAATCTCGTTTTGAGCCGCTGCATATATTTGCTACTTCCCAGCAGCCCAGCATATCCCATCTTTGGGACATTGGCCCTCCAGTCCCGCAGTTCCACGCGAAATTCTTTTGTACATTCAGGTCCAAAGGCCTTTTCAGCCTTGTCAAGGAGGTCATCCATGTCCAGTAAGATACTTTGGGTCCAGTTCTCTGCCTCGGAACAGGCCCGCTCAAAGGATTGCTCCACCATAGGCTCAAATTCCAAGAGAAGTGGCTCAGCCAATACCGCCATAAACCAGCGCGGACTCTCTTTCAGGGAATCAATCCCGGTTTTAAACCGATTCTTGTCCCTTATGAGGGCATCCACTACTAACTGCCAATAGACTAGCGGCGCTGCCGTAGCATCCGCTTGCAGACCCCGTTCAACAGCGGCCTTGGCACCATCCAGGTTTCCCTTGAGAAGATGGAGCCGCATCTGTAAAAGACAGGCGTAACCCTTTATCAGGGGAAAACGGGTTGTGTTTTCCGCCTGCCACCATGACGCCATGGCCTCTTCACGATCATTTTTTAAAAGGTAATTTATCCCCCTCAGCAACTCATATTGGGCACCACCGGTATCTTCATCCAGGGAACGCACACTTTTATCAAATCCCTGTCTGTCTCTTACGGCAAAGGCATCCAGAATTCCACTGAGTTCGGGACTATCCCAGGATTTCAAGGGGAAGGTATCAAGTTCATTAAAGGTGGAACCGGTTGTCCTGCATATCTTGAGAAAAAAATCCAGTTTAAATTCCCTTCTGAGGTCTTCCTTGAGGCTCTTTAGGCCTTCCTGGATGCCATGAATGCTTTTGCTGCCCCTTCTGAGGGCACTGACCCACATTTCAGGGGCTATCTCAGCCATCTTTTCTGCGGTGAAACCATCCCGTGGTGATTCCCAGCAATTAATGCATTCCTTTGAATCATGATCGTGACTGCCACAAAAAAAACACTCTCTGACCCTCGGTCCCAACAGTAACAAAGACCTGTACGGGAAAAAGCGCTTCCTGACCGGTTCATCCCATGAAAGGCTTACTACGGACCAGTCATAGAGCCATGTTTTCGCGACCGGAATATTTTGGCGGGATGGCACCATGAGGTAGCCGGGGGGAGCAATGTCCCATACCGCGTCTGAGAGCCCTTCCTCATCAAAGGCAATTGCCTGTATCGGGGCAATGTTAACTTCCGGCAGCACCATTCCCTCGATCCTCAGGGTTTCAAACAGGTCACGAGACAGATTCACACATTCGTCCGCCCTATCCAGATGGATTGTGATCACGCCATCATGGATTCTGGACCTCCCTGCAAAAAATGCCGTGATCGTTGAAAATACCCTGTCATAAGGAGGGAATTTGCAGATACTCCAGAGGCCGGGAACCAGTTTTATGCACAGCTTCATATTAGACAGACATATTCCGTAAGGCAAAATGCTTTTGCCATGGCAGTTTAAAAAAGTCGGTTAACCGTCACCAAGATAGGCAGAAATCACCTTAGAATCCTTTTGAATCTCACTCGGGGTGCCTTGGGCGAGAAGCTGGCCATAGTTGAGCACCATGACCTGATCTGAAATCCCCATGACAAGCTCCATGTTGTGTTCTACCAGTATCACTGTTATACCCAGATCTCGGATGGTGGCAATGAGGCTGGACATATCCAGTGTTTCCGTGTCGTTGAGGCCTGCAGCCGGCTCATCAAGCAGCAATAGTTTTGGACGGGTGGCAAGTGCCCTGGCAATTTCCAGTTTTTTCAAAACTCCGTATGGAAGTGAGTCCGCTTTGTTGAAAGCATATTTTTCAAGTCCGCAGGTAGCCAGTGCCTCCATTGCCCAATCCTTGATCTGGCGTTCTTCCGCCCGCATAGACGGCAGTCTCAGTATTGCACTCAAGATATTGCTCTTGGCCCTCAGGTGACATCCTACCATAACATTTTCAAGGACGTTCATGTTCAAAAACACCTGAAGATTTTGAAAAGTCCTTGACATGCCACAGGCGGCAATCTGATGGGGCGAAAGGCCTACCATCTCCTTGCCATTCATCTTTACCGAACCCTTGTCTGGCGAATATATACCCGTGATCATATTGAAAAGAGTGGTCTTCCCAGCCCCATTTGGACCTATCACGGAGAATATTGCCCCCTCAGGCACGGTAAAACTCAACCCGGATATGGCCATGACACCGCCAAAAGACTTTTCCAATCCCGAAACCTCAAGCAGACCCATGGTTAGGACTCCGAAAAAAATCCACTGAGACTAGAAGGCAAGATATTTTTTAGTTTCTCACTCATGGTCACAAAAAGCCCTTTAGGAAGAAAAATCATGATGGTCATAAGTATGGCACCATATATCATCACTTCGAAATCTTCAAAGACCATCAGGAACTCGGGAAGATAGGTAAGCACGATTGCGCCAAATACCGACCCGAAGGTGGAGGCAAGGCCTCCAAGAACGACCATGGTAACCAGTTCAATCGAGAAGAAAAAACTGAATGAATCAGGACTTACAAAGGCCTGCTGGTGAGCGAACAGGCTGCCGGTTAAGGAAGCGAT
>CAZUIH010000033.1:0-16245 GCA_964620365.1 uncultured Desulfobacterales bacterium | reverse complement strand
CAGGACTTACAAAGGCCTGCTGGTGAGCGAACAGGCTGCCGGTTAAGGAAGCGATAAGGGCGGAAAACACGAAAATATGTGCCTTTACCCTGGCGGTATCTATACCCATCATCTCTGCGGCTATTTCGCTGCCGTGCACGGCCTTCAGTGCCCTTCCCGCTCTTGAAACGATTATGTTGAGAGAGGCCAGAATTGTCATCAGCATCACGAATCCCATCACCGCGTACCACTTCAAATCGCTGTCTATGACCCATCCGAACAGGGATAGTTGCGGGATATTGGACAGGCCGTCCGGCCCGCCGGTCAACGTGTCAGTTTGGACCAGAAAGATGTGGACTATTATGCCGAATCCAAGGGTGGCCATAGCAAGGTAGTGGCCCTTGAGACGCAAAATAGGCCTGGCTATGACATTGGCAACAATAAATACAAGTGTAAGGCCTGCAAGGATGGCAAGCCAGGGATCGACCTGATATCTGGTTGTAAGGATAGCGGATGTGTATGCACCGAGTCCGAAAAATGCCGCGTGCCCCAGTGAAATCTGCCCGGCATACCCCATGAATAGATTAAGGCCCACCGCAAGGATTACATGGATCCATGCAGAGACTCCGATTACGGTCACATAATAATTTTCCGGAAACAACAGCGGCAGCAGGATTACTATGAGAGAAAAAAGGTAAAAGCCAGCAAGCCTCATCAGACACGCTCCGTCTGTGATTTGCCAAACAGTCCGCTTGGTTTAAAAAAGAGGACCAGCAGAATGATTATAAATGCGATCGCGTCCTTGTACCCAGAAGATATGAGCCCGGCACCCACGGATTCAACCACTCCGAGGATGACACCGCCGGCAACGGCTCCCATCGAACTGCCCATGCCGCCGAGAATCGCTGAACAAAAACCCTTTAATCCAAGCATGACGCCCGCATCATAGGTCATGTAGGTGATGGGAGCGATCAATATGCCTGCCAGTGCGCCGAGTCCTGCTGAAAGCCCGTAAGAAACCAACAGCATCTTCTTTACATCGATTCCCACCAGGTGGGCAGCTTTCCTGTTGTATGAACAGGCAAGAATCGCCTTGCCAAGCATGGTGTGGTCAAAAAAGTATCTCACGAAAAGCACCACAGCCACTGTTCCTCCCATGACCCATAGATTTTGCGGAAGTATGGTGGCATTTCCGATGCGGATCGGAGTTTCGCCGGAAAAATGGGGAAGAGCGTAGATATCTTTTCCCCATATAAGGAGGGCTGCCCCGCGCAGGAATATGGATGCCCCAATGGTGATGATTATGGTCGAAACTACCGAGGCGCCCTTCGCGGGTTCAATGGCGAACTTTTCCAACATCAGCCCCACGATGACGGCAATCGCCACGGCAGCCACCAGGGCGATGGGAAGCGGGATGCCCCAGGCATGAAGAAAGATAGCGCTCATGGCCCCTATCATGACAAACTCGCCCTGGGCAAAATTGACCACGTCAGAGGCGTTATAGATAATGGCAAAGCCCAGTCCCACAAGGGCATAGGTAGAGCCGGTGGTTATACCGGTCAATATGAATTGAAAAAGAAGATCGATCATTGTTTGTATTAGATGCCTACACAAACAGCCCCCCTGGGCATAACCCTAGGGGGGCAATTCACATAACGTCTTTATGCAATTACTCAACCAGTGCCCAGGTCCCGTTTTTCACCTCAAGCATCTTGAACGCCGTCAGATCGAGACCCAGATGATCCTGCGGGCTCATGTTGAAGATTCCGCCGGTACCGATAAACCCCTTGGTATTTTCAATCTCATCGCGGATCTTTGCCTTATCCAGAGAATTGGCCCTGTCAATGGCATTGAGGGCTATAAAGAGTCCGTCATAGGCATGGCCACCGAAGGTCGAAACCGGGCCATACTTAGCCTCGTATTTTTTCTTGTAATCCATCAATACCTTTTTCTGAGGATCGGTATCCGGGAGTATATCAGCCACCAGCAAGGCGGCTGCGGGCAGCCTTACGCCCTCTGCTGCATCACCAGCAAGCTCGAGGTATTTCTTTGAGGCCACTCCATGGGACTGGTACACAGGCAGGGTTATTCCCAGCTGTTTGATGTTCTTTGTCACAATTGCAGGGGCCTTGCCAAATCCAAAGTTCAAAATGGCCTGGGCATCGGTGGCCCTGATCTTGCTCAACTGGGTGGTCATGTCCGTGTCGGCGTTTCCGTACTGCTCATCTGCAACGATCTTGATTCCGTATTTTGGCGCAAGTGCCAGACACTGGGCCCTTCCAGACTTATCAAAACCACCGTTTCCTGTGATGAGGGCTACCTTGGTAATGCCTCTTTTCTTCATATCCTCGAAGATCTTGGCCGCTGCCATGCGATCTGTATGAGGTGTCTTGAAAACCCATTTTTTTACAGGCTCGATAATTTTCACTGATCCCGCAAGGGAGATAAAAGGAACTTTTTCCCTCTCAACAATATCGATAACAGCCAGGGTGGTGCCTGAAGTCGACCCTCCAATGATAACGTCAACCCTGTCCTTTTTGATCAGTCTCTTGACGATGTCCTTGGCCGCCTTGGCCTTGCCGGCGGTGTCATACCATTTTAGTTCTACCTTATGGCCGTCCACTCCCCCGTTTTTATTCACTTCATCTACATACAACTGCAGAGTTTTGAGTTCTGGATCACCTAGAAAGGAAGCTGGGCCAGTTGTGGCAAGAAAAGAACCTATCTTGATGGTGCGCTCAGCCTGGGCAGGAGATTGAAGAACCAACCACGCAAAAAAGGCTATCATACCTGCAATAACCAATCGGTTCCATGCTTTCATCATCCCTTATCCTCCTCAATCAGAATTTGCGGCATGGTACGGATATTTTTTAGATGTGTCAAGAAAGGGTTTGAACTGAAAAAATTGAAAAGTTATACGTGAAGACCTGAAACAAGTTTCCAGGATAATTGGTGATAAGGTATGCAGGCTATGAAAAAAGCGTTGATTTAAGGCCTGGATAATGCTACTCCATAAGCGATTTTTACCAAGGCGGATTCAGATTTTTAAGTCATGTTACAGATACGAAATCTTCACACGAAATATGGTCCTATCACCATTCTAAGGAATGTATCCCTACACGTGGACAAAGGGGAGATCGTCTGCCTTATCGGGGCCAATGGAGCGGGCAAGACCACGTTGCTTCTCACCATATCCGGCATCGTAAAGGCCGCTTCTGGCGAAATTGCCTTTGAAGGCCAATCCATTCATGACAAACCTGCCAGGAAGATCGTTCACATGGGAATCAGCCAGGTCCCTGAGGGAAGACAGATATTTGCTCCTCTTACCGTGCGGGAAAATCTTGAATTGGGTGCCTACCACAGATTGGGAAAGGGAGCAGACAAAAGGGAAATTCTCTCTGACATAGAAGAGGTCTTCGAACTGTTCCCAAGGCTCAGAGAAAGGGAAAAACAGATTGCTGGCACCTTGAGCGGCGGGGAACAACAGATGCTCGCCATTGGACGCGCGTTCATGGCAAGACCCAAGCTGCTTTTGCTGGATGAACCGTCCCTTGGCCTTGCGCCGAAGCTTGTGGACGGGATACTCAATACAATAGTAACACTGAATAAAAAAGGAGTTACCATTTTAATTGTGGAGCAGAATGCCCAAAAGGCATTGGAAATCTCCCACAGGGGATATGTACTTGAGACAGGCAAGATAGTACTCCAAGGCCCTGCCTCTGAATTAAGCGAGGATGCAGAGGTGAGAAGGGCCTATCTAGGCAAGGATTACAAGGAATTTCCCGAACGCTAGGCAGTTGGGAACCTCTAAAAATCAAATTTTTTTATTCGGATACAAGGCGCAAGAAAGAACGCGCTGCATATTCCCTGTATGAGAGCATTTTTTGCCCACAAGCAACGCATGCATCGGGCAAAAGAGCAATTTTTTGAGATTCTCAGTGTTTATTTTTACAAAATTGAGGAGCCTGGAAGACATGTATGAAAACAACGTAGAATATCTTTTGCCTGACAGGTGGAAGCAGTGGCATACGGAACTTCTGCAGTCGACTGTAAACAGGGTCTACAACAGGGTACCCTTTTACCGGAAAAGGATGGATGAGTTGGGGATTAGACCTGAAGACATACATTCTGTGGAGGATCTTAAAAAGCTTCCCCTGACTTCCAGGAAGGACCTTTCCAATAACTACCCTTACGATCTCTTCGCCGTGCCATTGAGAGACATAGTCCGGATCCACACCCTTAGGGGCTCTCAGGCCACACCCGTGGTGCTTGGCTATACGAAACAGGACCTGGAGCACCGGGTGAAACTTACTAAGAGATTCCTTCAAACCTGTGGCATAACACCTGATGATATTGTCCAAATATGTCTAGATTCAGGAATGGCGGTTTGGGGCCAGGAGATTAAAGATGGAGCCGAGGCACTGGGGGCGCTGGTCATTCCCCCGGACCCTCTGAACAGCCGTGCCCAGTTGCAGGTCCTGGCCGATTTCAAGACCTCCGTCCTTGTTACCACCCCCTCCTATGGGCGCCACCTGCTGCATGAACTTGAACGGCTCAATATTCCCCTTGCAAGCCTTTCCCTCAAGACAGGTATTTTTATAGGGGAGTACCTGGATAAAGAGACAAGGATGGAATTTCACGAAAAGTTTTCCATATCGATTTATTCAGGCTACGGAATACTCGAGGCCGCTGGTCCGGGCATGGCATATGAATGTGACGCCCATTCCGGCCTTCATCTTGGACTGGACCACTTCATACCAGAAATCATAGACCCGGAGACCGGGGAAGTACTGGACCACGGCTCCACTGGCGAGCTCGTGATAACGACCGTAAAGGCAAGGGCCAATCCGCTGCTCCGGTTCAGAACCGGTGACATCACAAAAATCTTGCCCCAGACCTGTGAATGTGGACGCACCACATGGCGTATCGAACCCGTAAAGAAACGTTGCGACAAGCTTATCTCTGTGCGTGGCATCAAAATTGATCCAGCCCAGATAGCCTCCTTCATAGCGGAACATTCCCAGGGTCGAAAACTGGATCACCTTGTGGTGCTGAGATCCTGGAAATATTTGAAGAGAATCGAGCTATGGATAGCATTGAGCGAAGATACATTCTCAGGCGGCCTGCCTGATCTCCATGAATGGATCAGGAGGCTTGAGACCGCCTTTGAAGAAACAATGGGATTGCCATGCAGGGTAAGACCGGTGGAAAAGCGGACTATCGACCCCTATCTGGCAAGCGGCAAACAGGTCGTAAAAGGGGATGAAATTTGACATCCGGCTGGAGCCCTTAAAGGGGGGCACTAAAAGTACCCCCACGGATTTTTAAGCCGTGTTAATCCCTTGGGACAGCCATCATGCGCTCAACTGCATTTAGCGCCTTCACCCTGATATCTTCCGGCACTGTCACCACATGGCCTTCCTCTTCCAGGCTTCTCAGGACGTCTTCCAGCGTAGTCTTCTTCATGTCCTGACATATCATTTCAGCCGATGCGGGATAAAACTTCTTCCCCGGATTCTGTTTCTGAAGGGGATAAAGGAGCCCCACTTCTGTGGCCACTATGAATTCACTGTGTTCAGATTCCTTTGCAAACTGGAGCATTCCGCTCGTGCTTCTGATCACGTCAGCCGCATCCAGGACTTCGGGGGGACACTCTGGATGGGCCATGACCACGGCGTCAGGATGTATGGCACGTGCCTCTTCCACGTTTTTAGCAGTAAGATTGTCATGGATTGGGCAGTGACCTGGCCAAAAGTGTATCTTTTTGTCCGTATGTTTCTTTACCCACATGGCAAGATTCCTGTCAGGGGTCATAAGGACCTCATCGGAAGACAGGGACTGCACGACCTGGACCGCATTAGCTGAAGTACAGCATATGTCACTTTCGGCCTTTACTGCCGCACTTGAATTTACGTAGGTGACTACAGGAACCCCTGGCATCTTTTCTTTCTCTGCCCTGAGCTCTTCTGGTGTGATCATGTCAGCCATGGGGCATCCAGCACTCTTAACAGGAAGAATACACTTTTTGTCAGGACAAACGATGGCAGCGGTTTCCGCCATGAAATGAACACCGCAAAATACAATTATATCTGCGTCGGTCTTGGAGGCCTTGATACTGAGTTCAAGGGAATCCCCTGCCAGATCTGCCACATCCTGTATTTCCGGTAGCTGGTAATTGTGGGCAAGAATTATCGCGTTTTTTTCCTTCGCAAGCTTCCTGATCTTTTTCGCGATCAAATCCTTGGACATGTCACACTCCTTTTGATATCTGATAAAATAAAGATATTTAGTTGCTGAAACCACTCAAATTTTCACTGCTTCTATAGACTGTAGCATCTTCAGGAATAGAAAATTTAAAAAGGCTACCCTTGATACCCTGGTTACGTTTCATATCAAAAAATTTCAGATGGCTCTTTCCTCCCATGTTGTCTTCCATCCATATTTCGGCAATCAGGTGAGTCTTGGGATCAAGGGTTATCCACAAGCTCCTGAGCTGTGAGGATGGCTCCTTGGGTATCAGTTTCAAGGTCCATCTGGCCAAGGGCCGATCTGACTCGGCTGGCTTCACCTGGAAAAAGTCTCCCAGTCTGCCTTCACCAAAAAAAAATGCCTGGCTGATCTTTGAGGAAAGAAACTGTTCCCTAGGCAGGATCATCACCTGGTTTACTTCCTCTTCGAAGATATAGACATCCTTTCCCTGGGTAACGATAATCTGCTTTTCAGGCTCCTGGTATTCCCAGCGCATCTGGTGGGGCCTTTTAAAGTATACCATGCCCGAGGCTGTAACAGGCTCAAGGGTGCCGGGCGGGTAGGTCTCCTGCGTGAATTTCGCTATGATGTCCTCTGTATCCTCGTAGCGTTTCTGCAATACTTCAGAAAGAAACACGGATCTCGAGGAAGGACTTTCTTGTGCCCAAACGCTCCCAAGGAAAAATGGAACGAGGAACACAAAGAGCAATGATATGTATATTCTATAAAGCAAGTCTGTCATGTTTTTTCCGTATTTAAGCAACGATGTTAATTTTTAATTTGTAAAAAGCTTGCGTGCAATAAAAAAGCATGGTGCTTTTCTGCTCCAGACATCGACAGATACTATGGCACTTAAAAATCAGGCTTTTTTTGCATTTAAAGCCGAAAAGAGCTGCCGGTTCAGCAAATTTTGAGGTTTCCCATAATCAATGGGATTAAAATAATGAAGTGTAATTGCACAGGCAATGGTAAAATGTTATTTTTTAGCCATGATAGCATATGATCTGTGTTGTGAAAAAAATCATACATTTGAGGCCTGGTTCAAGGACAGAAAAGCCTACGAAGAACAATGTGAAAAGAGATTGATTGAATGCCCCTTTTGCGGGAGCAAATCAGTGCGAAAGGTCTTGTCCGCCGTATCGATTAAAAAAGTCTCTAGAAAAAACGATGGCAGCTCGTCTCACGAGGCGTTAATGGACGTTTTGCATCACATTTACACTACGATAGAAAAGAATACCGAGGATGTAGGAACTGATTTTGCCAAAGAGGCCCTTAAGATGCATTACGGCCTTACGGAACCCAAAAACATCAGGGGAATAGCTACTCCTCAAGAGGAAAAAACCCTTCAGGAAGAAGGGATAGATTTCATAAAAATACCGGTAGTCAAGAAAAACAGAGGTCACTGATGGGTGAAGAAATAACTGTAGTACGGGCCGAAAACGGGAAAAGGGTAATCATTGAATACAAGGTTACTTTGCCTTCTGGAAAGGTGGTTGATTCCTCAGAGAAGGCCGGAGGCCCTGTATCATTCGTTTGTGGCGAGGGAGATTTCCCTAAACCGGTTGAAGAGGGCATCATCGGCCTTGCTCCCGGAGAGAGAAAAGTCATTCCAGTCCCCCCTCAACACACCTATGGCCTTTACGATCCCAAGAAAGTCACCCTGGTTGCTGCTGAAAGGATTACCGAACCCGTAGAGGTGGGGAAAGTGGTCAAGGCACCGGATGAATTCGGGCTTAAAAGGCCGGCACTGGTTTTGGCTATATGGCAAGGTGCGATAATGCTTGATTTTAACCATCCTCTTGCGGGGAAAACCTTACACTTTGAGGTTTTTATAAAGGAAGTCTCTCCTGCGCCGGAAGCCTGAGACACAGGCTTCTTTTTAACCAGGATTATGGGCCTCCGATATTTTTGCCGCCCAAAAATGATGGGCTGCTAAGGGACCAACTGCGTTGCCGTTGTTAAGAAATGTCCCTTTGCAGGAAATATGCAGTGCTTTTTGTTTTTTTCGCTTTACTCACTCCTTGCCCTTGAACAAATAATCTAACAACTTCAAAGAGATCTCGTCAGAAATGGTTTTTCTGGCAGCTAGGATGCTTAAACTTAACCTGTTGCCCGTGGTATTTAGCCTCTTTTGTCGAACCCTCTACCATTTCAACTTGTAAGAGATAAAATTCCATAGTATCAATGCGGTGGTTTTAAAGGAGGCTATAAAAATGAAACAGGCCCTTAGGAATGCAGGGCTTTACGACATTTATGAAAAGGTGATGTCAAACAGCCGTCTTACAGCCGAAGACGGCAAGAGGCTTTATCAAACAAACAACCTTCCTCTGTTGGGGTTTCTGGCAAACATCGTCCGGGAACGATTCAACCAGGACAATACCTATTACATCTATAACCAGCATATAAACTATTCCAACATATGCGTTAATCTTTGTAAATTCTGTGCCTTTGGAAAGGAAAAAGGTGCGGATGGCGCGTTTGAACTCACCATAGATGAAATAAGGGAAAAGATAAGACAACGGCTGGATGAACCCATAAGAGAGGTCCACATAGTTGGGAGTATCCATCCGGATCTGCCCTACTCCTTTTATCTTGACATGCTTAGGGCTGTGAAGGAGGTAAGGCCGGACATCCACATCCAGGCATTTACCTGCGTGGAGATTGCCCACTTTGCCAAACTGGCGGGTAAATCCGTTGAAGATACCCTAAAGGAGCTTATAGAGGCAGGGCTTGGCTCTATTCCCGGTGGAGGCGCCGAGGTATTCAGTCCCAGGATCCGTGAAAGGCTTTGCCCGGACAAATTACCTGGCGCGGAATGGCTGGAGGTCGCTAAAACAGCTCACCGTCTCGGTCTTAAAAGCAACGCTACCATGCTTTATGGCCATATAGAGACCATTGATGAGAGAATAGATCACCTGATGGCCCTCAGACAGGCCCAGGATGAGACCAACGGGTTCATGTGTTTCATACCCCTGGCCTTTCATCCCAAAAATACGGCCCTGAATGATGTCGCTCCCACCGGAGGTGTTGAAGACCTTAAAAACATCGCCGTCGCCCGTCTTATGTTGGACAATTTTCCCCATATCAAGGCCTACTGGATCATGCTAGGGCCTAAAGTCGCCCAGATAGCCCTATCCTATGGAGCGGATGACCTTGACGGCACCGTGCTTGAAGAGAAAATCACCAGTATGGCAGGTGGTGAAAGCGGACAGGCCATGAGCCGAAAGGCCATAGAAAACCTCATAAGGCAGGCTGGCCGCGTACCGGTAGAAAGAGACACTTTGTACAATCCTGTTGGCTAGAAGAATATATGATTTCGAAAATCGTAGAAAAAATAAGATCTAATGGCCGAATAGACAAAGAAGAGGCCCTAACTCTTTATAGACAGGCACCGCTCAATCTCCTTGGCCAGTTGGCAGATGAGGTAAGACGCAGATTGCATCCTGAACCAGTGGTGACCTATGTGATCGACAGGAACATCAACTATACAAATATCTGCATTTCAGGCTGCAAGTTTTGCGCTTACTACAAGGCGCCTGAAGACAAAGAGGGATATCTGCTCTCAAAGGAAGAGCTAGGGAAAAAAATCGTTGAGACAAAGGAGCTTGGAGGCACTCAAATTCTTTTGCAGGGCGGTCTTCATCCAGACCTTCCTCTTTCCTTCTACGAGGAAATGCTCTCTTTCATAAAGTCGTTTGACATCCATTGTCATGGGTTTTCACCGCCTGAAATAGTACACTTTTCCAATATCTCAGGGTTGACCATAAAAGAAGTCCTTAGACGTCTTATAGACGCCGGTCTTGATTCCATACCGGGAGGAGGCGCTGAGATATTGGTCGACAGGGTGCGGCAACAGATAGCCCCCAGAAAGGCCACTACTGACGAGTGGCTTTACGTCATGAAGTGCGCCCATGAACTGGGTCTCAAGACCACTGCGACCATGATGTTTGGCCACCTCGAAAGCGTTGAGGACCGAATCGAACATCTCCTTCGTCTAAGGGATCTTCAGGATGAAACAGGAGGTTTCACCGCCTTTATACCTTGGCCTTTTCAACCCAGGAATACTGTCCTGGATGTAGTAGCCGCAACCGGCCATGAATATCTTCAGCTCTTGTCGCTCTCCCGGATAGTCCTGGACAACTTTCCAAATATCCAGGCCTCGTGGGTTACCCAGGGCCCGAAGGTGGCCCAGATATCCCTCTTTTTCGGGGCCAACGATTTTGGCAGTACCATGATAGAGGAGAATGTGGTAGCTGCTACCGGTGTCCACCACAGGCTCTCGGAGCAGGAAATAAGGCGCCTTATCAAAGAGGCCGGGTTTGAGCCACGGCAACGGCTGATGGACTACAGCATCGTAGATGGAAAAAAGTGATTGAAGCAACTTCCCTGACAATACATAGAGCCAAATGGATAGTGCCGGTTGAAGGACCGCCAGTGGAAAATGGCGCAGTAGCGGTCTTTGGCGACAGGATCGCCAAGGTGGGAACCGCTTCCGAAGTATGCCGTAACATGCTGGGAAAAGTGATTGACCATGGTGAAGTCATCCTTTGTCCTGGTCTTGTAAACTCCCATGTTCACCTGGAGTTGTCTCCATTGAAATGGCGTCTTTCACCTACAGGGTCTTTTGTCACCTGGGTCCGTTCCCTGGTAGGGGCCAGAAATGAAATTAGTCCAGAGGAATGGGTAGAGCCAATAGAGCAGGCAGTCCAGGAACTAAAAAAGAATGGCACCGCCGTGATAGGAGATGTTGGAAACCAGGAGATAGTGCCAATTATGGCGAACGAGATAGCGGAATGGCCTCTTGGCGGCTATTTTTTCCACGAACTCCTTTGTCCTAAAAAAGAAGATGCTTCCCGGATAGCCAAGGATATAGAAATAAATATCGGGAGGGAGGGCCCAATCACGCTGAATACCCTAAAGGTCAGCACAGATTCAGACACCCGGGATGAACAGGGAATAACCTTTATCTATGGTCTGTCCGCCCACTCCTGTTACACGGTGGCCCCTGAGCTACTCAAGACCATAAAGGCATGGAACAGTAATTTTTCCATACCCTTTTCGCTCCACGTAGCTGAATCCCCGGAGGAAATCGAGTTCTTTTCGTCCCGAAAAGGCCCTTTGCGGGAACTGTTGGAGGAAAGGGGACACTGGCCCCTCGGATATGAAATTCCCAAGGGGTCACCATTTAATTACCTCGATTCCTTAGGCCTGATGGATGAAAGCATGCTATGCGTTCATTGTGTTCAGGTGACGGACGAGGACATAAATATTATCAAAAGGCACGGGGCGTCGGTATGTCTGTGTCCACGCAGCAACATATTTCTGGGTGTGGGGACGCCTCCGGCAGACAAGTTTTTAAGGGCAGGAATCAACGTCTGCCTCGGCACTGACAGCCTTGCCAGTAATGATCAGCTTTCCATTTTTGCTGAAATGTCAAGTCTTGCCTCTATCTTTCCGGAAATTCCAGCCGAATCCATATTTCGTGCGGCAACAATCGGAGGGGCCAGGGCAATGGGATTACATAGGCATTTTGGCACCCTTTCTCCAGGCAAATCTCCGCACTTTCTCTCAGTAAGAGGAGAGACGACCACCTTGGACAATCTTGATTTGTATGAATACCTGGTAAACCTGAATCCGCGTAAAGATCGTGAAATCTACTGGGTAGATGAGATAAAGGCGCAGTGAAAGAGAACCTGAGAGTAGGAATAGTAAACTTTATAAATACAGCTCCCATATACCTTCCATGGAAAGAACTGGGGCCTCTTTCTGGATGCGAAGTGGTTGAAGGGCCCCCTACCCTGCTCAATCGCATGCTTGAGGCAGGAAAACTGGACGTGGGACTCATTTCTTCCTTTTCCTACGGTGAAAATTTGGATCAATATTACATGATTCCCGACTTGGGCATTAGTGCTACGGGTCCGGTGGGAAGTGTGATTCTGTTTTCCAGGGTCGATCCAACGGAACTGGATGGTAAAATCATATTTTTAACCACCCAATCCGCCACTTCCGTCAATCTTCTCAAGATCATACTGGAAGTTTTTTGGTCATTCACCCCTGTTTACAGGGATGGAAGTTTTGAGAATTTTTTGTCAGATGAATCGGATAATAGTGGCGGCTACCTTGCCATCGGTGATGAGGCACTCAGGCTGTCGTCCGCCTATCCGGACCTTTTCAAGGTGGATCTTGCAGAAATTTGGCTGAACAAAACACATCTTCCTTTCGTTTTCGCGGTATGGGCAGTGCGAAAAGAGGCGTGGGAAAAAAAACAGGATAAGATAATATCCCTCTACAACTTCCTGCTTAAGTGTTACCGGCAAGGGAAAAAAAGATTACGACAGATCAGTGACAAAGTGGCTCATGTCATACCTATGTCCAGGGATGAGTGCTATTCATACCTTAAGGGGATAGAACTCGACTTCAGTGATAGTAAAGAGGAAGGACTCAGGCATTTTTTCAGGCTGCTGGAAAAAAAAGGGGCCTTAAGCAGATCAGACCCGATCAGCTATCTCCCTCTTTGATTTTTTGTGAGAAAAGATGGTACCAACAGGACAGGAAAAAAAACGTTTCGTTCAGAAAAAATTTGCGGCTGTTACCAGGAGATATGACCTTTTAAATTCCCTGCTCAGCTTTTACACAGACCATTACTGGCGCTGGAAGGCGGCGAGAGAGCTAAGACCATACAAAAAAGGCCCCATTCTGGATCTTTGCGCAGGCACCTTGCCTCTTTCCGAGGAGATAGTGCGTCAGGGTAAACGGCCCGTAGTGGCCCTTGATTTCTGCCTGGAGATGCTTGAATATGGAAAGGAAAAGGTACTGCAAAAACCCGGGAAAAAGGATTTCATAAGACCTGTCTGCGGTGACGCAGAAAGGCTTCCTGTTACAGATGATACCTTTGAGGGCATTACAATAGCCTTTGGTATCAGGAACCTGAGCCGGCCGGACATCGGCCTGAGGGAAATGAAAAGGGTCCTGGTAAAAGGCGGGAAGCTGGTCATCCTCGAATTTTCAAGGCCTAAAAACCCTCTCTTTGCGCCATTTTACCGGTTTTATCTCCACAAGGTCCTTCCCTTTATAGCAGGCACAATTTCCGGCGACAAAGAGGCATATGATTATCTTGCTGCTTCCATACAGAAATTTTATGAACCAGAACAGCTCGCTGCAATGATGAAGGAGGCGGGCTTTACGGACGTACGTTATCAGCCGCTCACCTTTGGAATAGTAACCATATACACTGGCCTTAAGGCCTGACACCATGGAATCTCAGATGAAAACCGTACACATATACACCGACGGTGCGTGCTCAGGAAATCCCGGTCCTGGTGGCTGGGGCGCGATTTTACGCTATAACCATCATGAGAAGGAGATTTCAGGCTGGGCCCCAAGGACCACCAACAACCGAATGGAACTCCTCGCGGCCATAAGGGCACTGGAAACCCTGAAGGAGCCATGCAACGTAATAATCACCACCGATTCCCAATACCTGCAAAAGGGGATAACGGAATGGATGAAGACGTGGAAAAAGAGAGGGTGGACAACCGCATCCAGAAAACCTGTAAAAAACAAGGAACTGTGGATATTGCTCGACAGGCTGTGCAGCCAACACAAGGTCCAGTGGGATTGGGTCAAGGGGCATGACGGTCATTGCGAAAATGAGAGGGCAGACCAATTGGCAAGGCAGGCCATACTCCGTGGAAAGGAAGGGGCCATCAAAAAAGACGAGCTTGGATAATTCCTGCTCCATACATGGAATTGCCCGGAGTAGAAAATCAGGTCAATGACAAAAGATAGGATCTCAGGTTTATCTTCTTGTTCTTTATGCCAAGCTTTTTACGCAGGCTGTCCCGGTACGATTCCACTGTCCTCGATGATAATCCAAGGAGTTCGGCTATCTCCTTGTTGCTTTTTCCAGCCTTGACAAAATCAGCCACCTGGATCTCTCTAGGGCTCAATGCCGCAGCCTTAAGAGACAGGTTTCTACCAAAAGATCCCCCTACCTTCTCCAGGTTCTCCTTTATGAGCTTGAGATATTCCTGCCCTCTCGGATCCTTGACAATCGTTCCAAGCTCCAACAAATGGGGGACGATCAGGCTCTTGATATTCGCGACAATGTTTTTTTCAAGCTCCTGCTGGGCTTGATGGGTCTGGTTTAACAGGACCCTCAGGGCGGTATTGGCCTGTTCCAGTTCAGCCGTACGCTCCTTTACCTTTTTTTCGACCTCGTCATAGGCCTTCATCAGTGATTCTTCAGCCTTTTTCTGCTCTGTGACGTCCCTTATCACCTGCATCATTGAAACAGTGCCGTCATTGTTCAGGATCGGTGTTGCCAGGACATCAAAGATCTTACCATCCCTGCCCTTTTTCTGATACCGAATGCTTCTACCATCTTCTATTATGGCTGAGATCTGACAATCAGGGCAAGGCCCATCACGTTTAGCAAAGACGCGGTAACAGTACTGGCCTATGCTATCTCCGAACCATTGCCTCACTACCTTGTTCATGCGCCTGATACAGTATTCACCGTCGATGATACAAAGGCCCTCGCCTATGGTTTCCAGGCTGTCCAGAATGAACTGATATTGACGCTGACTTTCTATAAGCTGTTTCTCGGCCTTTCTCCTGTTGTTAATCTCGATTTCAAGGCGTTTGTTATCTGCCTCCAGCAGCTTGGAGCGCTCAGCTTTTATCTTCGCAAGACCCATGTCAGCTATCAGTTGGGCTATTTCACTGATACAGGCAAGCACGTTTGTGAATTTTTCCCGGTCTATGATCTTTACCTTTTTCATGGCGGCCATATATGCTTTTTCATCGTAACCATATAACCGGGCCTGTTTAAGAAAACGCCTTTCATCCATAGGAGAAAACAGAACCTGGCCTATACATACGTCAGCCACGTGCATGCCATCTATAAAAATAGGCGTCAAGCCATCTGAGAGGCCATTTCCGCATTCGGAAACATGGATGGTATCCGGCCGACCAAGGTCCCTGGTGAGATATTGCGCACTTTCAAGGCATATCCGACGCGATTCCGGATTCTTCCTGTGAAAGTTCAAGCATACATCCTGCCAGCCGGCGGACACCACAATTTTGCCGGAAGGACGTTCCAAAATTGCGCACGCACATCCAGTAACTTTGGAGAAAAATGTCAGAAGGTTCTGGATTCGCCTGATATCAACTATATCCTTGAACGAATATCGACAGTTCAATTTTACACCAATCCTTCTATCCTTTCTTTCAGCGCGCGTCTGGATGGATCGGTTTTTATTTCAGCCCAACTAATTAACAGGGAACATTACGCTGATCGCTCCCCTGAGGTCCCCTTCCTTGTATCCCTCCTTGCGGCACCCTGCCATATCAAGGGCTCCCTTGGGCTCACCATGGCACTTCAGACATGCCTTTTCTATATATATTGGCCGTAAGTACCTGTAGTTGTTTCCAATAAATTCCCCATATCCCTTACCCCTAGGATAGTTAGGTTTTTCAAACATGGCGAGTATTTTTCTCTCAAAAGGATCTGGCTGGTTATATACGTTTCTGTAATTGGATGCGGTTTGCTTGATCAGAATATCGCATTTTGCCTTTAGAATCTGGCCGGTCTCCCGCCCGAAAACAGCGGAGATATATCCCTTGAATCCCTTGCCGGCCCTGTTGATGCGGGCCTGGTTCATTTTCACGCTCATCTTTGCCGCAGTGATTATCTGTTCCACCATTTCCCTGGATTCCGGGTCAAGGGATGAAATATCATTGCCGGTAATTTCCCTGAATTTTTCCCTGATCTTCTGTTCAACATATTCAGGACTAAATCCCTTGTCCCCCCGTAAAGGATCATTGATGAGCCCCTGATGTTCGGCTACCACCTGTCTTGCAGCAATGATCACGTCGGCTATATACCTTGCTACCGCCTCTGCATGCTGTTTGCTGATTACCTTGCAATCCCCCTGCGCACTGTAAAAACTCGCAAAAAGGAAAACAGTGGCCAGGAAAGCGCTCTCATAGGCTGTACGAACTGATCTTCTTACC
>CAZUIH010000032.1:0-20089 GCA_964620365.1 uncultured Desulfobacterales bacterium | reverse complement strand
ACCTTAGAAGGCGGTCGAGGTTATAACATCACAGGCCATCATGAGATAATGTTGCCCCTTCTTGTAGCAGCTATCCTGGAGGGGCTTGATAGCTAAGTTTTTTTCTTGGATATGCAGGGATTACTTTCCCTTGCCAAAAGGAGGAATTGATATCATGCCGATATATGAATTTGTGTGCGGGTCCTGTGGAGAAGAATTTGAAGAACTCGTCCTGGGATCACGCAGGGATATAAAATGCCCCAATTGTGGTGGTGAAGAGGTACATAAAAAGATGTCTGCCTTTGCCTTTAAAAGTGGACACAAATTTGTATCCACTGGTAAGAAGGCTAGCGGCGGGTGCAGCGGCTGCACAAGCTCGAGTTGCGGTTCCTGTGGAGGCTAGCCTTGACGATAAAAAGAATTGTAAAGCTTGGCACCAGAAAAAGTCTTTTGGCCATGACCCAGTCCACCTGGGTAAAGAATAAAATCGAGCAGAAATGGCCTGATGTCGAAGTCCAATTGGTAAAGATAACTACCAAGGGTGATAAGATACTGGATGTTCCCCTAGCCAAAGTGGGAGGTAAGGGCCTGTTTGTAAAGGAAATAGAAGAAGCCCTTTTGAGAAAGGATATTGATATCGCTGTTCATAGCCTGAAGGATGTCCCGGCCGAGCTGCCAGATGGACTCGAAGTCTCGGTTTTTCCTGAAAGGGAAGATGCAAGAGATGCGCTTATTTCTAGAAATGGTCAGCTTCTGAAGGATCTCCCGCAGGGAGCCAGGATCGGTACCAGCAGTCTGAGGCGGGTGGCCCAGCTAAGAAAAGTCAGACCTGACTTTCAAATCGAGGCCCTGCGGGGAAATCTGGACACACGGCTGAAAAAGCTGGAAGATGGCGAATTCGATGCCATTATATTGGCAGCTGCGGGATTAAATAGGCTCTCGTTATCTGATAAAATAACAGAATGTCTTGATCCGGAGCTAATGTTGCCTGCTGTGGGACAGGGGGCTCTGGGTATTGAATTTAGATGTGATGATGATGAGATAAAGAAGATCCTTGCCTCCATTCACCATGAAGAAACTGCCATATGTGTCAAGGCGGAAAGGGCCTTTTTGGCAAGGCTTGAAGGGGGATGTCAGGTGCCAATAGGGGCGCACGCCACCCTTTGTGATGGAGAGCTTGAACTTGACGGGATGGTTGGAGATGAAGAAGGGATGCGTATAATACGCATGCGGATGAATTCCACTCCGGATAAGGCAGATGCCCTTGGAAGAGAGCTTGGAACAGCGATACTTGAGAATGGGGGAAGGGAAATTTTAAGGGAATTATATGAAAAGGGATAAGTGCGGAAAGGTATATCTTGTTGGGGCAGGGCCTGGTGATCCGGGCCTTTTAACACTTAGGGGCAAAGAGTTGTTGGAACAGGCCGATGTGGTCATCTATGACCGTCTCGCGAGCCCAAGACTTTTAGATCTTGCGTCTAAAGATGCTGAAAAGATATACGTTGGAAAGCGTATCGGGTGTCATGCGGTAGATCAGGATGAAATAAATAGGCTCATAGTCGAAAAGGCCGAGGCGGGGAAGAAAGTAGTAAGATTAAAGGGCGGAGACCCTTTTATATTCGGTCGGGGAGGCGAAGAGGCACAAGTGCTTTCCAGGGCCTCGATCCCTTTTGAGATAGTACCAGGAGTAACTTCTGCCATTGCGGTCCCTGCCTACGCAGGCATTCCCCTTACCCACAGGTCATATACCGCCTCTGTAACGCTGATAACCGGACACAGAAAGCTGGATCAGAAGGCGGCCGATGTTGATTGGAAAGGGCTGGCGATGGGCGGTGGTACGCTGGTTTTCCTCATGGGAGTGACAAACCTGCCTTTTATTTCCAAGCAGCTCATCCAGTATGGCAGGGCCCCTGAAACACCCGTTGCCGTAATCAGATGGGGTACTACACCATTTCACCATTCTCTTACCGGCACCTTGGAGAACATAGCTGAAAAGGTTAAGAAATCAAACATAAAGCCACCGGCAATCATAGTCGTGGGAGATGTCGTGGGCCTAAAGGAAGAAATTGATTGGTATGAAAAGTGGCCTCTGCTTGGCAGGCGTATAGTAGTCACCAGGACGAGGGAACAGGCAAGTGAGCTGATTCGGCTTCTTGAAAGGCGAGGTGCGTACTGCATAGAGTGTCCTACTATTGCCGTCAAGGAGCCGGCTGATCGGTCGGGCTTGGATTCCGCCATAGAAGCACTTTCGAGTTACGACTGGATCATTTTTACAAGCACCAACGCAGTTTCTTTTTTTATGAAGCGTTTGTTTGAACAGGGGCTGGATTCAAGGGCGCTGGGTGCAGCCAAAGTGGGCGTCATTGGCGCAGGGACGGCAGAGGCCTTGAGGGGGTACCATATAAATCCTGACTTGATACCAGATGAATTCAAGGCGGAAGCTCTTCTTTCAGCCCTTGAAAATGAAGGAGTGGCGGGGAAAAAGATTCTTGTCCCCAGGGCCAAAAAGGCACGAGAGGTATTGCCCGAAGGACTCAAAAAACTTGGCTGTCAAGTGGACGTGGTCACGGCTTACGAGACAGTTACCCCTGAACTTGATCAAAATATACTGGAAAACCTAACTGATGACCCTGTTGATTTTATAACTTTCACCAGTTCATCAACTGTAAAGAACTTTTTTAAGCGCGTTCCTGAAGAGGTCAGAAACAGGGTTTTATCAAAGGCACGGATCGCATGCATAGGTCCTATCACGGCCGATACCGCCAGGCAGTTGGGTCTGTCGGTCTCGATAATGCCCAGGGAAGCCACAATACATTCCCTAGTAGAGGCCTTGGAAGAGGCGGCTTCGGGTTGACCTGTCAGTTAAACACACCTATATTTTAATAATAATTTAGCGTACCATTAATTTTGCCAGAATTAATGCTTTTCTTTGTGAAAAATGGCTCAGTAAGCTGGTGAGGCTGGGTTTTTGCCATAATATAAAAACCTTTGAATGGTGCCAGGGGCAATATAACGGCCGTCGGGGGTACCCTATTCGTGGCGTAGTCAAATTATGAGTATCCACTGTCCTACAGACCCACCGGAACTTTTATCCGTACTTACCCGTATTCGAAAGAAGAAAGCGGATTATGAAGCTTATGATTTTACACAGACCCAAGGAAGGGCTTTAAGGGCCTTTTTTGATCTTGCCCAGGAATATGAGACCCTGGAAAATTTTTACAGGGTGGCTGTTTTTGTGCCAAAAGAATTTATGAAGTTTGATTCCTGCCTCTATCTTGTGGAAAACGAAAGCAGTCACCTCAAAATGGTCTGTGATTCCATGAACGGCCTGAACGTCTGTGGCAATGATCCTCCCAAGGGGATTGAACTAAGGGATGAGGCCTATGAGACCGGAGATTCATTTGTGACCCCGATACGGGGCAACAGGCGGCTCATAGCAAGGAAACCCTTGTCGATGGCGGAAGACATAATTGGAATGTTCGAGGTCTTTCCCCTTTTCAGGCTGGATGATAAGGACAAGCTGTTTTTTCAGAAATATGCAAATAGAATTGGGTATAATCTGCACTACAAACTCATATCAATACAAAACGAGGAGCATCTTAAATTTATAAATACCTTGGTCGCAGACATAGAGCATAATGTCATTGTACCTAACATGAGGTACAAGATTTTCCTTCGAAATCTGAGAAAAAAGATCAAGAAATTGGAGGAAATCGAGCGGGAACTGGGAAAGAATCTGGATGCCAAGCACGCAGAAGGCTGCCTAGGAATGGATGAGATCAGGGCCTTGCGACAACGACTACATGAGGTAAATGAGGGACTTATAAAAAACTATGAAGAGGTAGAGAAGCATTACTACAATACAAGTTTATTTCTGGAAAGTCTTCTCCGTAGGGATCACTTTGAACAGGGCCATCTGGTTTTGAGAAGAAAAATGTGCCGGTTCAAAAAGGAGATCATTGATCCTCAGCTTGAGCGATACAAGGAAAGGCTTGAACGTGCGGGCATCATGATCAATACGGAGCTTGGTGGTGTGCCTGACGAGGATATCCCTTTGGCCGTAGACGTTGGTCTTATCTCCCAGGTCTATGCAAATTTGTTTTCCAATGCCGGCAAATACTGCTCCGAGGTTATAGATGACAACGGGAAGAGACAAAAGTTCATGTCCTTTGGAATGGAGATCATTCCGGACTTCTTTGGCAAAGGCAAGGCGGGTATAAAGTTTAACGTGTTCACAACTGGTCCGCACATACCTCCAGAGGAGGCCAAGCATCTTTTCGATGAGGGTTTTAGGGGAAGAGCCACCATGGAAAAACCTGGAACAGGACATGGGCTTCATTTTGTGAAAAAGGTGATAGAGGTGCATGGAGGAGTAGTGGGCTATGAACCAACCCACCTGGGCAACAACTTCTATTTCATACTCCCACTGCAAAGGCAGTTTGACCAGCCAGAAGAAGTCATTAAAGGGAAATCCTGAGGCCGAAAATACGATATGGAAGAGACTATAGATTTTCACAGGGATCTTAACCAGGAGCAACTTCAGGCAGTTGAGACCCTAGATGGTCCTGTCCTTGTAATAGCAGGGGCTGGAAGTGGAAAGACCAGGACCCTTGTCTACAGGGTTGCAAAGCTGATTCAAAGCGGGGTTGATCCTGAAAACATACTTCTTTTGACATTCACCAGGAAGGCGGCGTCCACTATGCTGGAAAGGGCTGCAAGACTGGTGGGCAATTCATGTAACAGGGTTACCGGTGGGACCTTTCATGGTTTTGCTTACAGTATGTTGAAACGTTATGGTCACCTTTTGGGTTATCCCCAAAATTTTACAGTCATAGACAGGTCGGACGTTCAGTCCATCCTCGGGCTGCTTTTAAGGGAGCTTGACCTCGCATCACACTCAAACAGGTTTCCAAAGAAAAATTCATTGGCCACCATAATTAACAGGGTGCAAAATTTTCAGGGAGACCTGGCTCAGGTCCTTGAAAGGGAGTACCCTCATCTCCTTTCAGAATTTGAGGGTCTAAAGCTCCTTTTTGATGCCTACGAAAGATATAAGAAAAAACATGCCCTTATGGATTACGATGACCTGCTTCTCAACTGGAAGAGGGTACTAGAAGAAAACGAACAGGTCCGACGGCAAATGGGGGCCCATTTCCAGTTTATTATGGTGGACGAGTACCAGGACACCAATAGACCACAGGCTGAAATCGTAAGATATATGGCGACAGGCCATGATAATGTGATGGTGGTGGGCGATGATGCCCAGTCGATTTATTCATTCAGGGGCGCTGATTTCAAAAACATACTTCGTTTTCCAGAACTTTTTCCCGGGACCAGAATTATCAAGCTCGAAAAAAACTACCGTTCGACTCAGCCTAACCTCGATTGCACAAACGCAATAATAGCACAGGCCAGGGAAAAATTTTCAAAGCGCCTTGTAGCCCAGAGAAGCGGTGGACATCCACCTTTGCTTTATCAGGCAAGGGACGAAGGTGATCAGGCATTTTTTGTCGCCAACAGGATTGAGGAGCTTGTTAAGGAAGGGGTGCCCAGTTCCGAAATAGCGGTTCTTTTCAGGGCGAGCTTTCACTCATTTCAGCTCGAAGCAGAGCTTCAGCGAAGAAATATCCCGTTTGTGAAAAGAGGCGGGTTGAAACTACTTGAGTCTGCCCATACGAAAGATCTATTGTCACTGCTCAGGATACTTATAAATCCTAGAGACAGACTCAGCTGGACGAGGGTGCTTTTGCTCATTGACAGATTAGGGCCAAAAAGCGCGGATAAAATCACGGCTTCCATACTTACTGAAGAGGATCCATTTGAGACACTGGTACAGTACAAGTCCAGGGCTGTATGGAAGAAGAGTGTGGAGGAGCTGGGCCTGTTTTTGAGGGGGCTCCAGGAAAGTGATTTTAATCTGAAAGAAATTATGGTCCGGCTGAAGGAGTGGTATGACCCGTTTCTGAAAGCAAAATATTTTGCTGATTATCCAAGGAGAAAACAAGAGCTTGAACAGCTTGTTGCCATAGCAGACAGATACGATGATGGTGTAACGCTTCTTTCTGAGCTGGCAATTGATCCCCCTGGACAAGAAGATGTCCAGAGCAGGGATGATTGCGTCACCCTTTCCACCATCCATTCTGCAAAGGGGCTTGAATGGCAGGTGGTATTTATAATTTCCTTGGCCGAGGGCAGATTCCCCGTTGTTATGGCATCAAGATGCAGTAATGAGTTGGAAGAGGAAAGACGCCTGTTTTATGTTGCTGCAACCAGGGCCAAGGACCTTCTGGTATTCACATATCCGGCCTTCATTAACGTGGGCAATTCAGGCATGATACCTGCCAAGCCATCACCTCTTCTGGAAGAAATTCCCCTTTCCCTGATGAAACTCTGGAATCAGCCAAATCAATCGTCCTCGGGGAGATCGAGGCGGCATAAGATTGATGCTGATATTGTTCATGAACCAGACATGTCAGCCGCGAAGGCAACACGCTCCGCTGCAGACCGGTTTCAACGGGGAGCAAGGATACGGCATCCTATTTTTGGGCCAGGACATATCCTGGAAAGGATAAGTCAGGAAAAGATAAGGGTGCTGTTCGATGTGGGAGGAGAAAAAACATTGCACCTAGAATATGCCAAGCTTAGTCTAATTGGATAAAGCGTTTTTTAACCAGGTCGGCAGGTTTTTTTTGCTATTTTTATATATCTTGACAAGGAGGCGTGCCATGGCGGAGGATTGCATTTTTTGCAAAATAATAAAGGGGGAGATCCCGGCTGAATTCGTGTATCAGGGAGACAGGATAGTAGCATTCAAGGATATCAGTCCCCAGGCCCCGGTTCACATTCTTATCGTTCCCAAAGAACACGTACCTACCATAAATGATCTGGAAGATTACCACTCAGAGTTGATTGGGGAGATGGTCCTAGTGGCTAAAGGGCTGGCAAAGGAGTTAGGGATTTCAAAAAGTGGTTACAGACTCATTTTTAACGTGGAAAAAGGCGGCGGTCAGCTTATTTTTCACATACATATGCACATGATGGGCGGATGGGAATAGAGTAACAAGATAAGAGAACAATCCGATCCACCAACTTTTTCCCTTGACCTTGAGTTAGAAGATGATAATAATAATAACTATCAATAAAGGGAGGCTAATTCATATGATGACTTTAGAACAACTCAAGGCAAACAGGGAAATTGTAAATAGAATTGATTGGACCATGACACCAGAAAAGGCAGTCGACATGTACCTTGAGTGGGGTGCTGGATGGACTAGGGGCAATGACTTCGCCAGAAGTGGTGAGGAGGAATCCATATATTTTGTCATCTACGATTGGGAAAAGCCACCCCAGGTAACCCTTTTAAGGCGTTCATCCAAAGAAGTTGAAGAAATTGCAAAGATTGAGGTCCCGCCTGAGATGGTTGCTGCCTCAATAGAAGAATTTGGCCACAGGCCAGGAGTGGGGGTATATTCCCTTAACGATGAATTGAAAAGGTGGGTCAGTGAGCTTTTGAATGGGCCTCCAGTGGAACTTGCTGCCTAATAAGCGCGCTAAGAGGGGCTGTCTTTTAAGTAAGGCAGCCCTGGACCTTTTATGGATAAAAATAGTGCCTGGATATCTTGCTCACATAAATCCGGACTAGTAGCTTCATATGCCTTCAAATTATCGGCATCTCCTCGTCTTTAAAGAGTGCAGGGGAATTGAGCATTATAGGCCTGGAATATTCAGTAATCTTGCTAATTGCATGATTTTCGGAATGATTATTCGATTCTTTTGCTTATTAGTGTGTTTCTTGTGTAAGAATAAACATTGCTGTAAAAATCGAGTTTGCTAGGATGCAAATTTGCGTAGCGTTGGTATACATTCCAAATATATTTCAAATTTCAGTTGCCTCACCATGGAGATACGTTTATAGACAATGAATATGAAGTTACTAAATCCGCTTTTTCAATCACAGATTCATTGCAATTCACTTTCTTTCAAAGGTTTTTACGTCAATGCCTATGGTGGGCTTATCCATGTCAGGTGGGAAAAGACATTAGCGGAAAAAATTAATTCCGCGGATGAAGAACTGATTGTGGAAGCCAGAAGGCCCTCGGACGGTTTTGTAATAATAGAGAAAAGATGTACGAATCTTACTGAAACAGAGTTTTATCTGGATCTTGAAGGCGATATTGACATACGGCTTGTCAGAAAAAAGAAATTTACCATTTCCCTGAACTCTTCCTTTCACTATACCCCTAAGGTTGTAATCATATCGGAAAATGAAGGAAGACACCATTTGTCATGGGAAGATATAGACTGGGATCAAGTCAGGAGAGAGGTGGAACTCGCTTCTGGGCTTGACTGGGGCAAGGACATAAGGGTCTATCTTTTTGTAAAAAGATGGCCGGCAGATACAGGTTTAAAGGCCGAGGAATGGATACCTGTGGATATGGCAGACCACGCCTTGATCCTGGGATACCTCAAGGAGGTGTCGCTGGTAGCTGCTATAGATAAGGACCTAGGTAAGGAAATTTCTTCTGTTGCCCCTGAATCGAAAGCCCCCTTTGTCTTAAAAAACATATTTGAGCTTAAGCTTAAAAATCCTCCGGAGATCGAAGAATTATCGGCTCTGCGTATAAACATCAGAGGGAATAGTTCGTGTCTCGGCCTTAAAAGAGAAATTTGGGAGGAACCTACACTCCAGCTAAAAGCATGGTGGCGAATACCTGCCTATTGCTGGCATGAGGCAGAAGAAGTCCTGCTTAGTCCCCAGAAACTTTCTTGGGACGATGTTGACGTATGTATAAGGTTATACAGGTATAAAGAGAACAAGGTAGAGCTTTGGGAGCCAGAAAAGAGAAACGCGGTTCTTGACGGGGATCACTGGCTTTTCCCGAATGTACCTGAAGGGAGCGGATATCAGGCCGCACTGGTCGTGGTGCCAAAGGGAGAGAAGGAACCCATTGGTAGGCCTTTGCTGATATCGAATATTGTTTCAATCCCTGAACGAATGGACAAGATCGTCCTTATGCCAATAGATCAGAGCAGGGCCTTTGCTTACTGGCATTTAGACAGGGAAAGGCTTCAAAAGAGGATTGATGAAATATCAGGTGGAGCGCCTGAAAAGGTCAAAACTTTCATAAGAGTTTTTCATGAGTGGGGAGGTACCTTACACCACGAGATGGACAAGGATATCGAGGTCCATCTTGGCATATCCGATAATTGGTACCTGACTCTTGAACCGGACAAGGTGTATCGTGTGCAGTTGATTGCTGTTGTGGATGACAGCAAGGTTGAGCCCCTTACAGATGTGTCAAATCCCGCTCAAACAGCCAGGGTCTTGCCTGGTTCAAATCCGGTGGTTTACCGCGATGTGGAAAATGTTCCGCATCATCCCACCCACAGGGAGCTCCGCTCCGTAATGGGGACTGCTCACTACTCGATAGGTCTTGAGATAATACATCTTCATGCCCATCTGCCTTACATAAGAAAAAGGGTAGTGTATGGTTCGTCAGGCGTATGGCAGCCGCTGGGGTTCCCCGCCGAATGGTTCCATGAGGCCATAAGAGAGACCTATGCACCACTCATAATGGTATTTGAGCGATTGAGAGATGAAGGGGTAGATTTCAGGCTATCCATGGATATTTCTCCAACCCTTTCGAACATGATGCGTTGTCCCATGCTCCAGGAGGAGTTCTTGAAGTATATGGACGCCCATATAAGCCTTGCAAGGGCCGAGGTGAGCCGTACAAAAAGAGAAGCTCCCCAATATCATGAAACGGCATGGATGCATCTGAACCATTTTCTGGAGGTAAAGCACCTCTTTCTCAAATATCAGTGCGATCTGACCAAGGCCTTTAGACAGTTCCAGGATGAGGGATACATAGAAATTTCTACCTGTGCTGCCACCCACGGCTTTCTGCCCTTTTATTCCCGTTATCCATCGGCGATACGTGCACAGATCATGACCGCAGTCAAGGACTACATGGCCACCTTTGGAAGAAGCCCCATAGGCATATGGCTGCCAGAGTGTGCCTATGTACCAGGAATTGAAAAGTATCTGGAGGAGGCTGGCCTGAGATACTTCTTTACCGAGGCTCATTCCATCCTCCTGGCAGATTGTCCCAACTCCTATGGTACCTATGCGCCTGTTTTTTTAAAGGGAAGTGACGTAGCTGCCTTTGCCAGGGATCCTGATACGGGCAAGCAGGTGTGGAGCGGAGATGAAGGCTACCCTGGAGATCCCGACTACCTGGAATTTCATATAAAAGGAGGACCGCTTAAGTATAATCGTGTTACCAGTAGGGACGGCGGGCAAAAGGAACCTTACGTCCGCTCCTGGGCCGTTGAAAAAGCGGCTAACCATGCCCAACACTTCATGGATTCCAGGAATTTTAAGTTTAATTACATCAAAAATTGGTTCTGGAAGAAACCTCTTGTAGTAGCCACCTATGACGCCGAGTTGTTTGGTCACCACTGGTATGAAGGGCCGGATTTCCTCTATTTCCTCTTTAAAAAGCTATATTACAACCAGAATGAAACTGAACTTATTACCCCTAGTGAATATCTGAGGAGATATCCGCGGAATCAGGAGGTCTTCATAACTCCTTCATCCTGGGGAGATAAGGGAACGTTTGACAAATGGATTTATGGCTCTGTTTCCTGGATGTACAGACATACACATGAGGCAATCGAAGAACTCGAGGCCATGGCCAAGGATCTCGCGCAAGAAACGAGGCGTTATCAGTTAAAGGAGAGGATAGTAAAACAGGCCTTGAGAGAAGTGTTGCAGGCTATGAATAGCGACATACCCTTTGTCATTTCAAATGGACATTTTGTAGACCTGATGAAGCAATTTTTCTTCCAGTATCTGGAGCGTTTCTGGTCTCTTGCCAGCCTCTACTGGAACAATGGCCAGAAAAGTGAGATGATATCATGCGCGCTGGAAAGATATGAAAGGGAAAATCCCATTTTTCCTGATCTTGATCTGGAGTGCTGTATAGAAAAATTAAAAGAAGTTGAAAGAAAATAAATCTACCCGGTATAAAAGCCAGGGGGCCTCGCGTTTGTTTACTGGTTAAATTGTCAAAAAAATGACTATTTTCCGATATCTGTTTACTAGTCTCAATCTTTAAGTGATTCTAGCTTATTGAGTTCTTTACTTTTTTGCCTGAATATTTCATCCATTTTAACTATGGTAAATTGTTCTAATTTTATCCCAGCCAATTGGCTTTAAAATGCCTTTTTATGTCTGATGTCACTCTAAAAGCAGTGGTTGTTGGTCGTGGTCGTTAGGTATCATCAAATGAGAACCTTTTGATTTTTAATTCTAGTACAAGGTGAAGAGAGACGCTTCGGAGAACCCGTTTGGCACGAGTGGTGAAGAGAGCGAAACGAACAAACTCAAAAAGCGTATCTTCCTCCTTGTATGTGAGTTTTTTGCCCACGAGCCACGCAGTCACCGACAAAGGTTAGGATTCCCTGATGCCTATTTAGGACTATACCGTTGGTATTCAAAAACCAGTGGTTCTTCCAGGAAGTTTTTATGGCATCAGGATTGCTTACTGCCTTAGGTATCTACTGTTATCTTTTATAAAAATAGGCCTAAAAGCTATGAAACAAGAAAAGGATACAACTTTTAATAAAAATCTGTCAGAAAGTGGTCATCATGCGATGTCCAGAAGTTTTTCTCTTGTTGTAATCCTTTTTCTGTTTTTATCCGCTTGGTTCACGGGTATTGGGGAGGCCCGCCAAAACAAGAACGTGACCGCCAAGGCCCCATGGCAAGAGGCATGGGAAAACATACTGCCCGGAATCGAACTTTTCTGGAAGGAATCAGAAGAAAGTCAGTCTATTGGGAAACAGGCGGCGTGGACCATAATCTCAGATCTTAAGAGGTTTGTACAGACCTATCCTGACTCCCCCCAGGCGGCAGAGGCCTATTATGTGCTCGGGCAGGCATATGCCTACGTTTCGTTTATGCCTGAGGCCCTAGCCCACTGGAGGATTACGGCCAAGAAATATCCCAATACCTCTTGGGCTTCTGATGCCCTGATGGCTATATTGCAATATAGGGAAAGGAGTGGTGACACAAAAAAGATCAGGAGTTTTTATAGAGAAATAATACGTCAATATCCTGACACAAAGGCTGCGAAAAGCGCTTGGATTGCTTTGGCGATAGACGCTCTAAATGCTGGCCAACTTGAATTGGTGGCCAAGGAAACAGAAAGGCTTGAAAAGGCAAGTCCTGGACTTTACGTGGAAATACCCCGTTTTCTCGATCTTAAGGCACGTATAAAAAGCATGCAGGGGAAAGAAGAAGAGGCTAGAAAGTTGTGGCTTCACTACTTGAATATCATTCGTCAGCCGGAATTGAAGGCAGTCACCCTGTTTTCAATAGCTGAAAGTTTCAGAAAGAGTGGCAGGCCCCTTGCTGCCCGAAAGTATTATGCAATAGTCGCAAGGGACTATCCGACCTTTCCAGAGGCGTTGTTTGCACGATTTCGCCTTGCCCAGATGGAGGAGGCTGAACAAAAGAGGTTAAGGACGTATGTAAAAAATCTCAAAACCTTCAAGCCAAGTCCGGCTGTTGCCAGGCTATTCAGCAAGATTATCGAGGAATATCCCCGTCATCCCATCACACAAGAAGTCGAAATTGAGTTCATGTCTTTACGGCTGAAGGAAAAAAGATATTCAGATGTCTTAAGGCTGGCAGAGGACTTCGGACAAAAAAATCCTGGCTCACCTTATACTGAAAAAGTTTTGAAGTTTGTGTCGAGTGCAAGGGAACAGCTAGAAAGCGAGTTCAACGACGTTTCTCAGCTCAGAAACGTCGTTGAACTGGGCAAGGAGCTACTGAAAAAACGGGAAAGAAGCACTACCTTTTCTCCAATTATTATCGATACTGCAAAAAATATTTGGATAAAGCTTATTGCTCGATTTTTGAAAGAAGGAGAGTATGAATATGGTCTCAACGAGTTCTGGGGACTTTTAGCGGGATTTCCTGATGTTATCAAAAACAAAAAGATAAAAGACCTTGGAACAAGACTACTGCTCGGCTTTGATGCAAAACTGGACGCCACTAAAAACTATGTTGAACTATTAAAATACAACGAGGCGCATGAATCACAGATTGAAAAACTAAAACAGCCTTTTCATTTTTATTATGTGGGAAAGGCATGGGCAGGAATCGGATGCACAGAGGCAGCGGATAGGGCTTTTTATAGAGCATGGGAAAACGGTACGGACCAGAAACATCTTCCTTTACTTTTTGTGTCGTGGGTGGAAAACGCCCTCAACGAAGGCGATGTCGATTATGCAGTAAACCTCTTGAAGCTGTTCAGAGCGAGCTGTCCAGGGCAGACAGACTCGGCTGAGGCTTTATACATGTCTGCCAAGGTTTCAGCGCAAAGAGGCCTTTGGCCTAAGGCATATGATCTTGCCAGTGAGGCCCTTGCGAAAACCAATAGGTCTGACTTGGCAAGACCTTTGCGAATGCTGATGTTCAAGGCAGCGGTAAAGCTGGCTGAATGGGATACAGCGGAAATGCTTTGGGATGAGATTGCTATATCCGTGCCCAAGGAGAAACAGGAGGAACTCCTGACTTTCTGGGGTGATGAGGCCCTTGGCCTTGAGGAACCCAAAGAGGCCCTCAGGATATATCAGAGATTGTCATTGCTTTCACCTGACAGGATACCTGTTTCATGGAGAATAGCCATCGCAAGGTCAAGGCTGGGACAAAAAGAGGCAATGGAGGATTGGAAAGCGCTCAGCCAGGTTGATGATCCTCTTTGGGCCAAGGCCGCGAAGGCTATTATCTCAAATGAAATGTTCTGGAGCGGACCAGCGGCATCTTTCCGTAGTCAACTTTCGGAGAAGTTGAATGGCAAAATACCATCTACCGGAGGCGGTCAATGAGCAATAAGCTGCTTGTAGCAGCCCCCAGGGCTGAAGACAGACTTACTCTTAAGACACATCTAGAGGCCATGGGGTATGAAGTCACTTTGGTGCCAGACCTGGCAACATGTAGGGAATTCATGGCTCAAAACAGCCATGAATTGGTTCTTATAATGCATGTGCCGGGAGACATGGATGGTTTGACATTCTTTAAACAGATGCCCGGACAATTCAAAGGAGGTGTCATCCTTCTGACAGATGATGGCACCATAGAAGATGCAGTAAAGGCCATGCAATGTGGCGCACTGGATTTTGTCAATTCTCCCTTTGATCCTGAAGTCCTTGGTTTGGCAATTAGAAGGGGATTGTCTACTCTTCAGAGGTTAAAAAAGAGTGTGATTGTGGAAAAGAGGCCAGGCAGAAAGAGGGGAGGTGCCAGGGAATACACCATACTTACTAAGAGCCCCTTGATGGAGAGGGTGTTGGAAAAGGCCAGGAGCGTGGCAAAAAGTAGGGCCACGGTACTGATTCAGGGTGAAAGCGGAACTGGTAAGGAACTACTAGCCAGATTCATTCATACGGAGAGCGACCGGTCAAACGGTCCCTTTGTCGCCCTTAATTGTGCGGCCCTTCCGGAGACCTTGCTGGAGAGCGAACTTTTCGGCCATGAAAAGGGGGCTTTTTCCGGGGCGATATCCAGGAAGTTGGGGCGTTTTGAACTTGCAAACGGGGGGACCCTCCTGCTGGATGAAATTACCGAGATGGCCCTTGCTCTTCAGGCTAAACTGCTGCGAGTTCTGCAGGAAGGAGAAGTTGATAGGCTGGGAGGCTCTGTCCCTATTCCCATAGATGTACGTGTAATAGCTACAACTAACAGGGACGTATTGGCGGCCGTCAGGTCAGGACAGTTTCGGGAGGACCTGTATTTTCGTTTGAATGTCATCCCTCTTAAGATTCCATCCCTTAAGGAGAGAAAAGAGGATATCGTCTATTTGGCTGAACATTTCAGAGAGGAATTTACCCGGGAATATGGAAAAATTGGACTGGAATTTGCATCTGAAGTCTTGGAGGAATTCAAGGCGAGATCGTGGCCCGGAAACATAAGGGAATTAAGAAATATAGTGGAAAGGGGAGTGCTGCTTGCCCAGGGTGAAAAAATTACGCTGCAGGATCTATTTGAAGAGGAAATCCTTACCGGAAGAGGGCAAAATAATGAGCCTTCGGTTTCAAACCTTGGGGAGGAGATATTCAATCTTAGTGATCTTGAAAGAGAGATGGTGAAAAAAGCGCTGGCAAAGACAAAGGGTAATCGGACCCATGCAGCAAAGCTTCTAGGTATAAGCGTAAGGACGCTCAGGAATAAGCTGGCGGAATATAGACAGATGGGATTGGTGCTATGAAACAGCTTTTTGGGAAAACATTTCAAATCCTTGAACGCTCAATCGAATTGAGGACCAAGCGGCATGCCGTGTTAACCGCGAATATCGCCAATGTGGATACTCCTGGATACAAGGCAAAGGATATCCCCTTTGAAAAGATTATGGGTAAAGAGCTTGAAAAGGCCTCAAAAGGTTCCCTTACCCTGACAAAGACAGATCCAAACCACATCGATCCCGCGGAGCTGAAGGCCTCAAAGGAGGGGGTGATAGTTACTTCAAGTGAAAGAGGTACCCCAAATAATGTGGATCTGGACCAGGAAATGGCAAAGCTTATGGAAAACAACCTTCAATACCAGGCTACTGTCCAGGCCTTAATAAAAGAATTCGAAATACTTAGAACCGCTATAACCGAAGGAGGCAGGCCATGAACCTTCTGACCGCAATAAAAATCAGCGCAAAGGGCCTTTCCGCGGAAAGGACCAGGGTTAACATAGCATCCATGAATCTGGCCAATGCGCACGTGACCAGGACGGTGGATGGAGGACCATACCGGGCGAAATCGGTTATTTTCAAGGCTGTTCCCGTGGCCCAGGAAGAGGATTCACCTTTTGCCCAGGCCCTTGATAAGGAACTCCAGTCCCTGCAGGCAGTGGAAGTGGATCAGATAGTGGATGACCCGGAGCCGTTTCAAGAGGTGTATGATCCCAACCATCCCGATGCAGATGAAAGGGGGATTGTCTTACTCCCAAATGTAAATGTCATGGAACAGATGGTAGACCTTATGACTGCATCAAGGGCATATGAGGCTGGGGTCACGGCCATAGATACCGCTAAGGCCATGGCTGCCAAGGCCATGGAGATAGGGCGTTAATTGGGTAGGAGTTGGTCATGAAATTGGAAAATATTGGTTATGGCGTCAAAAATTTGACTCAATTAGTTAATGATGCAGGCCAGGCACGACAAGGTACTGGATCTGGATTTAAGGAAGTGCTCAAGGGTGCGGTTTCCCAGGTAAACAAAAACCTTTTCGAGGCCCAAAAAATGTCGGAGCAATTGGCCGCAGGTGAACCTGTGGATATAGCCCAGACCATGATAGCCATTTCGAAGGCGGATATGTCCTTTAAACTGATGGTTCAGGTGAGAAATCGGGCTATAAGCGCCTATGAAGAAATTATGAGAATGCAGTTTTAATTTATCCTAATAAGGAAAGGAGCTGTAAGCCATGGCCACACCGGCTGAAACCCTGGATCAGCTAAAGGGGCTTTATCAAAATCTTTCATCCCAGCAGAAGATTATAACTGGATTGGTGCTGATGTTGGTTCTGGCAGGGTTTGCTGCGCTATTTTTTTTCACCAACCGAACTACCTACGGCATCCTTTATACAGATCTTTCTCCTGAAAGCGCATCGGAAGTAGTGGCGTGGCTAAAGCAGGAAAATATACCCTACAAGCTGACACAGGGGGGAGGGACAATCCAGGTCCCTGAGGGTAAGGTTTACGATATTCGGCTTTCCCTTGCTAGTGCAGGAGTTCCCAAGGGCGGCGGAGTAGGTTTTGAGGTATTTGACAAGGGGAATCTCGGAGCAACGGATTTTGTCCAGCATGTAAATTATCAAAGGGCCATCCAGGGAGAACTGGAAAAGACCATTTCACAATTTCCCCAGGTTGAAAATGTAAGGGTTCATATCGCGCAGCCCAAGGAATCTCTCTTCGTTACCGAGCGTAGGGAACCGACTGCTTCAGTGGTTCTTCATCTTAAGAGGGGACAGGAACTGAATGAGACCCAGTTGAAAGGTATTGCCCACCTTGTAGCTAGTGCTGTTCCCAGGCTGAAAAAAGAAAATGTCACCATAGTGGATACTTCAGGTGATATTTTGTATGAACATAGAGAAAACGAAAATAACCTCGCCAATCTCACAAACTCCCAGCTGGTTTATCAAAGACGTCTTGAAGAATATTATAAACACAAGATACAGAGTATGTTGGAGAATGTGTTGGGCCCCAATAAGGCTGTGGCCAGGGTGTCCGCAGAGGTGGATTTTGACCATATCCAGATTAGTGAAGACAGGTTTGATCCTGATATGGTTGCACCCCGAAGTGAGCAGAAGTTGCTTGAAACGGTCTCTGACCAGGAGACAGGTGGAATACCAGGAGTAAAGGGAGGGCTTGCCAACAAGCTTCAGGGCAACGTAAACCAGATGCAGACTGGGACGGTCAAAAGAAGAGAGGAAACCACTACCAATTATGAAATTACTAGGATCCAGCGTCAAGTAAATGGATCTATAGGGAAACTCAAACGTCTTTCCGTGGCGGTTTTGATAGATGGAAAGTACAAGGAAGAGAATGGAAAATTAGTATATGTGCCGAGAAGTGACGAGGAGTTGGCAGACTTGCGCCAGATTGTCAAGGCCGCGATGGGATATAGTGAAGAACGCGGAGATGATATGTCTGTGGTGAACGTGGCTTTCACAGCTCCTCCAGCTGAAAAGAAAACCATGGCCCAATATGTCGATATGGGAGCAAAGTTCATAAAGCCACTGGTAAATCTGATAATAGCTATATTGTTTATATTCCTTGTCCTCAAACCGTTGCTAAATCGCTACGTGCTGAAACCGTCAGAAGAACTGCCTGTGCCGGCTGAAGAAATTGCAGCGGCCATAGGTGAAGAGGAGATAGGTAAACTTGAGGCCCCACAGGCCTTTGAGCCTGGGCCAAACGTACAGGAAGAGCTTCAGAATCTTGCAAGCAAATATCCTGAACGGGCTGCCGCTTTAATAAAGATCTGGCTACGAGAGCCTGTGGAGGGTTAGATAAAAATGGCTGATCGGGAAAAAGCTGTGACCACGGATTCCATACCTACCACTGGGCCATATAAGGCGGCCATCTTTTTGATGGCTATGGGAGAGGAGTTTACTGCTGAAGTATTTAAGCATTTGAAGGAAGATGAGGTCAGGAAGGTCTCAAGCCTAATGGCCCAAATCAGCTATATTCCAGGGGAAGCCGTACAAAAAGTGCTTGAAGAGGTCAGGGAGAAGATGGCTCTGGTGCAGGGTGAGGTGGCTGTTCCAGTAGAAGAATTTCTGAAAAAGGTGCTTTTTAGTTCCATGCCCAAGGAACAGGCGGAAAAGATATATGAAGAGATCATCAGGCAACTCCATCCTTCGACCTTTCAGAAACTGTCCCATCTTGAGCCGAAGGTCATCGTGAATTTCCTGAGAAATGAGCATCCGCAGACAATAGCTGTCATACTCGCCCATCTTGATCCAGAATTGTCTGCAGCGATCCTGAGTGAACTTCCGGAGAGGCTGCAGTCAGATGTTATGGTTCGTATTGCTAATCTGGAAAAGATTAACCCGGAGATAGTGGCTGAGATCGACAGAGTACTGGAGGAAGAACTCTTTTCGGTAGAAATGAGTGATGCAACAAAGGTGGGTGGCGCGGAGAAGGTTGCTGAAATACTAAATAATGTGGATAGGACACTTGAGGATACGCTGTTAGAGAACATAGAGGCCTCTTCTGAAGAATTGGCAGAAGAGATTAGAAAGCTCATGTTCAAGTTTGAGGATCTACTAGGGGTGGATGATAGGGCCATCATTGCACTGCTAAAGGAGATCAGCACCGAGGAATTGAAGCTGGCCCTTAAAGGTGCATCTGATGAGCTCAAGGAAAAGTTTTTCAAAAACATGTCGGAAAGAGCGGCTATTATGCTCAAGGAAGACCTTGAGGTCATGGGCCCTGTGCGTCTGAAGGATGTGGAGCAGGCCCAGCAGGCCATAATCAAGGTGGCCAAGCGGCTTGAGAGTGAAGGAAAGATAGTATTGGGTGGTAAGGGAGCTGAAGAAGTCCTTGTCTAAGGTAATAAAAGCGGGAAAAACAGGGAAGGTCTCCATTCAAAGTATTCCGCTTCCTTTAAAAGGGGAAGATGAGGAGAGATCTGTAGAGGGGGTGGAAGAAGGCAGTTTCAGTGCCCTATCCCAATTAATTAGTTCTCCCCTGGATCTTGATGAAAAGATAGACGAAAGCAGTCTTGGTGAAGTAGAAGATGCTACCCCTGCGATTGATCCCCTGGAAGAGGCGAAAAAGAAGGCGATTCAGGAAATGGAGAGAGCTCAGGCTGAGGCGGAGAGGATACGCAGTGAGGCCGAAGAAATCCTGACAAGCGCCAGGAAAAGGGCAGAGGAGATAGAGAGCAGGGCATATGACCAGGGCTTTTCCCAGGGGAGAAAAGATGGCGAGGAACTGGGGCGTAAGCAGTATGAGGCCATGGCACAGAGGCTCAAGTATGTAATTGATGCCCTGGAAAAACAGGGGAATACCATTTTTGCCAAATACGAAGCACAGATCGTGCAGCTGACTATTGAGGCCGCCAGGCATATCGTTGGAAGAGAAATAAAGACTGACCCATCGATTGTCCTTGAATGCCTGAAAAGCGCCATGGATCAGGTGGTGGAAGGTAGTCACCTGCGAATCCATTTACATCCTAAGGACGTTGAACTCGTTAGCGAATTTATCCGAAGGGAGCAAAAGGTGCCGGGCAATCACCCCATTGATCTCATACCTGATACAACGATTGAACGGGGAGGATGTTTTATAGAGACGGAGTTTGGCTTGGTAGATGCCACGATGGAGTCGAAATGGCAGGCCGTCTCCGATGCCATGAAAAAGATATTGGAGGAAAGAACGGGCCTAAAAAACTGAATCTTTTTGGAAAGATATTGTCGGTAGGACCTATGGCCTGTTTTTTTAATAGGGTTCCTCCTCCAAACAAATGAAAACATTTACACACGATAATTTTAAACTTACACTTAGACCATATGAGAAAGCACTTGAGCAATTACAAACTGATAAGGC
>CAZUIH010000031.1:0-20297 GCA_964620365.1 uncultured Desulfobacterales bacterium | reverse complement strand
ACAATGCCCCCACCCCTGGGATACCACCCCCACCGTAGGAGTGTCAATGTAACCCTTATTCCCATACGGGCCAAAACAGGCTCAAAGACCCTCTCCATGTAATGATAACACGGACTCCATGAAACATGGGTCCCGCCTCTAATGGTAACCTTCGACACTCCTCCGGAGAAAACCAGAGGAAAAAGAATGGTCTCAAGGACAAGTATTACCGACCCTGCGGTTCCAACATCAATCCTGAATTCCCCTGGCCTTGCCTTGCCCGGAATGAAAATAAGCGATGTAGAGCGTAGATCGGCGCCCTTTGCCTCTCCACCACAGATAGAGGCAGCAGCCTTCACGGCTGCAAGATGCTGGTAGCTAAGCCCAGGTCTTGGACGACTTGCCCTTATATTGAAAAATTCCACAGGATGTCCGGTCAGGATTGAAAGTGTAAGTCCACTTCGTATTATCTGCCCGCCGCCTTCCCCGTGACTTCCATCAATTTTCAACATATTCGATCCCTTTGTCTTTTTCGCCTTGACGCATGAAATGTAAGGATATAATGGAGAATCTGAAGATCTATTTTCATCTTACATCAACTGGGCATATTTTGACTCACCAAGGCCAATATATTAGTAAACGATTAAAAAAAATAAGTGATATTTCAGGGGCATTGAGCAACCATAAGCCCCAAGGCACTTGGAAACTTGCACATTACCAACTAAAATAATTTTTCAAGTTTCAAACTCTCATGATTTCAGGAGACACTGTGAAAGAAACGTTACCGCCCCCAGCAACATGTGTACATCCCTCAGGCAGGTTTTTGTGTGGAATTCATAGGCCCTCATACAGGGTAATAAACAGACGCATGACAGAAGCACATCGTATTCTGGGCCACGACGCCGAAAATACTCCCATTGACAACAAGGCCAATTTTCCCCCCGCCCACCTCTGTGTGGAAAACGGAGAATGGGTCTACGAGATCCCCAATCCCTTTCCATTCTGGGGAGCCACATATATATTGAGCTGGCCTGCCGACAATTTTTCCAAGGGACACGACAATTTTTCGTTCAAACCAGTAAGGGAAGAAGGGCAAGATTTTCCTCTTTTGAAAAAAATATTCTCTGGCACATTAAAAACACAGGATGACCATGCCACATACTCCGTCCAGGACCTTCCAAGATATATACTGCTTGCCGTTGCCCAGAGCTGCAGGGATCCGGAGATTTTAAAGGCCATAGTGCCGCTTGCGTGTAAACTCGAGTACAATTCCGAAGGGACCCCTGTTGGTTTTGCTTATGACACTAATGGCCAAGGGAAAAAAAGACCCGTAATCCATGATCATGACCTGTTCGAAACCCTCGGCAACAATCCCGCCCTGCCGGAAGAATACAGGCTCGTAATGGTTCTTTGGCCAGGGGCCCAGGGAGACAATCCAATCCTTGGGGAATACAGGTCAGAGCCACGAACCCACATATGGGAATATCTTAGGGCAAACAGCTATATTCCATGGGGACACTATGCGTCGAACATGGCCCAGGATTCAATCCGGTACAAGGCCTCGGATCTTTCAATAGAAGACATCAGGGGACTAAGACACCTTTACTACCAACGCATATACTCTCAAATGGCTCTCTATCTTGACATCATCGACCAGGAGACCTTCCAACAAGAAAGAAAACTGTCTCCCCTTGATGAAACAGGGCTTGAATCATTGAGACACAAGATAACTGAGAGGATTTCACAATTACTTGAAAAAGGAGAAAAACTTCCCTTTGCCGCGACCCTATGGGGCTGGAACTACGGATACGACTTTTCATCATCGGGATACAGGCTGCATGCATCACATCAACAGATACATCAGCAGTTCGCCCTGATAAGACCCGAGGTGGAAACCATAGCCTTCCGTGAAGGAATGCCTGGCCATATCCCATCTTACGCAGTTGGGGATCAGGTTGCGGATTTTTGCAGGAGATACAAATCAACCTACAAGACAGATTTCTTTGAGACATATTTAAAGGCCATCGTCTCCAATGAAAGGATTGACGGCAAAGAAGGTTTGCCAGCCAGCCTTGTCCTTTTTGAGGATGAACAGGTCATCCTACATGTCCCAAAGGCGCAACGCTCCCAGGGTGAGGTGCAGATAATGGTAAAAAGAAATGCCGGAAACATCCTTGAAACCGATTCGTCATGCAGAAAAAGTATCGACAAGGCCCTTTTCCTGGCAATCCGCACATTTGACTTTCTGGGCGCTGAAATGGTCACCAGCTACGAGGTATCAAAACGATTTGACAATCCAGACAGGGATCAGCGGCTGTTTTACTGTATGCTGCCAAGGCATCCCCAATCCCCTGGTGCCTTCAGCGAACGGCAAGAGCGATGGATTACAGGCCACTTCCCGGAAGATTATGCTGCGATGTTCAGAAAGGCCATGTCATCAGCATGTCCGGAAATGGCACAAAAATAGATTTGAATCCGGCTCATGCACCTCAAACGCCGAAAGATTATTTTTTGCCTCAACCGATATCGACCGATGGAAACAGGCTCGAATCTGTGTGAGGCAGGAACAGGCTACTCACGTAATGCTCCATGAACCTGGGATTGTCACTCAGATCAAAATGGGTCATCATGGTGGCGACTTCATCCATCTTCTCTTTTGCCGGCAGGCTGAGGGCTGAGGCCTTTGCTCCCATGAGAGAACTGTTACCGGCAAAAAAGAACCTCTCCCGGGGAATATCAGGAAGAAGCCCTATAGTGATGGCCTGATCCAGATCAAGATAACTTCCAAAATTTCCAGCCAGTATAACCCGTTCCAGGTCTTCGAGTCCCATACCCACGGATTCCAGGAGTGTCAAATAACCGGCAAACATGGCGCCCTTTGCCCTGATCAGATTCTCCACGTCTGCCTCGGTAAACACTATGTCCTGACCTATGGCTGTTGCATCTGCCTCGACTACAACATACTCCCAGCCATCCCTTCCGGCCCGGATGCGAGGCGTGGGCAGATTCCGCCTGAACTTTCCCTGTTGATCAAGGGCACCTGTCATAAAAAGACCCGCTAACAGGCTTATGATACCTGAACCGCATATACCCTTGGCCTTCTTGCCGCCTATGGTCAGTACCATGGGTTCGAAGGTCTCCGGGTGTATGTGCACTACTTCTACAGCCCCAGTGGTTGCTCTCATGCCATGTTTTATTCCCCCACCTTCAAAGGCAGGGCCTGCGGAACACGCCGCACAAGCCATCCAATCCTGGTTGCCCAGCACGATCTCACCATTTGTCCCTATATCAATGAAAAGAGTAAGCTCGGGATGTTCATGAAGCCCTACCCCGACCACTCCTGCAACGATATCTCCTCCAACGTAACTGGCCACACACGGAGCAGAAAATATTCGCACGTGGCCAGGTACGTCCAACCCGAGTTCATTGGCCCTTACAGGTGGAAAGTGAGTGGCTACCGGGATATAGGGAGCAGCCCTCAGGTAACGGGTATCAAGCCCGAGGAGAAAATGTGTCATAACCGTGTTGGCGGCAATGGATATAAGGCTCAATGACTCCTCCTTTCCATCCACGCCCTGCACAAGTTCGGCAACAAGGCCATTCAAACATTTAACTATCTTTTCCTGGAGGATCTTTTTTCCCTCCCCTTTCCTGGCGAACTCCATTCTGGATATGACATCTTCACCGTAACTTACCTGGGGATTGTAGTCAGAGACCTCTCCCAGGACAGAACCATCTTTAAGGTCAAGCAGTTGGGCGGATACCGTGGTTGTGCCAATGTCCACCGCTATGGCAGTTTCCACGTCTGGTGAATCCATTGGTTCAACCCGGATGAGCCTCCTGACATCAGATCTGGAGCCTTCCATGAGACTGAGTTTGACCTTCCAGTTGCCAGAACGAAGGGCTTCAGGAAGGTCCACCAGGACCTGGCTGTCAACCTCCAGGGATACTCCCTGGAGTCTTCCCTGAACAAGCTCTCGCCTCAGCCTTTCAAGATCACTTACGCTGTCCTGTATAGAAGGAGGTGGAAGCTCCACCACTGACTTACGTACTGAAGGCTGGACCTTTATTTCCAATCCAGCTCCATGGGTCTTGATCCAGGAGGCGGCTTTTCTTGCGGTCGGCCTGGAAAGCGCCCTGCGATCCATCTCGGATTCAACAGGAATACGTACCACCAGATCTTCAAGGGGAAAACTTGTGCACGCCTTCCATCCTCCATCCGGAAGCTCTTCCCCCTTGACACGACCCTTTTCCAGCAGGATACGGCACTTGTTGCAAACGCCGGCCCCTCCGCACGAGGCGTTTATGTGAAGACCGGCCTTCATGGCTATTCTCAACAGGTTATCATCCGTAGTTGCTTCCACGGTTATATCGGCAGGAAGAAATGTAATCTTCACCATTTTTATCCACCTTCTGTGCTGTACAAATATGTCACCTAACTTATACCTGTAATAATATCAATCACAACCCCTTTTCTCAGACATCCGCCCATGATAGCATGCCTTGACTATGTCAAAAAGGAGGAAGCAGCAATAATGAAAATCCTTGTCACAGGTGGAGCAGGGTTTATCGGATCGAACGTGGTGGATGCCTATGTCGAGGCAGGGCATGATGTCATGGTCGTGGATAATCTTTATTCCGGAAAACTTGAGAATGTCAATCCCAACGCATCCTTTCATCTCCTTGATATCAGAAGTCCAGAGCTGAGGACCTTAATCGAGATAGAACGACCTGATATAATCAACCATCATGCCGCCCAGATATCAGTTCCGGCATCTGTGGAAGAACCGCTTTTCGATGCGTCAGTAAACATAAAGGGATTTCTAAACATCCTGGAAGCGGCAAAGGCATCCCAGGTCAAAAAAATCATCTTCATATCTTCTGGAGGTGCCATTTATGGCGAGGCAGAAGAATATCCTACGTCTGAAGGATATCCTCCGCAGCCCCTTTCTCCATACGCCATATCGAAAGCCGTTTCAGAGAATTATCTCGCCTTTTATAGACACCATTACGGGCTTGATTACACCACCCTTCGCTATTCCAACGTGTACGGGCCAAGACAGATACCCCATGGCGAGGCAGGGGTAGTGGCCATATTCATGGATCGCCTCTTGTCAGGCAAGCCATGCACCCTCTACCATTTCGATGATGAGCCGAGGGGCATGATACGCGACTACATCTTCGTAAAGGATGTGGTGAAGGCAAACCTTATGGCATTGGAAAAGGGAAGCGGACAGGCATTCAATATTGCAACCGGGGTGGAAACCAGGACGTTGACCCTGTTCGAAACCATCTTTGATCTCATCTCGGAACTAAGAGAAATTGACAAAGAGTTAAGGACACCTGCCCGGGGACCTGCCAGGAACGGTGACATCAAAAGAAGCTGTCTTAAGACAGAACTCGCTGCTCGCGTTCTCGGCTGGAAACCGGAGACAGACCTCGCTACAGGCCTCAAAAAAACCCTTGAGTGGAAACTAGGTTCATGAGTACCAAGTTAAAGAACGGAAAAATTCGGCTGGGAATCTTCCAGTTTACACCATTAGAGGCTAAGCCGGAGGAAAATCTCAAAAGGGTAGAGGGGGAAATTGAAAAGCTTTCACGTAAGGGCGTCGACATCGTCCTCCTTCCGGAGCTCTGGGCCACAGGCCAAATCTCCAGACCTGATGAGACCCTCTGCAAAAAAACAGACGACATACTCTTTGCCTTAAAGACTCTGGCCCACACCTGTAACATTATAATAGTAGGCAGCCTTCCCGAATGGATCGAAAACGATGAAGATCACAGGCTCTACAATACCAACTATGTCATAGGGCCAGGGGACATTTTCCATTCATACAGGAAAATTCACCTGTTTGGGCCCATGGGTGAGGACAAGATATTCAATCCAGGCTCCACCCCTTTTTACCAATGGATTGACATAAATGGAACCGAGGTGGGCCTTGGTCTAATGACATGTTTTGATCTGAGATTTCCTGAGCTTTCCCGGGAGATGGTTTTTCAGGGCATAGATCTCCTGCTTGTTTCCGCGTTGTGGCCAAAGGCCCGCAAAAACCACTTCACTACCCTGTTACAGGCCAGGGCGATAGAAAATCAGTGTTTCATTGGAGGGGCTAACGCATGGGGAGTGATAGCCGGTACAGAATTCGGCGGAGGATCCCGCATCATTGACCCCAGAGGTGAAATCCTGGCCATGGCAGATGATGGGGAAAACATCATAATTTCAGATATTGAACTGGATCGAATAAAGAAAACAAGGGACACCTTTTTTACCGCGCATCCTCCCAGAGACTGGTTTGGACCATCGAATAAAAAAATCGTTACCTTGGATGTTCTAACAGGTATTGCCCAAAAGCGGAGAAAGGCCGGGCAGAAGATGGTCTTTACAAATGGCTGCTTTGACCTGCTTCATGCCGGGCATGTATCCTACCTGGAAGCCGCAAGAAAAATGGGTGACTACCTGGTGGTAGGGCTCAACAGTGACCGATCGGTAAGTAACCTAAAGGGCCCCTCAAGGCCGGTAAACAACGAACGCATGAGGGCGTCAGTTCTGGCTGGGCTAGAGTCAGTGGATTATGTAGTGATTTTTGACACCCCTACGCCCCATGAAATTATTTCAACGCTTACTCCTGACATCCTCGTCAAGGGGGCGGACTGGGACCCGGATAAAATCGTAGGGGCTGACGTGGTAAAAGGCCACGGAGGAGTGGTCAAGTGCATACCATTCGTGCATGACATATCTACTACGCATGTGATAAACAAAATCATTCGCTCACATCGGTAGAAATTTATCTACCCCCTGTAATGTCAAAATATTGACAACATAGATGATTATTCTTTCAAAGGAATTGGATGCAACCAATACTTTTTGGTCAATTTGGAACCTTTTAAAAATTAGATTTTTTTTACCGTAACATTTGTTGCCGACAGGCAACGCAATGATCGAACAAAAGGGCGATCTTTAGAGGTTCCCAAGGTCATGCCTGGTTACATATAATGCTTTATAGGCCTCTTTAACCTTAATCGGAACGAACCACTCGAGTGCAGGGTGTTTCCATTAAAGGAATCCATGACAACCGACTTTTTGGCATGCATGTTGCTGCCAGAAAAATAACAGATTCTTAAATCTGACTTACTACAGGAGAAAAATTATGGCCAAAGACGAAAAAGAAAAAGAACAGTCCCAGGCCGAAGAAGGTGGGAAAAAGAAAAAGCCACTGCTTCTCTTCATCATAATTGGAGTGGTAGTACTTCTTGCAGCCGCGGGAGGTGCTTATTTTTTCCTTTTTTCCGAACCGAGCGATGAAAAGATAGCAGAAGAAATAGCAAAGGAAGGAAGCGCAAACGTAGGGGAGGAAACGTCGCAAAAGGTGGGAGTAATGATGGAACTTACCCCCTTTATAGTGAACCTGGCTGACCCTAAAGCAAGACGCTATCTGAAGACCACAATAACCCTTGAACTCAGGAATGATGCCGCCAAGGAACGGGCAGAGCAGCTTCTTCCCAGAATAAGAAATGACATTATTCTTCTTTTGAGCAGTCACACCATGGAAGACATAATAACCATGGAAGGAAAGATAAGGTTGCGGGATGAAATGATTGCTAGAATTAACCGAATACTGGGAGAAAATCGCCTTAAGAATATCTATTTTTCTCAGTTTGTGGTCCAGTAAAGACAGCAGGGAGACGGCATGAGCCAAGTACTTAACCAAGACGAAATCGATGCTCTGTTGGGAGGATTGGAAGAAGGTCCTGAAGAAGAAATTGAAACTCCCACTTCCGCCCAGGAAGAGGAAGGTATAATACCGTACGACTTTGTAAATGCCGCCAGGCTCACACGAGTAAAGTTCCCGGCCTTCGACGTAATAAATGACCAGTTCAGCCGCGGCCTTCGCTCTACCCTGTCGTCGCTCCTGCGCCTTATGGTAGACAGCACGGTAGTGCCAACTGAGGTAATAACCTTCAAGGAATTCTTGAGACGGGTTCCGGTGCCGAGCAGTCTCCACGTCCTCAAAATGGACCCATTAAGAGGACATGTCCTAATGGTTGTCGATTCCCAGCTCGTGTTCTGCATCGTGGAAATATTTCTTGGCTCAAGTAAATTTGGACAGATTCGGATCGAGGGAAGGGAATTCACCTCCATAGAAAGAAGACTCATAAGACGGATAGTGAACTCCCTTTTAAGCGACCTGGAACGGGCGTGGAGGCCTATATATCCGGTCACGATTCAATATGTGAGGGGTGAAATCAATCCACAGTTCGCAAAGATAGCCCAGGAAGATGACACTGTAATAATATCCAAGTTCCAGGTAGACCTAGAAGAAATCAGCGGAGTCATATCCCTTTGCATACCACTGGGTATGTTACAACCCATAAAAAACAAACTTGAATCGTCATTCCAGGGAGACGAGGCTGAAGACCCAGTCTGGCGTCAGCGTCTTATCCAGAATCTGAGACAGATAGACCTTGAACTCCGGGTGCCTTTGGGAGAAGCCCAGATAACCGGCAGTGAATTACTCGATCTTTCGATAGGTGACATAATTCAACTTGACACCAATGTCGACGACCTGCTGCTGGGATTCATAGATGGAATTCCCAAGGTCGCAGGACATCCCGGGCTCTACCGGGGGCAGCGTGCACTGAGGGTGGAAAAATTAATCCGGTCGCCGGATGACATTTGAAATATTATGAAAACTGACGCATAACTTTATTTATAACCATCTTAAATGGATATCGTCCTGAATATGTCAAACAAACAAGAATTTCTCATCCAAGGAATTTTCAGGAGCTGACCATGCTTACTCAAGAAGAATTAGACAAACTGTTGGAAGAAGGTGTTGATGGCCAGGAAGATAGCAATGGCCAAGACAAACAGCCTGCGGAACAGGGTCAGGAAAACGCCCAAGGTGCCTCTTCCTCTGAAGGAACCGTGAGCCAGGAGGAACTGGACAAAATTCTCGCAGAAGATGGTGGACAGCAAGGCGGGGGAGAGGCCTCATCAGATTCAGATGGAGTTGATTGGTCAGATGCCTTTGCCGAGGCCGCGGCTGGAGGAGACTCTGCCGCTGCCAAGCAGCTTTCCGAGGGCACTGCCACACCACAGGCAGAGCCGCCAAATGAATTGGACAGCGGCATTACGGCCAGTACCCCCAGCTTCAATGACTTTTCAAGGGACAGGGCAGAGTCCACTCCCCCTGGGACAAAGCCGGACCTGGATTTCATACTCGACATACCGCTACAGGTCTCGGTGGAACTGGGCCGCTCAAAGTTACAGATCAGGGACCTGTTGCAGCTGAGGCAGGGCTCTGTCATCGAACTGAACAAGATGGCCGGGGAACCGGCGGAAATCTATGTGAACCAGAAACTGATGGCAAAGGGCGAAGTGGTCGTGGTTAACGAAAAATTTGGCGTCAGGCTTACCGAGATAATAAGCCCGACAGACAGGGTAAAGTCACTCGGCTGAGTCCAAGTCAACACACTGTTAGGGTGGGATAGCGATGGATACCACGGGTATGATCATAAGGATGATTGGCGCCCTGGCTATAATTCTGGGTCTCCTGTCCATAGCTCTATATGGAATGCGCAGGTGGGGTGCCAAGCTCCAGGGAGACCGATCAGACCTTATACAGGTGATTTCTACCAGGATGATACTACCCAGAAAACATGTCAGTGTTGTCAGGGTAGGTAAAAAACATCTTGTGATTGGTACATCGGAAAATTCTATGACACTACTTGCCACCATGGATCCAGAGACAGAGCCTGGTGTGTCCAAGGGGAACGGAGTCCATGAGGAATCATCGCGGAAAAATTAGGCTCTTTCTTGTCGCATTACTTCTGTTTCTCGGAGCGACTGCCACGTTTTCCTCTTTATCATGGGCGGTATCAGTGCCCACAGTAAGTATTGGGGTAGAAAACACTGACAATCCAGAAAAAATAGCAACGGTCATAGAGATACTCCTTGCCCTGACCGTTCTATCCATAGCCCCTGCCCTTTTATTGATGACAACCTCATTTACCCGGCTCATTGTAGTATTCGGTTTCCTGCGTCAAGCTATTGGCACCCAGCAGATGCCTCCAAATCAGGTACTCATTGGACTCGCCCTTTTCCTAACCTTTTTCATTATGCAACCTGTCTGGCAAGAGGCAAATTCAAGGGGCATCCAGCCATATCTCAATGAGGAAATCTCTTTCAAGACCGCCATAGACAACGTCCAGGCCCCCTTGCGTGAATTCATGTTCCGTCAGACCAGGGAAGCAGACCTTGCACTGTTTGCGAGAATGGCGAAAATCGAAAACCCGAAGGACAAGGATGCCATACCCACCCTGGTTCTGATCCCGGCCTACATGATAAGTGAGCTAAAAACCGCATTTCAGATTGGTTTCGTACTTTATATACCTTTTCTCATAATAGATATGGTGGTGGCCAGCGTACTTCTCTCCATGGGAATGATGATGCTTCCTCCCATCCTTATATCCCTGCCGTTCAAGCTTCTTTTGTTTGTCCTGGTGGACGGATGGAATCTGCTCGTTGGATCCATGGTCAAAAGCTTTTTTTAGGATGTTGGAAAAATGACACAGGAATTCGTGGTAGGATTGGCTAGACAGGCAATTGAACTAACCTTGATGATCAGTCTTCCATTGCTTGGACTGGGACTGGTCGTAGGACTTTTGGTAAGTATCTTCCAGGCAGTGACCCAAATTCAGGAAATGACCCTGACCTTCGTGCCCAAAATAGTTGCCGTGCTTTTGGGACTTCTGTTTTCCTTCCCCTGGATGATGAACAAGATGATTGACTTCACCAGGGAACTTATAGAACAAATACCCATGCTTGCGAGGTGACATGGATCAGGCATTCCTGGAATGGATCACAGGAAACTACAGGGTCTTTCTCCTGGTGATGATCCGGATAGGAAGCCTCCTTTTCCTCATGCCCGCCTTCAGTTCCAAAACGCTTCCACTCCAGGTAAAGGCAGCAGCCACCCTGATTCTGGCCCTTTTGTTTACCCCCTTGGCCCCATTTTCCAACAGCCAGTTCCCCCAGAGCCCCTGGGAATTTGTCATATATGCCTCGGCTGAACTCTTTGTTGGAATGACACTTGCATTAATCATAAGACTGATATTTGCAGGACTACAAATGGCAGGACAGATGGTAGGTTTCCAGATGGGATTTGCGGTAGCAAACGTTGTAGATCCCCAAACAGGTGCTCAATCGGTGGTAATCTCACAATTCGCGTATTTGATTGGGCTTCTGCTTTTTTTGGTGGCAGACGGTCACCACATCATTCTAAAGACCGTATACGACAGTTTTTTTATTTTGTCTCCTGGTGAACTTACGATGAACAAATCGATAGCAGACATAATTTTACATATGAGTCGGGAGATGTTCATCCTGTCCGTCAAACTAATGGCACCCGTGATGGCCATCCTGCTCTTTTCACAGGTGGCCCTGGGTATTCTGGCAAAGACGGTCCCGCAGATCAACCTGTTGATTGTCAGCTTCGGTCTCAACATAGGTCTAGGACTTTTTTTCATGGGCCTGACCCTTCAGGTTTTCTGGCCCGCATTGGCAAGGTCCCTTAATAGAGGGATAGAACTTTTACCAGTAGCCATTAGAATCATGGCTGGTGGATAGAATTTGAGGCGTAAAGATGCCACAGGAATCCTTTCAGGAACGCACTGAACAAGCTACCCCGAAACGACGGCAGGAAGCCAGAGAAAAGGGGCAGGTTGCCAAGAGCCGCGAACTGGCCTCTGTAGCGGTGCTGCTATCTGGTCTTTTGACACTTTTTTGGGGAAGCGGATTCTTTTATCATCAGACCTCAAATATCCTGAAATATTACCTCGCCCAGGCCGGTTCTCTGGAAGTCTCAGCGGGCAACGTCAAGGGACTTGCCTTTTTGGCCGTGAAACAACTTGGTACCACACTTGGCCCCTTATTCATTGTTTTGACAGTTATAGCCATACTGTCAAATTATTTACAGGTCGGCCCCCTTCTCTCGACGGAGGCAATAAAGCCCAAGCTGTCCAAAATCAGTCCCTTTGAAGGGCTAAAAAGACTTTTTTCAGCCCAGGCATTCATGGAATTCATAAAATCCCTGTCAAAACTCATCATTGTCACATGGATTGCCTATTCTACCATGAAGGGGGAACTCGATAACCTGCTTCCACTGCTGAACAAAAGTCCCAGCCAGATACTCTATTATCTTGGCGACGTAAGCTTCACCATTTTCTGGCGCACATGCCTGGTAATGATCATTCTCGCAATCCTGGACTATCTCTTCCAACGCTGGGAACATGAACGAAACCTGCGCATGACAAAGCAGGAACTAAAGGAAGAATACAAACAGACAGAAGGTGATCCACAGGTAAAGGCCAGGATCAAAAGTCTTCAGAGGGAGGCTGCCAGGAAACGTATGATGGCCGAGGTGCCGAATGCTGATGTGGTGATCACAAACCCTACTCATCTGGCGGTTGCCCTGAAATATGACAACTCTTCAATGGATGCGCCAACAGTCGTGGCCAAAGGGGCAGGTCATGTGGCTGAAAAGATAAAGAGCGTTGCCATGGAAAATGGTGTGCCTGTAATAGAAAACAAGCCGCTTGCCCAAAATCTTTTCAAGCTGGTTGAAATTGGGAAGGCCATTCCTGAGAACCTATACCAGGCCGTGGCCGAAGTACTGGCATATGTATACCGTCTCAAGGGGAAAATGGGAGCAAGGAATCAAGGAGGGGTCAGATAAGTGGCGGCAGAAACCCTGAAAAACATCTGGACAGGCATGCAGCTTGATAAAAGTAACTTGATGGCGGCTGCCGGAGTAATGGCCATTATGGTCATAATGGTCATGCCTCTTCCCGCCCCGGCAATGGATCTATGCCTGGCCTTTAACATCACCCTTTCAATACTGGTCCTTTTGCTTTCACTTTATATAATAAAACCATTGGACTTTCCCGTGTTTCCTTCCCTGCTGCTTCTTACCACCCTTTTCCGGCTGTCTCTGAACATAGCCTCAACCAGGCTAATTCTCCTCCATGGCCATGAAGGGACCTCTGCCGCAGGAAAGGTCATCATGGGATTTGGCCAGTTCGTGGTTGGAGGAAATTACGTTGTTGGCGGAATAGTGTTCGCCATACTGGTAATCATTAATTTTGTCGTAATCACCAAGGGTTCTGGCCGAATCGCTGAGGTCGCTGCGAGATTTACCCTGGATGCCATGCCAGGAAAGCAGATGGCCATAGATGCCGATCTGAATGCCGGTCTTATCGATGAAAATGAAGCCAGGAGAAGAAGGAAAGAGATAGCGCAGGAATCCGAATTTTATGGGGCCATGGACGGTGCCAGCAAGTTTGTGCGGGGAGAGGCCATCGCAGGGCTCATCATAATGGCCATCAACATAATAGGAGGATTCATAATAGGCGTATTTCAGCAGGATATGCCGGTTACCGAGGCCGCGCGCAGCTACTCTCTTCTCACCATAGGTGACGGACTCGTTTCCCAGATACCCGCCCTTATAATTTCAACATCTGCCGGTATCCTCGTAAGCCGGGCTGCCTCAGACGCCAGCATGGGAGCCGAATTCGTAAGGCAGTTTGCTGTTCAACCTGAAGCCATGGCCGTTACTGCCGGAGTTATCCTCTTTTTCGGCATGATACCCGGCCTTCCAACCCTACCCTTTACAATTTTGGCCGCAGGGACAGGGGCACTTGCCTGGCTTGCTTACAAGGAGAAGACAAGGTTGAGGGAGAGTATCCTTGCGGAAGAGGAGGCCAGAAGCGAGCCCGAGGCACCTGCCGCAGGAAGTACAGAGGAAGTCGAGCAACTTCTTACTCTTGACCTTCTCGAACTTGAGGTTGGATACGGACTGATTCCTCTTGTCGACGAGGAGCAGGGAGGCGATCTCCTGGAAAGGATTCGTTCCATTAGAAAACAATTTGCCCAGGAAATGGGTATCATCGTCCCGCCACTACATGTAAGGGACAACCTTCAGCTCAATCCGGGCGAATACATGATTCTTATAAAAGGCATCGAGGTGGCCAAGGGGGAACTGATGCTAGGCCACCTGCTTGCCATGAACCCAGGAGATGTCAAAAGGGAAATTGAAGGAATTCCAACCACTGAACCGGCCTTTGGCCTTCCGGCCCTCTGGATTCCGGAGTCAGCCAAGGAGGAGGCGCAGCTTGCGGGATACACGGTAGTGGATCTTTCCACCGTGGCAGCCACCCACCTTGCCGAGGTCATAAAACAGAATGCGGAAGAGCTTCTGGGGCGGCAGGAGGTGCAAAGACTCCTTGATGCCCTTGCCAAGACTCAGCCCAAGGCCGTTGAAGAGGCAACAAATGTCCTTTCGCTTGGTATCATACAAAAAGTGCTTCAACAGCTTGTCAGGGAAAGGGTGTCTATCAGGGACCTGCTGACTATTATTGAGACACTTGCAGACTATGGCCCCATGACCAAGGACCCTGAAATCCTGACAAAATATGTGAGACAGAAACTTGGCAGAGCCATTGTCAAACCGCTCGTCGGGCCGGACAATACCTTGTCTGTAATGATCCTGGACAACTCCCTTGAAGAACAGATCCAACGGGGAGTCCAGCAGACCGAGCATGGCAGTTTTCTTGCCCTTGACCCATCCCTGGCACAACGCATAGTCAAGGCGGTCCAGAATGGGGCTGATGAAGAAGCCAAGGCAGGTAGGCAGCCGGTAATCCTTTGCAGTCCTACGGTGAGAGGGCACCTGAGAAAACTGATTGAACGTTTCGTGCCACAGGTCACTGTTTTGTCACATTCGGAGATCCCAGGAAACATTAGACTGGAATCAACAAGAACGATCAGGTGATTTGATTAGGCCATGAATATAAAAAGGTTTCAAGCAAAAGACATCAGCAGTGCCCTGGCCATGGTAAAGGCAGAATTCGGCGATGATGCCGTAATCCTGAAAACCAGTAAAAAAAGGGGGAGGGATCCGCTTACAGGCAACATCAGGAACTTTGTTGAAATAACAGCGGCTATCGACTTTGACCTTGTAGATGAACAAGAAAAAAAATCTCCGGTGATAAAGGCCAAAAGGCCTGCTGGAAAGGTCTGTAACCTGAATGGGTCCAAGGAAGATAAAACCCTGAACAGGGTCCATTCCAACTCTGAAGACAGTCTCTGTAAAAAGGACCAGGAAAGGCCATCGACCTCGTCTGATGCCTCGGGTTCAACAGCCACCGAGGAGAGCAGGGACCTAGGGCACATGACAGAGGATTTGCCCCTGTTCGGCTCGCCACTTTTGACACTTCACAACGTGTTTTCAACTCTCGGAATCGATCCAGTCCTGCAACATGAGCTCGCATCCCGCTTTCTATCCTGTTTCAAGGGAACCAATACGCTTACCCACTCTATGCTTTTGTCGTGGTTGGAAAAATTTGTCAGTAAAGGGATAACCGTCGCCAACAATCGCAACTTTTCAGCCCCAATCTGGTGGGCCTTCATCGGTCCGACTGGAGTTGGAAAAACTACCTCAATTGCCAAGATAGCCGCCAGGCTGCGGTTTCAGCATGGATTGAGAGGAGTGCTGGCCACCATAGATACTTACAAACTGGGAGGAACCGAACAGATAGCAAAATATTCTGAACTAATGGGCATCGATCTGGAAATAGCCAAAAACAGCCAGGAGTTGATGAAAATATTCAGCCAACACAGGGAAAAAGACTTCATTTTGGTGGATACCACGGGGCGAAGTATCTACGACCCTGATCACGAAGAAGAACTGACGAGGATATTTGCTGCGGTTCCTGGTTTAAAGGCCCAGGCCTTATTGTGCGCCAACAGTAAGCCAGAAGATCTGTCAGACCTGGCCCGTTTTTACTCGAAGTACCCAGTAGAAGGCTGGATTATCAGCAAACTGGACGAGACGAGGTCTACCGGTTCCCTGTGGACCCCTATTTTCCGCCATAGATTACCCATTTCATTTATTACCAACGGACAGAAGGTCCCTGAAGACATCAAACCCGCCTCACCTGAACTACTGACCCAAATATTGTTGCAGTCAAAACACAACCTACAGAAGGAAAACAAAAGTAGCACTGTCTTCAATCACAAAAAAACATCTTTTAATAATGGCTACATCCCCGTTGAGGAGTATATATGAACCAGGCATCGACTTTAAAAGAATGGAAAAAGACAAAAAGCACCATGAATAACACCTTATCAGATCCTACCAGGCTCCATAATACCCATGGTGACTGCCCTATGGTCCTGTCTTTCAGCAGCGGCAAAGGAGGAGTTGGTAAAACCAACATGGTCACCAACACAGCCATAGCCATGTCAAGGCTGGGCAAGAAAGTCATGATACTTGATGCTGACCTGGGCCTGGCCAACATAGATGTATTGCTTGGATTAGCCCCTCAATATAATATAAAACATGTACTTGCCGGTGAACGTTCGTTGGGGGAGGTATTGGTAGAAGGTCCAGAAGGCCTTCTGATCCTGCCTGCTGGCTCCGGAGTCCCTGAACTGGTTAACCTGAGCGAAGCTGAAAAGCTGCTGCTACTGAATGAGATGGAAGAACTCAATGAAAAGATTGATGTCATGTTGATAGACACGGCAGCTGGGATTTCGGACAACGTCCTTTACTTCAATATGGCAGCACAAAAAAGGATAGTTGTTGTTACTCCTGAACCCACCTCCGTAACTGATGCTTATGCCCTGATAAAGGTAATGGCCAACAAACACCATGTGAAAGACTTTTCAATTCTGGTAAACTGGACTAAAAGTCGGCAGGAGGCCCTCAAGGTATTCAAACAGCTTTCAACCGTGGCAGACCGCTTCCTTGGACTTATTGCATTGGATTACGTCGGCTTTATCCCTAAAGACGATTTTATCCCCAAGGCAGTCTTGCGGCAGAGGGCTGTGTTGGATATGTATCCAGAATCAGAGGCCAGTAAAAGTTTCATGGAGTTGGCACACACCCTGCTGAAAGAATACGGCAATAGCCAAACGGATGGGAACATTAAATTCTTTTGGAGGCACCTTTTAAGGGCATAAATCTCTATGTCGAGAAAGTCAGAATCTGCATTGAAAGATTACACCGAGGACTTTTTTGGAGCAGGCAAACCATTGAGTAATGAGAAGCGCGAGGAACTCATACTCAAGTATGCACCTCTCATAAAATATGTGGCTGGCCGACTGGCCATGAGACTGCCTCCCCATATATCGGTAGATGACCTTATAAGCTCAGGTGTCATTGGCTTGATGGACGCCATAGAAAAGTTCGACCCTGGCAAGAAGATCCAGTTCAAGACCTACGCGGAGTTCCGTATTCGCGGGGCCATGCTTGATGAACTGAGATCCCTTGACTGGGTACCGAGATCCATCAGGAAAAAATCTTCTGAGCTGGAAAAAACCTACCAGATATTGGAGAAAGAACTTGGACGACCAGCGGAAGATGAAGAGGTCGCCAAGGCCATGAACCTCACGCTCGAACAATTTTACGACCTCCTGGACAAGACCAGAAACATTACCTTTCTCGACATTGAAATGATACGAAGGAGGATGCCCGACGGCAATAACGAGGATGACCTTTTTGACCTCATTGCCGATGATGGAGAGGCAGATCCCTTTGAACAGCTAAATCTTACCGAGATAAAAGAGGTTCTTGTAAAGGCCATCTCCTCGCTTCCTGAAAAAGAAAAGTTGGTTATATCACTATATTACTACGAGGAATTGACCATGCGGGAAATCGGTGAAATCATGGGATACACTGAATCCCGCATATCACAAATGCATACCAAGGCCATGCATAGACTGAGAGGACATCTTGCGGCAATAAGGGAGGAAATGGGTGGCAAAATTCTTTGAATAATCCGGATCATGCAGCTGGTGAGTTCGCCGAAGATATGTGCCGGAGGGCGTGAAATCGTACTCCTTTTACTTCAGGTGCCAGACAACAAAGCAGACAAGGTGAAAATCATCAGCCTCTTGCGGCCTTATATGTGAAGGAAATAATGTCATTAAATATCGTGATGTCAACACACCATTTGGATGAAAGAGTTTTGTCTATTATTGATCAATAACTAGCTTACTTTACCCAAAAAAATAGTTTTTGACATTTGGAGTGCATAATCCCGGTCAGAGACTGGTTCACAGAAGGCTCGGCTTTCATTATTATTGATATTTGAAAGGGCCTTAAAGGACTCTCTAAAAACTTATGTCTTTTGTTCGAGTACAATGGGTAAAGAGACATTTTTTTAGACTTTTTTAAGTGTTGATCAGTACCATGCAATGTCTTGGGAAAAAACATTGCCTGGAGGAATAGAATAGCCCTTTTGCCAAGGGCTACAAAACTTCTCAGGCAAAGGCCCTATTACAATGGACAGCAGGGAAACTTGCGATTATCAAAAGAGATCAACTATGTTATTTATCAATACTATTATTGAGAGTTATTTTGGAGGTAGAAATGGCGATTGATTACAACATGAGAGTAATGATTGTAGATGACTTTGCCACCATGAGGCGAATCGTTAAAAACATATTGACGCAGCTGGGGTTCAAAAACTTTATAGAGGCCGACGACGGATCTGTAGCTTGGGAAATATTACAGAAAGAACCGGTTGACTTCATTGTATCTGACTGGAATATGCCCAAAATGACGGGTATAGAACTTTTGAAAAAGGTGAGAGCGGACGAAAGATTCAAGGATCTACCCTTCCTAATGGTTACAGCAGAAGCCCAAAAGGAAAATATAGTAGAGGCAGTAAAAGCAAGAGTTAGCAATTACATCGTTAAACCTTTCACACCTGAAACCCTGAGTGAAAAAATAGAAAAAATATTTAATTAATATCATTCTACCGTGACTGAACATCTGTCTGAAAAACGCGAAGATCCCCTACATGAACCAGATCAGACTAATAACAAGTCTGAAGCTGATTTTGATCAAATACTGTCAGAGATAGAAAACTCTATAGATGATGAGGGGGGAAAGGCAGCAAAAGATGATAGTGGTGGTGAAGGACAAGAGGATGTAGATCAATTTTCAAATGAAAACCCGGAAGATGTCACCTCGAAAAATGAATTCGGGGAATCTATTTCAGATGAATCTATTTCAGATGACGAATTGTGGGACGAAGGCGGGGATCTGGATGAAATACCACTTTTTGAAGACTTAGAGCAAGAGGCGGAGCCACAACAACAAACCTCTCCGAAGCCAGAAGATGATTATTCAGGCCCAGAGGCGAAGGAGAAACCCATTGGGGCGGAAGCGGAGGATGCCATTGGGAAGGTTGAACCAGAATCGAAAGACACTGAAGAGGCCTCCAAAAATCCCTTGTTGTCCAAGTTTGCCCAGCTTATATCCTATTTCCCCTGGATAATTACCGCTCTTTCATCAATCTTCCTGGTGGCTGGCATAGTCACGTTGTGGACAATGATCAACCATTCCATTGAGGACAAAGAGATTATAAACAAAGCATTAGACTCCGCTACTCCAACTGTCTCTTCAAATATCAACAAGTCACCGGTAGGAGTTGCTCCCATTGAAGGCCCCGAGTCTATTACGCAAGTGCCCAGTGGATTTGAAACAATAACTCTGTCTCCCTTTTTGATACCAGCGCACAGGGCAGGAGAATTGATCTTTATTAAACTTCAGATCGAGCTTGTCGTGGAGGACATGACCACCAAACATCGGTTATTAAAAAAAGAGGCCTGGGTAAGAGATATCATTTACAGAGAGCTTAAGGGAATCACTATCGAAAACGGAGTAAGGGGAAATTTTCTCATGCAGTATAGAAAACCCCTGTTAAAACGACTAAACAAAGAAATGGCGCCACTAAAGGTGGAAGACATACGTCTAATGGCGTTCATCCTAAAATAAATCATGTAGCCGAAAAAAAACAATGTAACAAAGCTTTTTTATTTGTATAAGGTAGGATTGATTTAAGGAATATATCCCGAGTACATTATAATCTTAGTCTGATGACAGACCCGGATTACACGGCTCGCAAGTTTGACGAAGTAGCAGGGCACAATACACTTATAAACATTATTTAACTACTCACAAACAAAAGCAGGATTCCACTGATCAAGACGTATTTGCTTTTGGAGATAATTTCATGGCCCAGGATTCCATAAGGCAGGTAGACAGTACCAAGGCTTCGAGCACGGTAAGCCCGCACCCTCAAAACGTCTCTGTGCGCCAACCAAAACCTAGAGATCATAAAGAGGAAGAAGATAAAAAAGAAAAAGAGGAGCGCAAGGATGACAGACGTGACAAAGTCACCCTTCACTCCGTTGAATCAGAAAGCGAATCAGAAAAAGAGCAAGCTGAAGCTGGTAAGAGCCATAA
>CAZUIH010000030.1:0-20832 GCA_964620365.1 uncultured Desulfobacterales bacterium | reverse complement strand
GGGGAGAGGATTTGAACCTCTGACCTTCGGGTTATGAGCCCGACGAGCTACCAGGCTGCTCCACCCCGCACCAGATTTACCTGTTTGATTACGGTGGATATAAATAACCTTCTTATGGGGGCTTGTCAACCTATTTACCTAGTTTATAAAATCAGCATGGCATCGCCGTAGCTGTAAAATCTGTATTCGTGGTTTATGGCTTCCCTGTAGGCTGCCATGATCCGATCCCGGCCGGCAAAGGCAGACACCAGAATTAACAGGGAGGACTTGGGCAGGTGGAAATTAGTCAGCATGGCATCAACTGTTCTGAATCTGAACCCTGGAAAGATGTAAAGATCGCATGGGCCTTCATATGCCCTTACACCTCCCTGGTCTGTAGTGCAATATTCCAAAGTCCGTACCGAGGTAGTGCCAACAGCTACTATTTTTTTCCCTTTCTGCTTGGCAGCATTGATCGTGTCTGCCGTTTCCCTGGAAACTTTTATCCACTCTGTATGAATTTTGTGTTCTCTTATGTCTTCTGTCCTCACCGGGGCAAAGGTTCCATATCCAACATGCAGGGTAACTCTTGCAACGGAGATTTCCATTTGAGTCAATTCTGTCAGGAGTTCCTCTGTAAAATGGAGTCCTGCTGTCGGTGCCGCCACGGAGCCGGTATCCTGTGCATACACAGTCTGGTACCTTTCAATGTCCATGGTTTCGTCTGACCGCCTGATATAGGGTGGTAGAGGCATATGACCTACGCATTTGAGCACTTCCTCGATATCGCCTTCGAACAGGAGTAGAAGCTCAGCATGTCCATTGCCAAGGGTATTTTCAACCACTATTTCAAGCTGGTCGGATATGAACAGTTTCTGGCCAGGCCTTAAAGGTTTTGAGGCCCGGGTGAGAGCCCTTGCCCTGGCCTGGCCTTTCTGCCCGGTCGGGTGAGGAAAATTAAGCAGTAATACCTCGACCTTTCCTCCTGTCTGTTTACGTCCTTTTATGCGCGCGGGAAAAACCTTGCTATCGTTAAGGACTAGGCAGTCACCTGGATTAAGGTATTGATGAAGGTCACTGATGTTGCCGTGGGTTATAGCCCCTGACTGACGGTCTAAAATCATCAGGCGGGATGTGTCCCGCCTTTCCGCCGGGCGTTGGGCTATGAGTCGAGGTGGAAGGTCATAGTGATAGTCAGAAAGGCTGTAGCCGGTTTTCATGAGAAAATATTCGTTCTCTGGGCAAGATAGCAGAGAATCAATCCTAAAATGGTACTGATCAGACCTACCATGCGTAACTGTTGCGGTTTCATTTTCTGGATTTCTTCCATGATGGCCTGCATTCTTTCAGGGAAAGCGAAATATGGCAGACCTTCCACAATTAACAGTAGACCCAAGAGACTTATTAAAAGTTTCATTTATCTGCTCCGGTTTTAGCCTGAGGGGACAATTTGATGGGATCTTTGAGGTTTAGTGATTATACAGTTGGTGGCGGTGCAGGGACTTGAACCCCGGACACTGCGGATATGAGCCGCATGCTCTGACCAACTGAGCTACACCGCCACGCGCCGGTCATCTTTTTACAGTTTTTTAAGCAGATGTCAAGCATAAAGTCCTTTATTTTTTTTCCTGGATTATTCGGCATCGGAGTTGGCAGAGTCATAAAGGCGGCAGACACGGAGACATGCATTTATGCTTCAACTAGCTGATAATAGGATAAAATCGGTAATATTGGTGATCCCTGGCGGCTTTAACGGCCCCAAAATAGATTCTATTAGGGTGAATTTTTTTGTCGATTTATTTGGTTGCAACTTGTTTGTTGTATAAACCAGAAATCTTTTTTCGCCATTTGGGGGCATAATCAGCGTTTATATTTTGACACGATCATCCTCTAAGGTATAATTCCCGGTAGCACAATCTCTGGAAAACCGTCTTCATTTGGCTGGTTACTGTGTTGTTAACAGTGAAGACTATTCATGTAGCCCGTTTACGCCAGTTTAGGGTATTCTGGTATCGTGTCTCAGGGTGGAATAGCTGTTTTTCAGAGGTTTCATCATGGAGCTACCTTTTTTGCTGGGATTCAGGGTAGCAGGTACGTTCAATTAACCCAAGCTAGGAGGCTGCCATGCAAGAACTCATTTCTAGGGCCGTTCCAACAGGGGTGTATGTGGTTACTGTCAGAACAAAGGAAGAAATAAACGGTATGACCGCGGCCTGGGCTACCCAGGTGTCCTTCAAACCGCCAATGATCGCAGTGGCAATCGCGTCTGCACGTCATACACATGGTTTAATCAGGAAATCAAGCTACTTCTGTCTGAATGCCCTGTCCGTTGATGCCATGGATCTAGCCAAACACTTTGGCTTTAAAAGTGGGAGAAAAACGGATAAATTCAAGGGGATAAAATTTACAAACGCGCCTAAGGGCTCTCCCGTCCTTGAGGATGCCTACGCGTATGTTGAATTGGAACTAAAGGATAGCTTTGAGGCAGGAGATCATACTATTTTTGTGGGATCGGTAGTTGACGTAGTCGAGTTGAAAAAGGACGTCGAGCCGATGATCTTTAAGTGGAATGATTTTTTTGGAAAAAAGGGTTGATTTGTGGGGTAGGAAATGGCAGAACAGGTTGACACACCGTTTGACGAGAGTCTCAAGGAACAGCTGAAACAGCTTTTTGATGAATTGACAGTTTTTTTGCCAGGACCAGTCAGAGACTTTGTAAAATCAAAGTCCAGAGAGATCCTGGCAGGAATCGTCATAGTTTTCATGGCGTTTTTGTTGTGGGTCGGTTACTCCGCATACGATGCAAGCCAGGAGAGAAAGGGGGCTACAGTCCTGGGTTCAGCCATGCAGAACCCAGATCCAGCTCAGCGGGCAAAAATGCTCAAGGAAATCATAAGCCAGCATGGCAGCACTAAGGCTGCGGACCAGGCAACTTTGCTCCTCGGCTCTGCGTATAGGGATCTTGGTGACACTGATAAGGCAGCAGAATACTTCAACAAGGCAAAGGAGGCCTTTGATGAGGACAGCTCCTTAGGACAAAGCGCCAAGATGGGTCTTGGATATGTACTTGAAGGCAAGGGTGACATCCAAGCTGCTTTTGAAATATATAAGCAGGTAAGCGGAACAAATAAGGGATTTTCCGCCGTTGCTACCCTGGATGAGGCCAGGACAGCGACCATGTTGGGCAAAAGAGATGATGCCCTGAGCGCTTACAACCGCTATCTATCGATAAAGCCAGAAGGAGAAAATCTGGATTTTGTGCGGTACCAGATAATGAAACTGTCTCAGAAGGACAAGGGGCAGGATAAACAGTAACCCCGGATTATTTAGGGTCTGGGATTTTAAGCAACGGTAATAGGGCAATTGCAATTAGTGGAAAAGTTTTCGAATGGCAGGACCGGGGGAGAAAGGGTCAAGAGACCTTTTCCCCCTTTGGATAGGAGCCCAGCCATTCCAAGAATGTGCACCCCTTTCGTATAGCCTCCACTCCCTCCCTGACTCTTTCGTCATCTATATGACCTGCTATGTCCACATAAAATAGATATCGCCAGGGTTCATTCTTCACCGGTCTGGACTGTATTTTAGTGAGGTTTATTCCCCGGTCTGCAAGGGGCTCAAGCAGTTTGAAAAGAGAGCCGGGCTTGTCTTCAAGGCTTAACAGAAGGGATGTCTTGTCGTCTCCGCTTGGCCTCGGGCAAGAATGTCCGAGCACAAGAAACCGTGTGGTATTTCCCGCGAAATCCTCTATGCTTTTTGCCACTACCTGGAGGTTGTAGGTCCTTGCAGCCAGGGGACTTGCTATGGCTGCCACACTTGGGTCAATGGCAGCCCATCGTGCGGCTTGGGCGGTGCTTACCACTTCTTCCGTTGGTACGGCTGGAAGATGCTTCTGCAACCATATTTTGCATTGGGCTAGGGCATGGGGATGTGAAAGGATTCGTCTTATCTTGTCAGTACGACCGCTCTGACTTATAAGGTCATGGGATATGGGTAGATAAATTTCTCCGCACACCTTGACCTTGAAGTCGCAAAGACCGTCCAGGGTGAGGGCCACGGTTCCTTCAACCGAGTTTTCGATAGGGACTACTCCGAAATCGGTGCGTTCACGCTCGACCTCTTCAAATACCTCGGTAATGTTGGATTGAGGGATGAATTGAGGGGCACTTCCAAAAAATTTGGTGGCTGCCAAGTGGGTAAAGGTGGTTTCAGGGCCTAGGTATCCTACCTTGGCCGGGCGCTGTGCGTTTCTGCATGCGGATATGATCTCGCCGAATATTACCCTTAGGCCCTCGGGAGGAAACTCGTTCTTGTTGAGGTCAAGTATGTGTTGTATTACTTCCTGCTCCCTGGTCAGATCAAGGGGCTGGCGGCAGGCCTCGGCCTTGGCCTTTCCAATTTCAACCGCCACCTTCATGCGTTCCTGGAGCAGGTGCACCAGTTCAGAGTCTATGGCATCTATACGTTTTCTTAATTTCTTAAGTTTCTGAAATTGTTTGTCATCCATTTTCATCTGTCAAAATGTCCTGTATCGAGATAAGTTCTTTTTTTATCTCCTCGATAAAGTCCCTTGCGTTTCCGTGTTCTCTGGATGGCGCGACGTTTTGCTTCTGTGGGCAGCTGTTATCCTGTTTCTTTTGCAGATACTTCTTTGCCCCTGCAATGGTGAACCCCTTTTCATAAAGGAGTTCCTTGATTTGTCTTATGGTTTCAATGTCATCATGCCGGTAAAGGCGCTGTCTGGCAACCCTGCGGGGCTTTATCTGCGGAAATTCGTTTTCCCAATACCTTAGTACATGGGCCTCGACTCCAGTGAGTTTACTCACTTCCCCTATTCTGTAATATTTTTTCTCCCTGATTGGCATTCACCACACCTTTTAGCACCTTGCTGGGGCGAAACACTACAGTCCTCCGGGAAGGTATTGTTATCGGTTCACCGTTTGATGGACTCATACCTCGTCTAGCAGGTTTTTTTACGTGCATTAGAGTTCCAAATCGGACGATTTTGATATCTTCACCTTCCAGGAGTGACTGCTTCATGATCTGGAACAGGGCATCGACCATCTGGAGACTCATACGTACGGAAAATCCCATCTGTTCACTTATGGTCTGTGCTATTTCCTTTTTCGTAAGGGCTCCCATCAGCTTCTAAGCTCCCCTTTGAAGTGTTCCATAAGTGCCTTTATCACAGGATCATGGACCTGGGATACTTCTTCATCTGAAAGGGTGTGGTCCGTAGCACGGTAACGCAGCCTTAGTCCTAGGCTTTTGAAATTTTTGGGAATCGGTTTACCCCTGTAAAGGTCAAAAATTTTCAAGGATTCGAGATAGGTGACATTCTGCTTTTCTATAAAATCTAGGATGTCCTGGGCCGCCACGTCTTCAGGCAGTACAATGGCGACATCCCGTTCCACTGATGGGAATTCCGGTAAGGGCCGGAACTTTACCTGGGTATTAGATGCGGAAGAAAGTTTTTCTACTGAAAAGTCAAAACCGAAGACCGGTACCTCTATGTCCCATTGTTCAAGCACATCTGATGAAATCTGTCCAAAGGTGCCAAGCAGACTGTTTTCATCACCATGGACTATCCGGCCAGAAGAGCCTGGAAGGTAGTAGGGGGCATCCGGCGTTCCAAGCTCTATGTGCCAACCTGATATGCCCATACCGTTCAAAAGCATTTCCATGATGCCCTTGAGATCGAACAGATCGCTTTGTTCAGAGGGCCAGCACCATAGATCCGGGTGCCTGGGACCTGCCAGGATGGCAGAAAGGCGCATTTCTTCCTGTGGTTGGTGTCCAGGTTTTGTGGCGAAGAAGATTTTGCCCACCTCAAACAGGCGTATATCCAGGTTCCTTCTTGCCTGATTCCTGGCACACGCACCCAATAGGGATGAAAAAAGATGGGTTCTCAAGACAGCCTGATCGTCGCTGAGGGGATTTTTGAGCCGCACCATGCGTAGATGGGGTGATTCGTCCGGGAATTTTAGTGCCTTTACCTCCTTTTCGGCAAGGAAACTGTAGGAGATTGCCTCAGACATGCCCTGGGCCATGAGGATTGTCTTGATCTTGGATATTGTTGCATCGATCCTTGTTGCCCCAGTCGTTATCAACTCGGCCTTTGGAAGAAGGGTAGGGATCTTGGCGAAGCCATGCAGTCTGGCGACCTCTTCAACCAGGTCTATTTCAGAAACTATGTCAGGCCGATGTGATGGCGAGAATCCCTTAATGACATCATCGTCTTCCTCAGTGATTTGGACCCCGACCCTGCGAACTATATCGGAGATGTCCTTGGCAGAGATCGATGTGCCCAGAAGCTGATTTGCCCTTTGCGGACGAATAGATACCGCCACAGGGGAATAGGGTCTGGGATAGACGTCAATATGGTTTCCGCATACCTTTCCACCGGCAATCTTGGTGACGAGCTCCATTGCCCGGAACAGCGCTCCGGTTACCATTTCAGGATCGATTCCACGTTCAAAACGGTAGGATGCGTCGGTTGAGAGTTTGAGTCGTTTGGCGGTCCTCCGTACCTGTGAAGGTGCAAACCAGGCACTTTCCAGGAGGATTCGCCTGGTATCATCGGTTACCTCGCTATCAGCTCCTCCCATGATCCCGGCGACTGCGACCGCATCTTCCTGGTCGGCTATTACAAGCATGTCAGGATCCAGCTTGCGATCCTTGCCATCCAGGGTCATGATGGATTCTCCTGGCTTGGCGGTACGTACAATGATAGCTGGTCCTTTCAGTTTATCGAGATCAAATGCATGGAGGGGCTGTCCTGTTTCAAGAAGAATATAATTCGTGATATCGACTACGTTGTTGATCGACCTTATGCCGCAGGCCTCCAGCCTTCTTTGCATCCATACAGGGGATGGGCCGATGGAGACATTATCCAAAACGGCCGCTGTGTACCTGTAACATAAATCAGGGGCCTCTATGGTAATTGGAACAGTGGTTGATGCTTCCTCCCCAGGATTGATTCCGAAAGGATCTTTACGGGAGATTTCAAGGTCGTAGAGGGCTGCTATCTCCCTTGCGATTCCAAGTACGCTCAGGCAGTCGGGCCTGTTGGGCGTTACCCCGATCTCCAGTATCCAATCGTCCAGGCAAAGAGCCTCTGTGATGGATTGGCCCGGCTTTAAGTTGGGATCTTCCAGTACAAGGATTCCGCTCTGATCCTCGCCAATTCCCAGCTCGGCCTCCGAGCATATCATTCCGTTGGATTCCACGCCGTGGATTGTAGTAGAATCTATCTTACGTTCACCTGGCAAGACGGTTCCGGGCAGGGCAACCGCGACGAACTGGTCTATTTTGACATTGGGGGCACCGCAGACTACCTGTAAAGATTTCTTCCCTGTGTCCACTGTACAGATCTTGAGATCCGGCTTTTGATCATGGGAGAGGATCGCGGTGATTTTCCCCACCACAACGGATTTCAGGTAGTCATAACGGTATTCAACTCCCTCCACCTCTAGACCAGTCATGGTTAGGTCTTCTGCCAGGGTTTCCGCTGGCACCGTAAAGGGAACAAAATCTTTCAGCCACGATGTGAGAACAAGCATAACCTTCCAACCAACTTAAAACACGGAGAATTGACGCAGGAATCTTAAATCGTTGTCGTAAAAGAGGCGAATATCGTCGATCCCATACTTCAACATCGCAATTCTTTCCACCCCCAGCCCGAAGGCGAATCCACTAAATTCCTCTGGATCGTAGCCCACATGTCTGAACACCGCCGGATGAACCAGGCCTGCGCCCAGTACCTCGAGCCATCCAGTCCTGGAACAGACACGGCAACCTTCACCATGGCATATTACACACTGTATATCCACCTCTGCGCTTGGTTCGGTAAAAGGGAAAAAACTGGGACGGAAACGAACCGCCGTATCTGGACCGAATATTTCATGGATAAAACTTGTTAAAACCCCCTTCAAGTGGGCAAAGTTGACATCCTTGTCCACCATCAGCCCTTCTACCTGGTGAAACATAGGAGTGTGGGTCACATCAGAATCGCATCTGTATACCTTGCCAGGTGCGATAATGCGCAGCGGCGGCTTGACCGCTTCCATTGTCCTTATCTGAATGGGTGACGTGTGGGTACGAAGAAGGACCTTCTCGTCTATGTAGAAGGTGTCCTGCATATCCCTTGCAGGGTGATCAGGCGGAATGTTCAAGGCCTCGAAATTGTAAAAATCCAGCTCGACTTCAGGGCCGGTAGCTATGGAAAAGCCCATGCGCTCAAAGATAGCACATATATCCCCCATTACGTGGGTGATGGGATGCAGTGTTCCGAGGGGCCTTGTCCGGCCCGGAAGTGTGGGATCAAGCCCTGAAATATGTGCGGGGCGAGCACTCTTAAGGTCTTCAAGGGCCTCTTTTAAGAGATATTCAATTTCTTTTTTGATCTTGTTAGCAAGCTGACCCATCTTGGGTCGTTCTTCCGGGGCCAGCGTGCCAATGGATTTTAAAAGGTTTGTAAGCTCGCCCTTTCGGCCTAGTACCTTTATCCTGATCTGTTCAAGGTCATCACTATTTGATGCCGACGATATGGCATCGACAGCCTTCTTTTTTATCTCCTCAAAGCGCTCAAGCATCTGGATAACTTTTATGCTGATTTTGCCATTTCAACCAGGGTGGAAAAGGCATTGGGATCTGTGACCGCCAGATTCGCAAGCATCTTGCGGTCTGTTTCAACCCCAGCCTTTTTAAGGCCATCCATGAAACGACTGTATGAGATGTCATTCAGCCTGCAGGCAGCGTTGATCCTGGTTATCCAGAGGCGGCGATATAACCGCTTCTTGGCCTTGCGGTCCCTGTATGCATAACAGAGTCCCTTTTCTACCGTCTCTTTCGCCTGCTTGAAACAGCGGTGACGTGCACCCCAATATCCCTTGGCCTGTTTAAGAATTTTCTTGCGACGTCTACGGGCCTTAAAACCCCTTTTTACCCTTGGCATTGTTTCACCTCTTCAAAACTTATATTGATTACGGCATCATCTTTTTCAAAGATTTTACCATTGCTTCAGATATGACGGCATCCTTTCTCAAGTTCCGTTTTCTTTTCCTGGTCTTATGCGTAAGGAGATGGCTTTTTCCAGCCTTGTTATACACGAACTTTCCTGTGCCTGTCTTTTTGAAGCGCTTCATTGCGGAGCGTTTGCTCTTAATTTTTGGCATAGTCCTTCACCTCTTTTATTACGCAAAAAAAGGGGCACCAGCCCTCTTTTGCTTTTCAGAAAGTTTGATCGCAAATAAGTAACTCTATCTCAGGGGAAGGTCAATCTTTTTTAGGCGCCAGAATCATATGCATGGTAGGTCCTTCTTTCTTGGGCATATGTTCAAGGACCGCAGCATCTGACATCTCTTCGGCTATGGACTTCAACATCTGGAGCCCCTGTTCAGAGTGGACGATCTCCCTTCCTCTGAACCTGACGGTGACCTTAACCTTGTTCCCGTCACTCAGAAATTTTCTGATGCGCTTTTTCTTTACTTCAAGATCGTGCACGTCCGTCCTGGGACGCATCTTGATCTCTTTTACTTGTACATATGTCTGTTTCTTTTTTGCAATCTGGGCCTTTTTAGACTGTTCATACTTGAACTTGCCATAGTCCATTATTCGGCATACCGGAGGCTTTGCATTGGGGGCCACCTCAACGAGATCCAATCCAGCCTCTTCAGCCCTGGCCCGTGCCTCGCTGATGGGAACAACTCCTATCTGTTGTCCATCTTCTGCGATTAGACGGACTTCACTTGCCCTTATCTGATGATTTACATTGACATGCTGTTCTCTGGCGATGCTGCACCTCCTGTGTCTTAACCCTTACTCTCCCGTTTTGCGGGCAGTCTCAAAGACTGAATCCCTTTCCTTCAACAAAAGTTCTATAAAATCGTCCACGGACATGGCAGGTAGGTTTTCTCCCTTCCTGGTCCTCGGACTCACACTCCTCTCCTCAACCTCTTTGTCCCCTATGACGAGCATGTATGGGATCTTTTGTAATTGGGCCTCTCGAATCTTCTTACCAAGCTTTTCATTTCTGATATCGCTATCAGCCCTTATGCCCGCTGCCTTCAACCTGGCCTTGACCTCTTCAGCCCATTGGTTTTGTCTGTCGGTTACGGTGAGAACCAATGCCTGCACGGGCGCAAGCCATACGGGAAAGGCCCCCCCGTAATGTTCTATGAGGACCCCGAAGAAGCGTTCCAGTGAACCAAGAAGCGCCCTGTGTATCATGATGGGCGAGTGGGCCTGACCATCTTCTCCAATATAGCGTACTTCAAACCGTTCAGGAAGATTGAAGTCTACCTGAATGGTTGAGCATTGCCATGAACGGTCCAGACAGTCCTTAATCTTTATGTCTATCTTTGGACCGTAAAAAACCCCTTCACCCGGGTCTATTTCATAGGGAAGCCCCTGCGCCTCAAGTGCCTTTTTGAGGGCATTGGTGGCCCGTTCCCAATTTTCTTCCGTTCCAACGTACTTGTCCGGTCGGGTGGAAAGGTAGATGTCGTACCTGTCAAATCCGAATACCCTCAGGACATAGAGGGTCATGTCCAGTATGTCGTGAATCTCCTGGTCAAGCTGATCAGGCCTGCAAAACACGTGGGCATCATCCTGGGTGAAACCCCTTACCCTCATAAGACCATGGAGAGTCCCTGTCCTTTCGTATCGGTAGACAGTCCCAAGCTCACACCATCTGAATGGAAGCTCCCTGTAGCTCCGTCTCCTGGAGTTGTAGATCGTTATATGGAAGGGGCAGTTCATGGGCTTGAGCTGGTATGTCACATCGTCGATCTGCATCGGTGCGTACATGTTTTCCGCATAGAAATCGAGATGCCCGCTCGTCTTCCAGAGGTCCCTCCTGGCAATGTGTGGGGTGTATAAGAGGTCATAGCCCCTTTTCAGATGCTCATCACGCCAGAAATCCTCTATGGTCTTTCGTATTATTCCACCCTTGGGATGCCACAGAATCAGGCCCGGTCCAGTTTCGTCCTGAATGGAGAAAAGGTCCAGATCCTTGCCCAAACGCCTGTGATCCCTTTTCTTGGCCTCTTCAAGCCGGTTGAGATAGGCCTTCAGCTCTTTTTTGTCAAAGAAGGCCGTTCCATATATCCTCTGGAGCATGGGGCGCGTTTCATCTCCCCTCCAGTACGCACCGGCTACACCTGTCAATTTGAATGATTTTACACGGCTAGTGGTAGGAAGATGTGGACCCCTGCAAAGATCAGAAAAGCCCGCCTGGCTGTAAAGGGATACACTTGCTTCGCCATAGGATTTGAGGTCGTCCAACAGCTCCAGCTTGTAGGGTTCATCCTGGGACTGGAACAGCCTTCTTGCCTCGTCGAGGCTCATTTCCTTCCTTTGGATAGGAACGGATTCCTTTATGATTTCCTGCATTCTGGCCTCTATCTTCTCCAGATCTTCCGGAGTGAAGCCACGCTTGTAGTCAAAGTCGTAATAAAAACCGTTTTCTATGGCAGGTCCTATGGCGAGTTTGGCGTCAGGGAAGAGTTCCTTTACTGCCTGGGCCATTATGTGGGCGGTAGTGTGTCTGAGTACCTCGAGACCCCTTTCATCACCCTCCAGAATCGCCTCAAGCCTGCAATCTTCGGTAAGGGGAGTTGAAAGATCCTTCAGGTCTCCGTTGATACTTACCAGAATGGCTTTTTTGGCCTTTTTCTTTCCAATGATTTCGCTCAGTATGTCCTTGGCCAGGGATCCCTTGCTGAACTCTTTGGTTGCGCCATCAGGGAACGTTACAGTTATCTTGTCACTATCCATCTATTTGCTCAAAAGTACAAAAAGGCACCTTCTCACCTGCAGTGGTTCTGAAGAATGCCTTTATTCGAGTTTTCACCTTTGGAATGTTTCCCAAAATAAAAAATGGTAGGCGCGGGCGGGATTGAACCGCCGACTTCTACCGCGTCAAGGTAGCGCTCTCCCACTGAGCTACGCGCCTGTTGAACCTTTTCTAAATCATCATCAATTTAATCGCAGAGCCATGCTCTGATACCAAGATTTATTCCAAGTGTCAAGGTGTTAACCTTACTAAGACGAATGCTTTTGCCAGGTTCTGGCCGATGCCAGTTACCTGCTGCCACTGTCTAGATGTTTGATAGATATAGCTTTACCATATTTATAAGGACATGGAAACATATCTTGTAGTGTAATTACTCATCCGGATTGTGAGGTCTCTGAGTTTGCGAAGGCCGAAAGGTGGAGGCCATGTGACAATAAAGCATATTCAGTGAAATAGGCCGTTCCCGGAACATAAAAAACACCTTTTCATTTATCATAAAGGGTGATGACAACATAATGCTTTTATGATGGATATTTGACCTATGCTTGCATGAACGGTTCAAATTATTTTCACTGGCCTGAGAAACTTTGGAGAAACTGCCAGTTTCAAATGGGCAAGGCCTGTAGAAAAAACTGGTGTGTCGACAACCGGGAACGCGAGCTGAGTTTTCACACGGAGGTATTTCATGGATAAAGAATGTTTTACTGTAGCAACCTTTAATGTCAATTCGTTGAGGGCTCGCCTTCACATCGTCATACCTTGGCTGGAACAAAACAGGGTGGATGTTCTTTGCATGCAGGAAACCAAGGTGCAGGACCCGGACTTTCCGGAGGATGCCTTCCGAAATATTGGTTATAACGTTGTCTACCGTGGCCAGAAATCATATAACGGGGTCGCGATAGCATCTGTCGGCAATATCGAGGAGGTGGCCTTTGGTTTTGATGATTCAGAAAATACGCCTGAGGATGAGGCAAGGCTCATACGGTGCAGGGTAGACGGGATCCATATAGTAAATACCTATGTGCCCCAGGGAAAGGAGATAGGTCACCCCTATTTTGAGAAAAAATTGAAGTGGTTCGATAGGCTCAAGCAGCTCTTTGACAGGCATTATTCCCCTTCAGACAATCTGTTGTGGAGTGGTGACCTCAACGTCGCCCCCGAACCTGAAGATGTTTATGCCCCGGAAAGACATGAGAATCACGTATGCTTTCATAAGGACGTGCGAGATGCCTTTGACAGGGTGAAGTCCTGGGGTTTTGTAGACATCTTCAGGCTGTTCAACAAGGGACCTGACCATTATACGTTTTTTGATTACAGAATTCGCGGGAGTGTCAAAAGGGGACTTGGCTGGAGGATAGATCACATCCTGGCCACGCGGCCTTTAGCCGAAAAGGCGAAGGATTCCAGGATCGACTTGGAACCAAGGCTCATGGAAAAACCTTCTGATCATACCTTTTTGATAGCCTCTTTTTCCAGATGATGATTTGAGGGAACCTCCAAAAATTAGAATTTTGGTCTAACCCGGATTGTTCATGAATAATCGGGCTAATCCTGTTCCTCCGGGAGGCATAGAGCCAGGAGATCGGAGGCTTCTTGATAAGCCTTCAGGGCTTTCTTCAGGCAGACATGGTAGCCATTTCGGTCCATACCCACTTTTTCAAGGAGTTTGGGATTGATCCTGTTTCGGAAGCCGTCAGTCCCTACGCCTATTCCAAGTTGCACTGTCATGATATCGCTTAGGGCGAGGAGTGCCGCAAGGTCGCTTTGGATGTACAGATCCGGATCATGATGACATCTTATTGCCCTTACAATATCATGGGGAAAATCCCACTGGCGTAAGATTTCAGAACCAACCACGGCGTGGTCACCTCCCAGTACCTTCCATTCGGCCTCCGGAAATGTGAGCTGTTCCTGGATGGCAACCTGCGCTATTTCTTCGAGACGCGCGCCTACATGAATGTTGAGAACGATCTTGCCAACGTCGTGCAGGAGAGCCGTGGTGAACAGAACCGCTGGATCGGGATATTTGCAATATTCGGCAAGAATTTCGGCGGAAAGTGCTGCCCCTATTGAATGGGCCCACAGATCAGAGGCATCCATTCCGTAACCACTGATTGGACGGGACAGGTAGGGCATGCTAGCACTTGCTACCAGTATTTCCCTTATCTGTTTTTGTCCAAGGAGGGCAAGGGCGGTTTCAAGGTTTGTTATCTGCTGGGTCAGTCCAAAATGGGCAGAGTTTGTGATGCGTATAATGTTGGCCGTGAGCGCCTGGTCAAATTTTAGCAGCTTTGCGAGTTCCTCCATGGTGGTATCGGGGTCCTCGAGAAGGGCCATTGCCCTGTGCACCACCTTTGGGAAGGTGGGTAATTCGGTCATGTTTGTAAATATGTGTTCCAGGGTGAAATCTGGCTGTACGTCAAAGGTCATAGCTTGATCTCCTCTTCACCTTCAAGCCGCACCTCAGGGCCATCTACTCCTCCGGCTTTAAGTATTATGGACCTATTTTGTTGCCCCCCCACATGTTCATTTGTTATCTTGATTCGGTTTTGTTTAAGGATTTGTCGCACCGCGGTGTAAACCTGGGCCCCGATCGCAATGTCTTTTGGGGCCTCCATGAACTGGGTGGCACCTACAAGCCATACCTTTAACGTTTCCCGCCTAGCGCCAAGGGAGAGGGCATCTCGGAAGAGCTTTTGCAGGCCGTTTACTGCGTCTAGCGCTTCCATTCCTGAAGTAACGGATTCACTAGAGGGTAATTTGGGAAGGAGAATGACTGCCATGCCCGTAACGGTATGTTCCGGATCCTTTACGCAAGCAGCAAGGGCGGCACCAAGGGATTTGGCAGATAAAATTGCTTGTTTTTCATCTGTGACAAAGACCTCTCCCTTTTGCAAATTGTTGTACTCCATTCATGCCCTCCGATAAGTTTTTCTATCTTTCTATTAAAACTAGTCGGGATCAGAGAAAAATTCTTAAATATTTATCGAATATAAATAATTTTATAATCAGATAACCCAAAAAACAAATTCATTTGCTGAAGAACATGACATTTGCAAATTAATTCTTAATGTACAAATAACAAGAAATTGTCAGAGGTGGAAGGGTAATGTGTTTTTAAGCCGGATTATGCAGTTGGTGATTTCGCTGAAGATGCGAGGTAAGGGCATTAAGTAGTACTTCTTGTACTTCATTTACCCGACATTAAAGCAGAGTTGGTGAAATCATCAGCTGCATAATCCGGCTTAAAGATCAATTTGGTCAATGAGCCAGCAAAATTCGAGAGTGAGGGATGATAAATGATAAAGGCCATGTTTTATGAAAAAAAATCGGATTCAACAGTACGTTGTTATCTTTGCAATCACGGTTGTGTGATTGAATCAGGAAAACGAGGAATGTGTGGCGTAAGGGAAAACAGGTACGGTACACTTTTCAGCCTGGTCTATGGAAAAGTGGTTTCTGAAAACATGGACCCAATAGAAAAAAAACCCCTGTTTCATTTTCTCCCTGGAACTCTCTCTTATTCCATCTCCACAATGGGATGCAATTTCAAATGCGAACATTGCCAGAACTGGCAGATATCTCAATACACACATCTTTCAAAGGGCGACATTGCTGGGGAGGACAGGACGGCGGAAGATATTGTCAATGAGGCGATACTAGGAGGCGCAAAGTCCATCAGCTACACATACGTTGAACCAACGATATTTTATGAATTTGCATATGACTGTGCCGTCCTTGCCAAGAAAAAGGGGCTTAAGAACGTCTTTGTGAGTAATGGTTACATGGGAGAGGAAGTTACGCGTCATGTTTCAACGGTACTTGACGCAATAAATATCGATTTGAAGGCATTTTCAGACAAGTTTTACCGGCAGGTATGTAAGGCCCGGCTCACTCCCGTGTTGGACAACATCAAGCTCATGCATGAGCTTGGAGTGTGGGTGGAAGTGACTACCCTGGTAATCCCTGGCTGGAATGACTCCCCATCAGAGCTTAGGGAAATAGCGAGATTTATAAAGGGCGTAAGTCCTTCGATACCCTGGCACGTGACCGCATTTTATCCCACTTACAAGATGTTGGACAGGGCCCCCACTCCGGTTGAGACCTTGAAACAGGCTAGGGAAATAGGGCTTGAGGAAGGGCTTCGTTATGTCTATGAAGGCAATGTTCCAGGGGAGGGGGGCGAAAATAGCTATTGCCCTTCCTGTGGTGAGGAACTTGTCAGCCGATATGGCTTTCGAGTATTGGAAAACAGGCTGCTCAATGGCAAGTGTCCAAAGTGTGGGGAAGAAATTGAGGGGGTATGGTCATAACCCCCTCTCACGCCACGATTTTCGTGGTGGCCTTCTCCCCAGCCTGAGGTCAAGGAAACCTTTTATGACGTTGAAGTAGAGATCACCGGAACATTCTACGATATCCTGACGTCCTCCACTGGGCACCACCTGGAACTGGGTTGCCTTGGACCTGCTTTCTGCGACAAGCCATTCCACCTGGCCCAATGATATTAATTCATCCCGGTGGCTATGTATGAAGAGTACAGGCTTGTCAAATTTTTTCATCTTGGCCCTATTGTTGAAGGGATCCTCTTCCGGGTCTTGGCCTGAAACATCCAGGCCTTTGGCCTTCAAAAAATCAACGGTGCGGTCAAAGGCAGACTCCAGGACAAGGCAAAGGCTGTCGTCTGGATGACGGTGGGCCATGTCTAGGGCGACGGCAGCACCGACTGAGCGGCCCATTATCACAAAAGGGCCTGAAAATGCCTGGTTCCGTCGCCACTCGGTCATATTACGGAAAAAGGCCTCGCCCAGATCGAAGAGGGAGTTGATGTCAGTAAGCCGGTCCCCTTCGATTTCTGCCCTCAGATCACAGGTTGAAAAGGTGATGCCATGTTGCCCAAATCCCTGTGCGAGTATGTTCACGTCATCATCCGTGTCATATTCAGCAGGGACATAGATGATATGTGGTTCTTCCGGTTTACCCCTGAAGGTCTGGATATGGAACTTTGTTCCCCAGGGGGTTTCTGCCTCCATGGTTTCAGCAGGGGGGCTATCCTGCGCGGCAGAAGAGGAGGACCTTGCCTCGGTTAGAAAGAGCGATTTCAACAAACTTTGCTGGGTTGTGTCTGCTACTTTACTCATTTCCACCAGGTCCTTTCCTGTTCGAATTTCTCTATGTGTCGTCTTATAACGCCCTTGGCGAAGGCTTCATGACCAAAGTAGCCAAGGACGTGCTTCTTCAGATTGGAGAGAAGTTCTTCAAAAACGGCATCCTTTTCCCTTTCATCGATGAAGTTTCTCTCCTTTTTCAGCTCGAAGTATATCTCATGGCCGTTGCCTTCTACAAACTCGGCGTACAGGCTTTTGCCTTCGGGACGATCCAAGAAATCCTCTTCTGTAATCTTTATAGGAACGCGGGCCAAAAGGGCCACGTACCACCTGTCCCCTGCAAGACGTTTGGAACAGTCGTACAACTCAAGGGTAAGAGTGTTTGGAAGTTTCAGTGTCTCTACCAATTTTTTTTCCATGGGTTCAGGCTCATTAATGTTTAAAGGCTCGTTGACCAGTAAATACCATGGCAACAGGGGGATCTGCCTCATTGCAGGCCTCTATGGATTCCCAGTCCCTCATGGAGCCACCTGGATGAACGATGGCGGATACCCCTTGCCTTATTCCTACATCCACACCATCCCTGAACGGGAAAAACGCGTCGGAAACCATGACTGATCCTGGAATATTGCCTTTGTCGGCCTTTACCTGGGCATCTATCTCTTCTTTCTGGGCCTTGTCCCTTTCGCCCTTTTCCACCAGCAATTCCAGTTCCTTGTAGGGAATCTGGTACTTGTCCCAACACAAGATGTCAGCGTATTTCGTGTATGCCTTGTAAACAGCTATTTCCGCTACTCCTACACGGTCCTGCTCACCGGTTCCAATCCCTACCGTGGCACCATTTTTGACATAAATGACCGAGTTGGACGTGATTCCCTGCTCTACGGCCCATCCGAAAAGGATGTCCTCATACTCCCTTTCATCCGGAAGCCTTTTTATCTTGTAGAGCCTTCCTTCATATTCACATTCGGCAGGTTTGAGGTCTTCCTTGGTGCGAATCTGGTTTACAGGAGATTGCTGTATGATCAACCCTCCGTCTATCAGGCTCTTGAAATCAATGAAGCGTTTGTCCCAGTAGCTCTCCAGTTGCTCAATACGCTGTATTTTTATGATGCGCAGATTTTTTCTCTGGGAAAGTATCTCGACTGCTCCCTCTTCGTATTCAGGTGCGCATACCACTTCGAGATACTGCCTGCTAAGGGCCTCTGCGGTGGACTTGTCTATGGACCTGTTGAGGGCGACACATCCGCCAAACGCTGCCACCCTGTCTGCCCTGAGCGCCTTCATGAACGCCTCTTCAATGGTATCGCCGTAGGCCACTCCGCATGGGTTGTTGTGTTTTACAATAACTGCGGCTGGTTTTTTCATGAGGAACTTTAGTACGTTGAGAGAATTGTCAACGTCGGTGAGGTTTATTTTGCCCGGGTGTTTCCCCGCCTGGATCATGTCTTCTTCTGTTATTGAGCTTACCAGGCCATTACCGGGTTCGATGTAGGCACAATCCCCCATGACCAGGTTCCCATTTACCAGTTCGTAAAGGGCGGCCTGCTGGTCAGGGTTTTCACCATATCTCAATCCCTTTTCCTCTCCGCCTATATTCCAGGTGCGTTTTTTGTACACCAGAGTCTGGTCGCCAAAAGATATTTTCATTTCAGCCGGGAAGGCATCTCCCAGGATGGTACTGTACATTTTTTTCATGTCTTTCATTTACATATCCCCCCTAAAGAATAGTGGATGGACTATATCGTTCCATTCAGTATTTCGTCAATGGATCTGTACATATTTTGAATAGCTGTCTACGGCTGTTTCACAGGCGCGTTAGTGAAATGACATTACCGTATTGTTATCTATAAGAAAATAACAGAACAACCAAAAGAGCAGATGCACGAATATCTGCCAAGGTCTAAATTCGCCTGTCCGCCCGGCCTCATCCCCTTCGAGATCCCAGCCAGGTGCAAGGTTCAGCCTCTGGATGAAGACATATATGACATAACATTCAAGTGCAAAAGGAGGAAACCCCAAAAAACCTGGAAGGACCATTTCAAACAGTTTCGGCCCTTCTATAAATGGAATGGTGTATATCCACTTGGAACCGGCCCAGAAATTCCAGAATTCCCACAGCAAACCGCATATCAGGCCTGACAGCATCAACTGCAACGCCTTTTGTGGTTTTCCCTGGGACAGGTCACCAAGCAGGCTTGGAGCACCGGATCGTTTGTTGAAAGGATCAAGGATTAGAACAAAGCTTCCCCATATAAGGGGGTAAAAATATCGTGGCCACATGAGCGGCAGGACGAGGGATGAAACACCCATAAAAATCATCAGATTTTCAACTGTGGCCGTGACCTCAAATTTTGGGGCAGTTACACCTTTGAAAATGCCTGTGGCCCTTATGAGCAGGTATGTCACAAAAATTGCCGGAAATACAGTGGCGAAGGAGAGGGTGTAGCAAGTCCATCTTATGATTGGGTGTGACACGATGCCTATGTAGTGCCAATTGCCAAGCCTGAGGTTGATGAGTTCGAAGATAAGCCATACGGTAACCGACCATGGTAGTAGTGCTAGAAAGGCACGAAACCTGGATTCCAGCAGGGACCAGCCCCTGAGTTTAAAATGTAGTCCGTCAGCTATGACGATATAGGGCCACCAGGCCAGCAGATAGAAGTAATCTCTTGCCACTGACCATTTGGTAAAAAGAAGTATTTCTGCCGCAAACAGAACAACCAGGGCTGCCGGAACGTATCCGGGCAAGCCCTTGATGGTTTTTTTTCTTCTCTTCAACTCATTTAATGCCTAGACGTTTTTCAAGGTCTGACCTTTGGAGGACTCCTGAGTGATATAATCCGTTCATGAAGATATATGTAGGAGTTCCGTTGATTCCTTTCTTCTGGAGAAAGGACAAGGTCTCCTCGACCTTCTTTTTTCCCTCCACACACTGGTTATCTGACTTGTATCTCTGTCTGAATCCCTCTATGCCCTTGTTGTCACACAGGATGGATATACATTCCTCTTTTGCACCCTTGTGAAATTTGAGCGGAAAGAAGAGAAATTTTACCTGGATTTTTCCCTCATTTGCCAGGGGTTCCAATATGCTTTCTGCCTTTTTGCAATATGGGCACTGGGGATCTGTTACAAAATAAAGTGTCTTGCCCTTTGTACCAAGCGTGAATGCCACCAGGGACTCAAGTTTTTCAAGCTCCTGTTTGGTAAACTTGTTGAGTTTTTGAACCGCTTCCTTGGTGATGTTGGTCTGGTCGGAAGCCCTGTATATCTGTCCGGCAATGAAGTACTTACTGTTCTTGTCGGTATAGACAATGCGGTTTTGACCCTGGAGCTTGATCTGTACATCGCACAACCCTTCGATTTCACTCGGGGTGACTTTGTCTACTTCGATTTTCCTGCGGAAGGTCTTTTCGATGTTTTCCTTGACCTTGTCCTTAGAAGGGCAGGATCCTGCGAACAGCGGTGCTGAGAGCATGACGGAGAGTAAAAGGACCAAGAGACTAGTTGTCATACGAAAATCATTCATAAATTTCTACTCCTTTTGCAGCGGCCTACCAAAAAATTTCGGGCATGTGCCCGATATGGTCAGCAGCCCCGCAAATTTGAAGGTTTTTTATACAGGGCTGCTGATTTTATTAACATACTTTTATGATTCAGGCCACCACTCGACCCCAAGGCGTTTGACCACGTTTAATCCACCTGGAAGGACAAACGCGTTATTCATGTTGATCGAGTCAAGGAAGCACTGGATCTCATAAGAACGGGTACCAGCATTGCATATCAATATAAAGGTCTTATCCCTTGGGAGTTCCTCATGGCGGCTCCTGACCTTGTCGTACGCGATGGCTATCCATTTGTCAGGGAATTTTTTAACAAATGGTTCTGCCTCCTTTGGATGGCGCAGGTCCAACACCATCCAGTCCGGATGATTTTTCTTGCCGTCCATCCAGT
>CAZUIH010000029.1:0-22331 GCA_964620365.1 uncultured Desulfobacterales bacterium | reverse complement strand
GGTGGGTCAAAATTGTTGGCCATTTGTGGGTCATTTTAATTGACCATTAGCACTTTTCATTCCATGGATTGAACAGGGCAACTCCGCTTGCCTCCATGTCAGAGACGTTGCGAGTGGCCACGACCATATTAAACGCAAGCCTAGTAGCCGCAATCAAACCGTCTATCAGAAGAAAAAGGGACAGGCAAAATACGCTCTATTTTCTATAGTCAAAAGCTATCGAAAACATAAACATGATTGATAATTCCAATTGGTAAGAACACCATCAACTTGCTAGTATGACGCGAAAATTTTGTCCGGGATGGGAGCGTCATGAAGATCTTCATTTCCTTTTTTATGTGGATGATTCTTTTGGGGTTTCAAAATGGCCTCGCAGCCGGGTGGCCGTCTGAACACAAGGGCCTTGTGACCATGAGCTTCGACCTGGGGAGATATCCCGAGGACCAGGAGGTAAGGCTGTGGATTCCCTACCCCATGTCCGACAGATATCAGCTGATCGATGAGGTTAAGATCCAGACCAATGCTGATCAGCATGCGATTTACTCAGATCAGGCCAACTCCAATCCGATGCTCTATGCCAGGTGGGCCCCGGCCGCTGGCAGCCGCAAACTTACCATCTCGTTCCGCGTTGTAAGAAAGGAGAGGCTGGACAAGGACGTCCATGAAGCCCAAGGCTGCTGGAGTCAAAAGGAGTGGGCCCCTTATCTCAAGGGCTCCAGCCTTGCACCGGTGAATGAAAAAATCAGGGAATTGGCCCGTAAGATCACCAGAGGAAAGGAATCCAATCTTGCCAAGGCCAGGGCCATCTACGACTGGATCTGCACCAACATGCGGCGTGCCCCAGGAAAACGCGGATGTGGAAAGGGAGACGTCTGTCTGCTCCTTGGAATGACGCACCCTGCGGGCAACTGCGCGGACATACATTCCGTCTTCGTAGCACTTTTGAGAGGAGCGGGAGTGCCTGCCAGAGAGGTGTTCGGATTGCGGCTGGGCAAACAAGGCAGGACCGATATAACCAAATGGCAGCACTGCTGGGCTGAATTCTATGTCCCAGGATACGGCTGGGTGGCGGCGGATCCAGGGGATTATCTCAAGACGGCGCTTCTTACCAAGGGGGCCTCAAAAGAGGAACTGGACCGGTACAGGAAATATTTCTTCGGAGGAATTGACCAGTTCAGGGTGAGGCTTGGCACAGGCCGTGACATCATATTGAATCCCCCACAGGCGGCGGGTCCCCTCAACTACTTCATGTACCCCTACGCCGAGGCTGGGAATAGGCCGCTCGATTGGCTGGCGCCCGAGGCCTTCAGATATTCCATAGTCCACCAGTCGCTGGACTGATCTTCATTTCTCACAGAGATGGTAGCTACAAGCCGGCAAGCAGTGTGGACACAAAAGCCCATACCCTCAAATACTCCAAGGAGGAGCCGTGAATCCCAGAAGACAATTCCTTAAGACAGGGGCGGCATTGGCCCTCTGGTCTCTAAATCTTGAAAGGGTTGCCCATGGAAAGGAGAATTCCCCCCAGTGGGCCTTGGTCATAGACCTGGACCGCTGCATGGGCTGCGAGACCTGCGCGGTGGCGTGCAAGGTGGCAAGGAATCTGCCAGCCGGCAGATGGGACACCAGGGTCCGGTCCAGCGAGACCGGGATCTATCCCCTGGCCCGTCAGAAATTCCTTCCTGTCCAATGCAACCACTGCCACAACGCCCCATGCACCTCCGCCTGCCCGAAGGAGGCCATACGGCGTCTGCCCTCGGGAATAGTGATCATAGACAGGGCGAGGTGTCGGGGAAAGGGTGCCTGTGTCCGTGCCTGTCCCTTCGGTGCCATCACACTGGTTGAAGAAAATGGAGACAGCAAGGCAGGCAAGTGTGATTTCTGCGTGGAAAGGCTGGAAGACGGAGATAAGGGCCCTGCCTGCGTGGCATCCTGTCCCACGGGAGCAAGGATGTTCGGGGACCTTAAGCACCCCACCGGGGAATTCGCCCAATACATCCGCAGCCGTCGTCTCTATGCCAGGAGCCCGGCCCACAGTGGCGGAGTGGGCGTACTTTATGCCGCAAAAGGAGGGCTTAGCCCATGAAGCGCCGCCAATTCATAAAGGCATCTGTGGCTTTATCCGCTGCGGCCGTATTGCCCAAGCCCTGCCCTGCATCTTCCTCTGCCCGGACGAACCCATCGGTCAGGATTGTTCACTCGGTCTGCCTGGGATGTAACGCCAGGTGCGGCATAAGGGTCGTGACAGAAAATGACCAGATCAAAGAGGTAACGGGAAACCCCTACCACCCATACAACACGATGGCCGCTCCCTTGCCATCATCCACTCCTTTGGAGGAATCCCTTAAAATCTCCGCCCCTGTCTGCGGCAAGGCCATTGAAGTGGATCACTATGTTCATAACCCCTACAGGATCACAAAACCCCTCAAAAGGATGGGCAAGAGGGGGGAAGGAAAATTCGAGCCCATAGAGTGGGAGCAGCTCATAAGGGAAATCACCTTCGGCGGCCGTCTCTTTGAACACATTGGGGAAGACCGCCACGTCCCCGGCCTAAAGGAACTGGACTCTGACGAACCCATCGATCCGGCGTCTCCGGAACTAGGCCCCAAAAGAAACGGGCTGGTGTTCCTAACCGGTCGGCTCCAGTCCGGCCGTAAGGAGTTCATCGACCGGTTCGTCAAGCAGGCCTTCGGCTCCATCAATAGGATAGGCCATACCGACATATGCGGCCTCGGTTTCAGGATGGGAAACTACGCCTTCACGGAAGGAAGACAGGTAGAACTCAAGGCCGACCCCTGGGGAGCGAAGTATATTCTCATCTTTGGGGCAAATGTCTACGAGGCCCTGCAACCAGGGGTAAACACCTATGGAGCGGCCCTGGCGCGACGGCATGGCCAGGGACAGGTCAAATTGGTTATCATCGATCCCAGGGCCCAGAAGGCCTCCTGCCACGCCCACCGATGGATACCGATAAAACCGGGACAGGACGGGGCTTTTGCCATGGGCCTCATACGCTGGATGATAGAAAACAAAAGATACGACCGCGCTTTCCTGAAAAGCCCCAACCTCACGGCGGCCATGAAAAGAGGAAACGGAGCCTACGTAAACGCCACCCACCTGGTTGTGGCAGACGACAGACACCCCCTTTATGGAAGATTCCTAAGGGTTGGCGATCTGGAAGAAGGGGCCAACGGGAAACGGTCAGAGGATTACGTGGTACTTTCGAAGGAGAAAAAATTCGTCTCCTACGAGTCCGTTCAAGAGGCGGAGCTTGAGGTGGACACCGTCCTGGTCACGGGAAAAGGAGAATCCATTCGGGTAAAGAGCGCGTTTACCATCATGAAGGAGGGTGTGATGGAGCGCTCGATGGAGGAATACGCAGCCCTTGCCGGGGTGGAGCCAGGTGAAATAGAGGCGGTGGCGGAGGAATTTTCATCCCACGGCCCCAGGGCGGCAGTATGCCAGTACCACGGAGCGGGCAACTACGTCGGCGGCGTGTACGCGGCCTACGCCGTGGCTGTCCTGAACGCCATGGTGGGCAACTTGCAGCGCAAGGGAGGATATTTGTCTTCAGGGGGCAAGGCCGCTTCCTGGAGCAAGGGGTGTTTTGACCTAAAGACGTTTTCCGGCAGCAGGCGCCCTTGGGGTGTCAGGATATCGAGGGAAAAGGCCTGTTACCACAAGAGCAGTGAATTCAGGAGAAAAAAGGAAAAGGGCCTCAACCCCTATCCCGCCCCGAGGCCCTGGTTTCCCTTCACCAAGGGGGGGCTGAGCGTGGAGGCCCTTGGGGGCGTGGATCAAGGTTATCCCTATCCTATCGGGGCACTCTTCCTCTATTTCTCAAACCCAGTCTACTCCACCCCTGGGGGAGACAGGTTTAAAGACACCCTTGAAAGCCTGGAGAAGGTGCCTCTCTTGGTCTCCGTGGATGTTGGCATCAACGAATCCAACATCTACGCCGACTACATAATACCGGACGTCACGTACGCCGAAGGCCATTACGGATGGCTGTCTCCCCATGCCCCGGCCCTCAGATTCACCGCGGTGCGCACCCCATGCATCGCCCCCCGGACAGAAAAGACCCCTGACGGGCGGCCAATATGCCTTGAGACCCTTTTGATCGACCTGGCCAGGGCACTGGACCTTCCCGGATTCGGCAAAAAGGCCGTTGCCGACAGGGCAGGATCAATTTTGCCCCTTGAAAAGGCTGAGGATTTCTATCTCAGGGGCTTGGCAAACATCGCCCGAAACGCCGGCCTCCAGGGAGATGATCCAGAAGCCGTATCCTTTGTGGAAAAAAACTATCCGGTGGCAGAAAGCAAGGACATCCTTTCCCCCCAGCAGTGGAAAGTGACCTGTCAGCTGCTTGCACGGGGGGGGATATTCAAACCCTACGAAGCCATGTTCAAGGGGGAGGTATTTGTAAAAGGGCCCAAAAGATTCGTGCTCTACAACGAGGAGCTTGCCGGGACACGATGCTCCATCACAGGGGAACGGTTCTACGGATCATTGAAATACGTTCCGGCACCGACACCTCCAAAAGGATTTCCCCTCTGCCTGGTCTCCCACAAGACCAGCCTCCACACCCAGTCCCGTACGGTATGGCACAGGTCCGCCATGGAACTTCACCCGGAAAACCATGTTTTCATGAACAGGAAAGACGCGGAAAAGCTGGACCTCGTTGAAGGGGACCTTGTCCGGGTCTTTTCCAGGGACAATCCCCAGGGGATCACCGGCAGGCTGACCCAAGGAGAGACTATCAGGGAAGGAGTTGTAGCGATTTCCATCTCCTACGGTCATACCGCCCTTGGAGCAGGGAGCCTGGTGGTCAAGGAAGCATCCTCGGTGTTTATGGGAGGTCTCCGGGTGACCAGAGGCCACAAGCTGATAGGAAATCCGGCCATGGGTGCCGGGATCAATCCCAACCGCCTGGGGGCCCTTGACCGAAATCTGGGCAGGACGCCCCTGGTGGACCTTGTGGCAGGGATACCCGACTTCAGCAGCACGTGGATACGGGTGGAAAAACTGAATAAGCCGACATAAAAGCTAGCAGGAAGAGCAGATTTCTGTCACTTACTCACAACCATTGGTCAAGGAATCAAGGCCCTGGTCCTGTTTATCCTTGCCCTTTGGGGCTCTCTGATTCTTGCTAAAGGCCTCGATCTTCCCACTAGGTCCGGCGCCATTAAGACGAAAAAGCCTACAGGCCATATCCAGAATTGCCTTGCATTCCTCGCCTGTCGCATCCTTTCTGAGGCACACTATCGGATCGTTCAAGATCTTCTGGACAATGGAACGGGTAAGTTTATCAAGGGCCTTTTCCTGTTCCGGAGTCAACTGGCCCAAGGCCTTTCTACTCCTGGCAAGCTCGCGTTGCCGTACATCTTCCGCCTTTTGCTGAAGGCTCTGGATGACCGGCACAACGTCAAGGGACTCCATCCATCCCATGAACTTTATGACTTCGGCCTCCACCATCCGTTCGGCCTTCAGGGCCTCTTTCTCCCTCTGAGCCTTGTTGAGCTCGACGACCCCTTTCAGATCATCGATGTCGTACAGATAGACGTTGTCTATGTTGTTTACTCCTGGGTCGATGTCCCGTGGAACCGCGATGTCTATGAAGAACAAGAGGCGATGACGCCTGGGCCTCATGGCCTTGTGCACCTGTTCCTCGTGAAGGACTATTCCCGGAGCACCTGTTGAGCTGATGACTATATCGATATCCAGCAAGGCCTCTTCTATCTCCTGGAGCGAGATTGCCTCGCCATTCAGTTCCTTTGAAAGCTCCACTGCCCTGGCAAGGGTCCTGTTTGCCACCACAATGTGGTTTACCCCGTTTGTGCGAAGATGCTGGGCAGCAAGTTCAGCCATTTCGCCGGCTCCGACGAGCATGGCGTGCTTGCCCTTGAGGTCACCAAAGATCTTTTTCGCCAATTCCACTGCGGCATAGCTTATAGACACCGCCGAGCTGGCTATTCCCGTCTCAGTCCTCACCCTTTTGGCTATGGCAAAGGCCTTGTTGAGAAGCCGGTTCAGGACCAAGCCGGTGGTTTTGGCCTCTGTAGCCATGCGGTACGCATCCTTGATCTGGCCAAGGATCTGGGGCTCTCCCACCACCATGGAGTCAAGGCTTGACGCAACCCTGAAAAGATGGCGTATGGCATCCTCGCCCTCGTATACATAGAGAAATTTCTCCAGCTCTGCCGGGCTTATCCCCCCCTTTTCCTGCCATATCCGCTTGATGGCTGCTATTGCCTCTTCAGCTTTTCTGGCAGCCATCAGGACCTCAACCCTGTTGCAGGTGGAAAGGAAAAGCACCTCGTCACAACGCCCATGCTCGGAAAAAAGATCCAGGGCCGGGACAGAAGTCTCCTTTAGAGCAAGCTGCTCCCTCACCTCCACCGGGGCTGTCTTATGATTTACGCCCAAAAGGACTATCTGAGGTCTCTTATTCATACCACGTGGCATAACTATGCGCTCCAGGAAGCAACAGGCTCACTCCCAGGAAGGTAAAAATCAGTGCGGCAAAGCCTGCTATAGTCATCAGGGCTGCCCTTCTTCCTCTCCAGCCCACTGTAAGTCTCTGATGCAAAAGGGCCGCGTAGAGAAACCAGGTGATCAAAGACCAGGTCTCCTTCGGATCCCAACTCCAGTACGAACCCCAAGCCTTTTCCGCCCATATGGAGCCGGTTACTATACCCATGGTCAAAAGAGGGAATCCGATGGTAAGGCACCTCTGATTCATGAGATCAAGACTTTCAAGAGACGGTAGCCTTATGAATATGGACCCTAGCTGTTTACGCTTTATCTGACGTTCCTGAAGTAGATACATAACCGCGATACAAAAGGCCAAAACAAAAATGGCATCCGCCACAAGACATATGCTCGCGTGGATAGGCAGCCATATACTTTGAAGTGCCGGGGGAAGGGGCAATATTTCCCCTGGCTGAAAGGAAGCCGCAGCCATTACAACAGTGGCCACTGGGGTCACAAAGGCCCCGAAGGATTTCACCTTGCTCAACCACTGGAACACCAGAAAAGCCCCTACCATGGCCCAGGCCAGAAAGGATAGGGATTCATGAAAGTTCACCAGTGGAGGATGCCCCCCTTCTGCCCAGCGCAACCCGAAAGCGATGGTATGAAAAAGAAAACCAGCACCGAGAACGCTGGTGGCTACCTTTTCCACATCCTTTCTAAGAGTAATAATATGCACCAAAAAACCTATGGTGCTTACAAAATATAGTGCGAATGTAATATAAAAAAAGAATTTGTGCATGGCCTTACCATCCGCTTTCTATCACTTTACATTTGCAAAGCGCCTGCCATTGCTCATTTACTGGCTTTTTCAAAGCGTGAGACTATTTTTTTTGCCTCTTCACCACACAAGGATACGGCCCAATCGGCAACCTTTTTCCACAAGCCTTTCTCTATCCAGTCCGCCACTTCGGGCGCGGCAAGGGCCTGACAAAGTCGCTTCCGCTCTGAGGCATCGGGAATATTGCCCACAATCAGCCCGCGCAAGGCACCCAAAAGAGAAACATATACACTATAGGTTTTACCATAGACAGTCTCAAGCTCCTGTCTCAGACGCCTGGCAAGGGCAGGGCTCTTCCCTCCAGTTGAAATCGCTATGGAAAGGTCTCCACGCCTGACGATGGAGGGAACTATAAAACTGCAAAGCTCAGGCTGATCAACCGTATTGCAGAAAATATTTCTGCGGGTTGCCTCCTTGTATACGAGCCTTTGAACCTCCGGGTCGTCAGTAGCGGCAATCACCAGCCAGGCCCCCTCTAGTTCTTCGGGATTGAAGGCGCTGTCTATATGTATCACCTCACCTGATGAAGCCAACTTCCCCAGACCATCTGTCACTTCAGGGCTTATCACGGTTATCAGGGCGCCTGTCCCCAAAAGCCCCTTCACCTTGCGTTCAGCGACATTTCCTCCGCCAACGACAACTACTCTTCTGCCTTTCAGATTAACAAAAAGCGGATAATAGACTTGGTTATTACTGTCACATTTCATGTCTGGAGAATAGCAGGCGAGGGTATCAGGGGCAATAGTTGATGATAATCCATGAAAAAAATGATATTCTATTGGCAATCGTTTTTTACCACAGTCAACAACAAAAACATTAGCCCACGGTAGCCCATGGAAACAGACATCAGCAAGGCACTGACCTATCAGGTAAAAAAGGAAATCGCAGACAAATACTTCGGTTACAGAAAAATTATCGAAGAGGACAAGAACGCGCTGGAAAATGCCCGTAAAAAACTGGAAACTTTTTACGAAAAAAAGATAGGGCGTGATCTCGTACGCCTCTATTCCCTCATTTGCGATAAAAAATTGATTGAATACCTGATGAATTTGTTGGGATGGCAAGGCCTGCCTTTTTATGACGACTACGTTGTCCAGTCGGAAACCATCAGGGCCGCCCTCTTAAAGGACATGGAAAGACATGGCTGGACAGACAGCGGAAGATTTAAAAATCTCGTGCTTGACAGCTACAAACGGCTCTTTAAGGATAGCCAGCATTACCATGAAAAATACGAGGAAATTGTTGAAGAAGCCCAGATCATCAACGAGGAGATACGGCAGTTCAAGGAAAAATTCTCCCTGGATGAGATAATGTCTTTTATGAGATCACTGGATTACTCCGGCGAGGCCAGTGAGATATTGGAAAGAAACGTGGCATCGTATGACGTGTCAGAACTTGAGGAAAAGCTCAGCATCACCCCCGTAGGCGACGCATACACATTGGTGCCCCAGATTCCGGATCTTCCAGAACCCGACCATATAAAATCGGAACTCAAGGCCCTGGCCGAAAAGGCCTTTGAAATTCATCGAAAAGAACAGGCCAGGCTCTTTCTGAGAGATAGCTAAACATCACCAAGTTTAATTGTGGAGAGACAAAAATGGACTTAGACAACAAAAAAACTGCTGATAACCTTATCGAAATAGACCATGTATGGCACAAGGTTGATGTCTCCCTGGATGTCAATGGATATGAAATATTGATAGGCCCAGGTCTTCTGACCGATCTTGGCACGTTTCTCAACGAACACCCGCTTTCCGATCATTATGTGATGGTAACGGACTCTAATGTCAAGGAATTCCTGGCAGATGACCTGCTGTCGATACTCGAGCAGGCTGGAATCAAGGTGGATCTCATCTCATTTCCCGCTGGTGAGGCCTCCAAGAACATGGAGACCATCGTTTCTCTTGCCAGGGAGATGGTACGCCTGGGCGCGGACAGAAAGAGCGCGGTCCTCGCCGTTGGCGGCGGGGTGGTTGGAGACATGGCAGGATTTCTTGCCTCCATTTACATGCGTGGAATTCCATTTATTCAGATACCCACAACGCTGCTTGCACAGGTGGACAGCTCCGTCGGAGGCAAGACAGGGGTGGACCTCCCAGAAGGGAAAAACCTGCTTGGCACCTTCTATCAGCCCAAGAGGGTATTCATAGACATAGGGGTCCTTGCCACCCTGACCCAGAAGGAAATAAGAAACGGCCTGGCGGAAGTAGTCAAATACGGTGTCATAAGGAGCCCCGAACTGTTCGGCATACTCGAGGACAGATGGTGGGACGTGCTCAACCTGGAGCCCGAGGTCACGGCAGACATAGTTTACCGCTCATGCAGCATAAAGGCGGATGTAGTAGCTGCTGACGAACGCGAAGGCAACCTGAGAAGAATTTTAAATTTCGGCCACACAATAGGCCATGCCATTGAAGCTGCAGCCAACTACCAGATACCCCACGGAGAGGCAATCTCAATGGGAATGGTGGCAGTGGGAAGGATATCGGTACAAAAGGGCCTTATGACCAGCGATGAGCTTGAGCGCCTGATTAGCCTTCTGGAAAAACTCGGCCTTCCGGTGGCAATTCCAAGGGAGCTTTCTCCGGAAAAGCTTCTTGGACTATTACGCCATGACAAAAAATCCGTTTCCGGCAAGGTCCATTTCGTGCTTTGTACAGGGATCGGCTCAACCAAGATCACAAGCGACGTGGATGACAGCGAGATATTAGCGGCAATAGAGGCATCACAGGGATGACCGAAACACTTTCCGGGTCCTGAGTTCCCGCCTCCTGTCCTTTGGCAGGAATATGGAGGCCGTGGTCCCTTCTCCTAACCGGGACTCCACAGTAACGTCCCCTCCCTGCTCTTCAAGTATCCGTCTCGCAAAGGTCAAACCCATGCCTATGTGACCGGTCTTTGTGGAAAAGAAAGGATCAAAAATATGGGGCAGGATGTGGGGACTTATCCCAGATCCTTTATCCACGACGCGCACCACGCATGACCAGAATTCACCATCAAAAGGCTCCACCAACATTTCAATCTTTTTTTCATCCTGGGAAAGGCCCTCGACATCCAAGGCCTCGCAACCGTTCTGGATGACCGCACAGAATGCCCGTACAAGAATCCTGTCATCGACAATCACCTTCCGGCGGGCCACCTCCTTCGGACAGCTAAAAGACCACCTGACTCCATAATTCAGGACGACGCCCGATATCTCCGTCTCCAGGCTGTCGAGGAGCCGCCCCACACTTACAAGCTCAAGTCTCGGCCTTGGAAGCTGGAGAAATTCGTTGAGTGTTGTAAGGAGTAATTCCAGCCTTGCAGCCTCCTCCAGAATCACGTCTATATATTCCTTCTTGGTTTGGGACAGGTTGGCAAGCCTTCTTGCAAATCCTCCTATTGCCAGGACTGGATTTCTTATCTGATGGCTTATGTCGTCGAGCATGCGGCCCAGAAAGGCCATACGTTCAGAACGCTTCAGCACCCTTTCAAGACTCTTGAGTCTGGAAATGTCATGTATGGTAACAACCAGCTTGTGATCTCCATTAAAAGACCATAAGGCGGTGGACAAAAGGCCTATGAAGCTTGTCCCATCAGGCCTGGTCAGCATGACTTCGCCTTCGAACTCGCCTTCCACCTTGGTCATGTTCAGGATATTTTCATAGAAAATCTCCCTGTCATCAGGCATGAAAAAAGATCTGAAAGACCTGCGGTAAAGCTCCTCCTTAGAGGCACTGAACATCCTTAAGGCCCTTCCGTTGGCCAGTTCGATATTGTCCTCTGAATCGACCAGGAGTACCGCGGAGTTTATGATCTCCAAAAGATGGGACACAAACTTGTCATCATAGGCAGAAAATTCACTTGTCATGGGCCGTCACTTACTATTCAGGATACCACCTTTTCCATGAGAAGATGCCCGGAAACATCCTCTATCTTCCAACCATCAGGGACAAGGATCGTGGTAAAATCATCGATTATCAAAGCTGGCCCCTTGATAAATTCACCGGAGTCAAGCATAACACGATCGAGCAACAAAGTCTCTTTTGCTCCATCCTCGAAATCCACCAAGACCTTGTCAGGGGTACTGCTCCCGGACAGATTTAATTTGCCAATCCCACAGCCCCCTCTACTGTCCGAATCGGCACACGGCCTTGGGATGACTGCCCTCAACCTCAAGGCAGTTACCTCGAGATCTCTTCCTGGCATATCGTATCCATATAACCGCCGGTGTTCATTACCGAACGCCTCTGGCCAATCACTGGACCACGGAATGGTGATTTCAAAGGATTGACCATAATAACGCACATCGAGTTGTTTTTGCAAAATCACTTCGCTGGTATCCAGGCCGGCACGCCTGAGTTCTTCCATCATCTTACCAGCCAGACCATCGAGGCCTTGCGAAATTGCCCTGTGATTATCCTGGGCCTTTCTCATGATAAAGGCCATCGATGTATCAAACAACAGATCCGCCTCGGCCATGCCCTGGGCAGAAAACACTCCTGCCATCCTAGGAAGGAGTACCTTTGGAATGGAAATCGCATCTGCCAGCTCCGCTGCATGGAGACCGGCCGCGCCGCCAAAGCATACAAGGGCGAAGTTCCTGGGATCATACCCCCTTTCAATGGAGACCTTCCGGATGGCCTGTACCATATTTGTATTGACAAGGCGAATTATACCCAGGGCCGTTTCCCTGGCAGAAAGGGTCAATTTCCTGCCCAGTTCCTGGAGCCTTTTCCCGACCCTCTTGGGATGAAGTTTCATCCGTCCAGCGAGAAAGGCCTCCGGCCGGAGCCTTCCGAGGAAGAGGTTGGCGTCCGTAACGGCTATCTCCTCGCCCCTTCCGTAACAGACCGGCCCGGGGGAAGAACCCGCGCTTCTCGGTCCGACTCTTAAAAATCCTCCTGCATCCACCCATGCTATGGAACCACCGCCTGCCCCCACCGTATGAATATCCAGCATGGGTACAGCCACGGGATATCCCTCGATTTCGTAATCCCTGGTATAGGTCAGGTCGCCTGCGCATATGGAAACATCTGTGGAAGTTCCGCCCATATCCAGGGTTATGATGTTTTCCATTCCAAATGACTGGCCAAGCCTCCAGGCAGCCTGGACTCCCCCTGCAGGGCCGGAAAGAAGCGTATGGACCGCCTGGTTTCCTATATCACTGGCTGGCCTGCACCCCCCGTTGGACTGTTGGATAAATATCTTGGCCCCTGTAAGCATCCGGCCAAGCCTGTCAACATATTCCCCCACCACTGGCCCGAGATAGCTGTTTATAAGGGTCGTCGACATACGCTCAAATTCCCTGAACTCCGGAAGGACATTAGACGACAGGGATATGTGAATGCCCAGGGAGGAGAGGGCCTTGGCAATAGCGCGCTCATGGGCGGGATTTGCGTAGGAATGGAGAAGGCAGACAGCAATGCTTTTTGCCCCCCTGGCCTTGGCAAAACGCCTCACCCTTTCCGCTTCTTCCGGACCAAGGGATGTCAAGACCTCACCCTTCCAGTTCATCCGCTCGGATACCCCTATGACCTGGCGCCTCGGTATGATTTCCCTTGAACGGGTTACCATGAAGTCATAAAGCTCTGGTCTTGCCTGGCGGCCTATCCAGAGTATGTCTTCAAAGTTCTTTGTGGTTACTAGAACGGTTCTAGCCCCTTTTCTTTCAAGGAATGCGTTGGTGCCCACCGTGGTACCGTGGACCAGCTCCAGCCCTTCAAATCCATTGTCTGGCAGGAGAGCCTCAAGCCCTTCCATAATGGCCCTGGAAGGGTCATCAGGCGTGGAAAGGACCTTCCAACGCCTCCAGCCAATACCCGGCACCAAACAGGCCAGATCCGTAAAGGTTCCTCCCGTATCTACACCAACCCGTACAGTCTGTTTCCGTGCCATAACAAATTCCTTGTCCCGCGCCTAGTCGCGTTATCAACGAGCCAGTCTCCAGGATATGCGAAACAGCTTACTGAACATTATATGAAAACCCTTTCGACATGAACCCCCTCTGTTTCTACAAGGGCCCATCCCGGTGCTTCCTTCTTGCCCAGGATCTCACCTGGATTCAACAACAGGCTTTTGCCAACTCTCTCCATGTAAAACCGGTGTGTATGGCCAAAACATACCAGATGAAACTCCTGGGAATGGACCAGGGATTCCGCTATATCCGGGTCATGGACCCAGCAGACAGTCATCCCTGAAAAATCCAGCCTGCCGAGCCAGCCGTGATAATGCATAAACCCCTTTCGGTCAGCAATCCTTTTTGAGAGCAGAAACTGGTCCCCCGCGTTGTTTCCCTGCACCATGTGTACGCCACTGCCATTGAACCAGTCCAACTCCTCCAGCATAAAGGCAGAGATGAGGTCTCCGCAATGAAGAATAACCTGGACTCCAAGATCATTTGCCTGGGCCACAAACTTTCTCATGTTCCATACATGATCATGACTGTCGCTTACAACTGCTATCTTCATCTTTCCTCATGAACTTTAACTTTTCTGCATAGATAAGTTTTTCTTTTATAGCTAGTCCACATGAAAATCCGGTAAGGGTTCCATCCTTTCCAACTACTCTGTGACATGGAACGATAATAGGCAGCGGATTGGCCTTAAGGGCCTGTCCCACCGCCCTTGGAGATGCGCAACCTATTCTTTTCCCAAGCTCGCCATAGGAAATCACTTCTCCGTGAGGGATCTGACGTGTTGCCTCCCATACTCTTATTTGAAAGGGTGTGCCGACAAGCCGGTATTTCACCTGTACGGAACTCTTTATTCCCATGAGGATATCCGAAAGAAAGTGTGAAAGAGGAGAGTCGAAATCTTGCATCTTGCTCCCAGGTGAAAGGTCCAGCCTGACCAGCCACTCCCCCTTCCACCAGGCTGTAACAGAAACAGCACCCCGGGCTGGAAGAATAAGGGAGAACTCTTCTTTCTTCTCCCTATATCCTGTGTTCATAACCAAGAAAGGTAATTTCTTTTAATCCATCTCTGGTCTTTAAAAAGACCCCTTTGCCCTCTTCGATTTTCCCAAGACGAAATGGAGGATGGCCCAAGACGGATGCAGCCACTCTTTCCGCGTCCCGCGCTTTTTCCCGAGGAACAGTCCAGAGAAGCTCAAAATCTTCTCCACCTGAAAGGGCTAACTCCATGGCCGAAACACCAAGACCTTTCGATGCTAGCAAAAGGGATCGGGAAAGAGGGATCCTGTCCGAATCCAGCACGGCCCTAACCCCGCTGCGGGAACAGATATGGGCCAAATCGGTGGCGATTCCATCGGACAGATCAATTGCCGCACTGACCATACCGCTGCTGGACAGTTCCCTGCCCAGCCGAACCCTTGGTTCCGGGGTCAAATGGCGTCTTGAGAGTCTCCTCCGCACCCCCCTGGGAACTAATATGTTTTTTGCCCTTTGCCTACCTTGAGCCTTGAGAAGAGAAAGTCCTGCCGAGGCCTCACCCAAAAAACCGGAACAGTAAACAACGTCTCCGGCCCTGGCTCCGGAACGCTCAAGCCTTTTACCTGAAGGGACCTCTCCGGCTAGAGTGAGGGTAATTACCAGGGAGACAGGAGAAGAAACCGTATCGCCTCCTACGAGGGTAGCCCCAAAGTCCTGGAGCATCCCCCACAGCCCGTCAGAGAAACGGTCCCAGAAACCAGACGGCAGCCCCTTCCTCACGGCGATGTTCAAAAGGGCCCACTTGGGACTGCCCCCCATTGCCGCAATATCACTGAGGTTAACTGCGGCAGTCTTCCGTCCCAGGTCATAGGGATCAAAATACGCAAGGTCAAAATGGACCGATTCTACCAGGGTATCTGTTGTTAACAGGAGTTCCTTTCCCTGCTGGACAGAGGCAGCCGCACAGTCATCACCTATTCCAAGCAGCAGTCCAGACTCCTGGCCTTGCCTCTTCGGCCTATGGGCTATTTTGGCGATAAGATCCCGTTCCATTAGCTAATCTCGCATCATGCATGAACATACGGAAGAACTGCGCCAATCACTGGAAAACGCATATTTTCCACCCGTTATCTACTACAGACCTGTAATGTTCATGCTGGTCTGGGATAATGCAGGCTGATCACCCCCTGCCCGAAAGGCAGGGAGGATCCATTCATCTGCTCAGCAGGGGTTAGCCTACTATATCCAGCTCACTAAAAAAGTAAGCAATCTCGGTCTTTGCGGTTTCAGGGGCATCTGAGCCATGAACCACGTTCTTTTCTATATCGGTAGCAAAATCTGCCCTGATAGTCCCTGGCAAGGCCTCTTTGTAGTTGGTGGCGCCCATAAGCTCACGGTTACGCTTGATCACGTCTTCTCCCTCAAGTACCATTACCACAATGGGACCCGAAGACATGAAGTCCGTGAGGCTTCCAAAGAATGGCTTCTCCTTGTGGACCGCGTAGAAGCCCTCTGCCTCTTTCTTGGTCATGTGAATCATCTTCATGGCAACAATCTTGATCCCCGCTGCCTCAAACCGTTTGATGACTTCTCCTATAAGGCCCCTGGAAACTCCGTCCGGTTTTATAATGGATAAAGTCCTTTCCATGATTGTAACCTCCTGTTTGAAAAATAATTTTCACCTGGTCACTGCTCTGCTGAAAAAACCCGGCAGCGCCAAATCCTGACAAAAAATATCGATCCGGATCCACGATTTTCGTAAATCCGCACACTTTTAAACCTGAGCGGTGAACTGTGCAACCCAAATCTGCAGACTAGAGCTTGCTGAAAGTTAGTGGCATATTTGAGTCAAGACCATTTCTTGACTTACATAACCCCCTGGATTAGATTGCTAAATTAACTGTCAAGCGAGAGTGGCGGAATTGGTAGACGCACTGGACTTAGGATCCAGCGGGGCAACCTGTGCGAGTTCGAATCTCGCCTCTCGCACCAAAAACAGCGAGAAACGAGCCGGTTTCCACCCCGTGTGGGAATAACGGGAAGCCGGCCATTTAACAGCAACTTGGCAAGTCAATATACCAGGTGCAGAGATAAAATCCAGATTGTGTTGATACCATATGGGCCCTTTAAACCACTCTGTATGTATAATAGTACCCCTTTCTTGGGGTATTTGAGTCCTGCCCTAAATCCCTACTCGCTTTACACAAAAAGGCAATAACAGGAAAGGTAAGAGATTTATGAAGGTAACAGTAGAAGATGTCAGCTCAATTCAAAAAAGGTTGTCAGTGGATGTACCCGCAGAAATGGTGGATGCGGAGCTAGACAAGGCCTACAGACGTCTTAACAAGAGCGTCACCATAAAGGGCTTTCGCAAGGGCAAAGCGCCCAAAAGCGTTTTGGCCCGAGAATATGGGGATCAGGTAAAGCTTGAAGTAATAGAAAAGATCATTGAAAGGACCCTTCCAGACGCACTCAAGGAAGCGGATGTCACTCTCATTCTTCAACCCCAGCTTGACGACGCCTCAGATGTCAAAGAAGGCACCCCATTTAAGTACAGTGCCCTTTTAGACCTTTGGCCGGAATTTGAGGTACCACAATACAAGGGCTTAGAGCTTGAAAAGCCCTCGGTAGAAGTAACAGAGGAAGAGGTAAACGAGCAGCTTGATGCTCTCCGCACACACTTCGCACACATTGACGACCTTGAGGAAGACAGGCCCGTTGAAGAAGGGGACCTGGTAATCATTGATTACTCAGGGACCATAGATGGCGAAGAGGTGGATGGACTAGGTGAAGAAAATTATTATCTTGAAGTTGGAAGCGGAAATTTTAACGAAGAATTCGAAGAGTCACTGATAGGCATGAACAAGGGCGACGAAAAGGAGATAGTCATCGACTATCCTGAAGATGCCCTCAATGCCAAGGTCGCGGGCAAGACCGTCAAGTACAAGGTCACTCTGAAAGAGATCAAGAAAAGGGTTCTGCCAGAACTCAATGATGAATTTGCCCAGAAATTTGGTCCCAATTTCAAGACCGTTGAAGACCTGAAGAAGAGACTGAGAGACCAGATTTCCAAGGACAAGGAGGAGGCAGCCCAGGCCAGCCTGAGAAAACAGCTCCTTGACAAACTGACTCAGGACCTCGACTTTCCGATTCCTGAGAGACTTATCGAAGCCAAGCTGAACCAGATGGTGGACAATGTGGCTTCCCATCTTCAGGAACGCGGACTGGACCTCGAGCAGGCCGGAATGTCGGAAGAGCGGCTCAAGGAAAAGATGAGGGATGATGCAATTGAACAGGTACGCACCGAACTCATCCTGGACAAGATAGCCGAAAAAGAAAATATCACTATCGATCGCAGCGAGATATCAAACTATGTTGATGCACATGCTTCCCAGATAAATGTGGACAGGGCAGAGCTTGAGGCTGCCGTCCTCCAGCACGTGCTGCCAAAACTAAGGGCAAACAAGACGGTGGAATATCTCCTTGAACAGTCGGTAATTAAAAACGCCGACGAAAGTGACGACAAATAAAAAAGTTAGAATTAGTTACCAATTAAGGAGAAAACATTATGCAGCTCATACCCATGGTGATAGAGCAAAGCCCCAGAGGAGAACGGGCATATGACATTTATTCCAGGCTGCTCAAGGAACGCATTATATTCCTTGGAAGCGCGATAGATGACAATGTCGCAAACGTGATCATAGCCCAGCTTCTTTTCCTGGAGGCAGAAGATCCAAAAAGGGATATCACCCTATATATAAATTCTCCTGGCGGAGTAGTTACAGCCGGCCTGGCCATTTATGATACCATGCAATATATAAAGCCTGACGTTAGCACCTTGTGCATAGGACAGGCAGCTAGCATGGGGGCTCTCCTGCTGGCAGTTGGAGCAAGGGGAAAGCGTTATTCCCTTCCAAACTCCAGGATATTGATCCACCAGCCAATGGGAGGATTTCAAGGCCAGGCAACAGACATAGATATACACGCCAAGGAGATACTAAGGCTCAGAGCCACACTGAATGAAATTCTGGCATCTCATACAGGCCAACCCATTGAAAAGATTTCCGCTGACACAGACAGAGATTTCTTCATGGGTGGAGAAGAGGCCAGAGAATATGGACTTATCGACGAAGTCATAGAAAAACGCACCTTGAGTTCTCAGGAGGACTAGGCTTATGGCCCAAAAAAATGATTTTGAATACCAGGGAGATCTGCGCTGCTCATTCTGCGGCAAGGGTCAAGAGGAAGTAAGAAAGCTCATAGCCGGTCCAAACGTATATATATGTGACGAATGCATCGAGCTATGCAATGACATAATAGCCGAGGAGTATGAAAAGGACGGAGAGGGCGCAGGAAGTGAATCCACCTCCCTCAAGCCCGCAGAGATCAAGGCGATGCTCGATGAATACGTCGTAGGCCAGGAATCGGCCAAGAGGATTCTCGCGGTTGCCGTTCACAACCACTACAAACGCATCGACTCCAAGGTGAGCCTTGAAGACGTGGAACTTCAGAAGAGCAACATACTCCTCATCGGTCCAACGGGTAGTGGAAAGACCCTGCTTGCCCAGACCCTTGCGAAAATTCTGAACGTACCCTTCACCATTGCAGACGCGACCACGCTTACTGAAGCGGGTTACGTGGGTGAAGACGTTGAGAACATCATTCTCAACCTCCTTCAGGCGGCTGACTATGACGTTGAATTGGCCAGCAGGGGAATCGTCTACATAGACGAAATAGACAAGATAGCCAGGAAATCTGACAGCCCTTCCATAACAAGGGACGTTTCAGGGGAAGGTGTGCAGCAGGCCCTGCTCAAGATCATGGAGGGCACCCTGGCCAATGTCCCGCCAAAGGGAGGCAGAAAACATCCCCAGCAGGATTTCGTCAAGGTGGATACAACCAATATCCTGTTTATCGCAGGTGGAGCCTTCGTAGGGCTTGACTCCATTATCAAGGCAAGAATGGGCAAATCCTCCATAGGCTTTGGCGCTGATGTGCAGGGGGCAAGAGACCTCTCCCTAAGCGAGGTGTTGAAAAACATCCAGCCTGAGGACCTGATAAAGTATGGTCTTATCCCTGAATTCGTTGGCAGGATACCAGTTATTGCTACCCTTGAAGAACTTACCACGGAAGATCTCGTGAAAATTCTCAAAGAGCCCAAGAATGCACTTATCAAGCAATTCCAGAAGCTCTTTGCCATGGATAACATAGATCTTCACTTTACTGACGGGGCCATTGAGGCCATAGCAGAAGAAGCCCAAAAAAGAAAGACCGGAGCAAGGGGACTCAGGGCCATTCTGGAGCAGGCAATGCTTGATATCATGTATGAGCTCCCGTCTAAAAAGGATGTAAGAGAGTGTGTCATCAGTGAAGACGTCATACTGAACAAGGCAGAGCCGATTATAATGTATGAGCCCCAGGCCAAGGCTTCATAATACGTTTTTCCCCTGTGCAGTGCGGCAAAAGCAGGAAACATGATTGCCTGGTAAACAATATAAATAGGGAAAAAGTATTGCACGGATAAATAATAATGACCATTAATAAGATTAAACTACAAAGAAAAATTCCAAAAATTAATGGGCCGGCGGGCCCTTAAAGACGTGGCTGATTTATGAGTGATAAAATAGAAACTTTAACCATTCCCCTTTTACCCCTTCGAGACATTGTCTTGTTTCCCCACATGGTCGCTCCTCTTTTTGTTGGCCGGGAAAAGTCTGTCCAGGCCATAGAGCAGGCCATGTCTGAAAAACATGAAATATTCCTAGCAGCACAGAAGGATGCCAAGGTAGACGATCCAAAGGAAAAGGACATATATCGTGTAGGAACCCTTGGCACCATCCTACAGCTTCTCAGATTGCCCGACGGCACAGTCAAGGCCCTTATTGAAGGCAAACGCCGGGCCAAAATAAAATCATACGTAACAGGACAAGATTACTTTGTGGTAGAGGTAGAGACACTGCCTGAAATTCACGACTCAGGCCCAGAAGTGGACGCCTTGATAAGGCTCACCATTGAGGCATTTGAGGAGTACGTAAAGCACAACAAAAAAATACCTCCTGAAGTGGCCCTCTCTATCTCATCCATAACGGATCCATCCCGGCTTGCTGATACCATCGCGGGCCACATACCGCTCAAGGTATCGGACAAGCAGACCCTTCTGGAACAGGTAAAACCGGCTAGAAGGCTGGAAAACCTGTATAAGCTTATGCGCACGGAAACCGAGGTGATCCAGATGGAACACCGGATCAAAGACCGTGTCAAAAAGCAGATGGAGAAGAACCAGAAGGATTACTATCTAAATGAACAGATAAGAGCTATACAGAAGGAAATGGGCCACAAGGATGATGCCCAAAGCGACCTCAATGAGCTCGAAAAGCGTATAAAAAGAAAACGGTTGACCAAAGAGGCTGCCGCAAAGGTGAGACAGGAATTAAAAAAGCTCAAACTCATGTCTCCCATGTCCGCGGAGGCCACCGTTGTCCGCAACTATATCGACTGGATACTTTCTCTGCCTTGGTTCGAAAAGACAAAGGACAAGCATGATATATCAGAGGCGGAGCGGATCCTGAATGAGGATCATTACGGGCTGGAGAAACCCAAGGAACGAATCCTGGAATACCTGGCGGTTCAAAGCCTGGTCAAGAAAATGAAAGGTCCGATACTGTGTCTCGTTGGTCCACCAGGCGTGGGGAAAACCTCTCTTGCCAAATCGGTGGCCAGGGCCCTTGGAAGGAACTTTGTCCGGCTTTCACTGGGCGGAGTTCGTGACGAGGCTGAGATCCGCGGACACAGGCGCACCTACATAGGAGCAATGCCTGGAAAGATAATCCAGTCACTAAAGAAGGCTAAGTCAAACAATCCCGTATTTTGTCTGGACGAAGTGGACAAGATGAGCGCTGACTTCAGGGGCGATCCATCTGCAGCCCTTCTAGAGGTGCTTGACCCGGAACAAAACTACGCCTTCAATGATCATTATCTAGACCTCGACTACAACCTGTCAGAGATACTTTTCATTACTACGGCAAACGCCCTGCACACCATCCCCCCTCCCTTGCAGGACAGGATGGAGATCATCGAGATACCGGGCTACACCGAGGAAGAAAAGTTGGAAATAGCAAAAGGATTCCTGCTGCCCAGGCAGATAGAGTCCCATGGTCTCAAGCCTGATCAGATACAGATAAGCAACAAGGCTATCCTTGAAATTATTCGCTCCTATACCCGTGAAGCAGGAGTAAGAAGCCTGGAACGCTGCCTGGCTGCCATCTGCAGAAAGGTCGCCAAGGAAATAGTTGGGACCCAGGACAGGGATAGGACCGTAAAGGTCACCCAGACATCCCTTAACAAGTACCTGGGCGTGCCCAAATTCAGATTCGGCCAGACCGAGGAAAAAGAGCAGATAGGCGTTGCCACCGGCCTTGCCTGGACCGAAACCGGCGGCACACTTTTACAGATTGAAACGGCCATAATGCCTGGTAAGGGCAAGCTCACCATTACGGGTAAACTCGGGGATGTTATGCAGGAATCGGTGCAGGCAGCCATGAGTTATGTAAGGAGCCGAGCCCACCAGTTCGGTCTACCGTGGGATTTCTACCAGAAGGTGGATATACACATTCATGTACCTGAAGGTGCCATCCCCAAGGATGGACCATCCGCAGGTATCACCATCGCAACCGCTATTGTGTCTGCGCTTCTCAAGATTCCTGTACGACATGACGTTGCCATGACAGGAGAAATAACCCTGAGAGGCAGAGTGCTGCCGATCGGAGGCCTCAAGGAAAAACTCCTTGCTGCGAGACGCGCAGGGATCGACCTTGTAATGATCCCGAAAGAGAATGAAAAAGACCTCAAGGAGATCCCCTCCAAGATCACCAGATCCCTGGAGATCAAGGAAGTGGATCACATGGATGAGGTTCTAAAACAGGCCCTTGTCATAAAGGAATCCGACACCCTCTTTACAGGAGTGGAGGCCACGGATACGCCCGACTGGTTCTCAAGACAGGACGTGTCCTCTTCTGAGATAAGGACCCACTAAACCATCCAGAATCAACAAAAAAGGCCCTTCTCCACTATCAGGAAGAAGGGCCTTTCATCCCAAACTCATCTTTAACAGTTTAGGAAAACTTATTTAGCAAAATCAAATAGATATGG
>CAZUIH010000028.1:0-22457 GCA_964620365.1 uncultured Desulfobacterales bacterium | reverse complement strand
TGCCCTAAATAATCATCTGCAAGACAGCCTGGTGAGATACAAGCGCATAGACGGTTACAATACCGTATGGGTCCCTGGAACAGACCATGCCGGCATAGCCACGCAAAACGTGGTGGGGAGGCAGCTTGCCCAGGAAGGCCTGACGAGGCACGATATCGGCCGTGAAAAATTTGTCGAGCGGGTCTGGAAGTGGCGCGCCCAGAGCGGTGGCCGGATAATAGAACAGCTAAAAAGATTGGGATGCTCCTGTGACTGGTCCCGGGAACGGTTTACCATGGATGAAGGCCTTTCCAGGGCGGTAAGAGAGGTTTTTGTAAGGCTTTATGAAAAAGGGCTCATATATAAGGGGGACTATATAATAAATTGGTGTCCTAGATGTCATACAGCCCTTGCAGACATAGAAGTGGAACATGATCCATCGGAAGGTCATCTGTGGCACATACGCTACCCTATGGCAGAGCAGGATGGGTATGTGGTTGTAGCCACCACCAGACCTGAAACCATGTTGGGGGATACAGCGGTCGCTGTTCATCCTGATGATCCTAGGTACAAGGATCTCATAGGTAAGGAATTGATCCTTCCCCTTGTAAAAAGGCGTATACCCATTGTGGCAGATGATGCCGTTGATCCTGAATTTGGAACCGGCGCCGTTAAGGTAACCCCTGCCCATGACTTTAACGACTTTGAAATAGGCAGAAGGCATGATCTTCCAAGTATCAATATTTTTGACATAAATGCCTGTTTGAACGAGGAAGCAGGTCCATATAAAGGGCTTGACAGGTATGAGGCCCGAAAGAAGATCATTGAGGATCTTAAAGCAGAGGGGCTTCTTGAAAAGGAGGAGAAACACGCCCATGCGGTAGGAGGATGTTACCGCTGCAAGACCGTTGTTGAACCGAGGCTTTCAAAACAGTGGTTCGTCAAGATAGATCCCCTGGCAAGGCCTGCCCTTCAAGCAGTCAAGGATAAACGGACCACCCTTGTTCCGGGTTCATGGGAAAGAACCTATGATGAATGGATGACCAATATACGGGACTGGTGCATATCGCGCCAGATATGGTGGGGGCACAGGATTCCCGCCTGGACATGTCAAAAATGCGGTGAGCTTGTAGTGGCACGGATTGAGCCTGATGCATGTCCCAAGTGTCAGGCCACGGAACTGGTGCAAGACAGCGATGTCTTGGACACATGGTTCAGTTCTGCCCTGTGGCCATTCTCCACTCTGGGGTGGCCGGACAACACGCCTGAACTAAAGACCTTCTATCCCACATCAGTTCTCATAACCAGCTTTGACATCCTGTTTTTCTGGGTGGCCAGAATGATGATGATGGGACTTCATTTCATGGAAGAGGTTCCATTTAAATATGTCTATCTCCATGCCCTCGTAAGGGACTCTCAGGGCCAGAAAATGAGCAAGTCCAAGGGCAATGTTATTGATCCCCTTGTGATAATGGAAAAATACGGTACGGATGCAGTCCGTTTTACCCTTGCCGCATTTGCGGCTCAGGGCCGTGATATAAAGCTTGCTGAAGAACGAATAGAGGGCTATCGCCACTTCGTTAACAAGATATGGAATGCGTCCCGCCTGGTACTCATGAACCTTCAGGGGAGTGAAACTGGAGATGATGACCTTGATGTCAATGCCCTCAGAAAAGCAGGGAAGATAACAGATCCTTCGGAAAGGTGGATTCTGTCAAGGCTTCAGAGGGTTACGGAAACCGTGAGGAATGCCCTGGACTCCTTTGATTTTGATGTGGCTGCCAAGGAGATCTATAAGTTTTTCTGGCATGAGTACTGCGACTGGTACCTTGAGCTTGCCAAGCCCGCATTAAGCGAAGATGGATCTGAAAGGACGCAGGCAGCCAAGGCGGTTTCACTCCATGTACTCAACACCTCTTTGAGACTGCTACATCCTTTCATGCCTTTTGTGACAGAGGAGCTATGGCACCATCTTCCTGGCGCCAATGGATATGTCATGACTGCCCCATTCCCCAGTCATGATCCTGCTTTTGTTGATGATGAGGCGGAAAGAAAGCTGGAAAAGCTTATGGAGATCATAAGCGGGATCAGAAACGTTCGGGCCGAGATGGGTGTCCATCCGGGTGCCAAGATAAAGGTGGTGTATCGCTGCCATTCCGAGGAGGTAATGGAGCTCGTCTCTTCACAGCAGATCGCTGTGTCCAACCTGGCAAAGGTAGAGGATTTCAGGTTCCTGGCCAGCACGGAAGAGAGGCCAAAAGGGGTTGCGTCTGTGATATTGGAAGATATCGAGATATTTGTCCCCCTTGAGGGGCTGGTTGACCTTGAAGGAGAGCTTGCCAAGCTTCAAAAAGAAGAAGAAAAGATAAGGAAGGAACTCTCCAAATCAGAGGCGAAACTCCAGAATGAGAATTTTATAAGCAAGGCACCCAAGGAGATTGTGGAAAAAGAAAAGTCGAAAGTTGAAAGGTTCAATACCAAGCTTGCCAAGATAGCCGAACATAAGAAGACACTAGAGGATATACTAAAACAGTGAATAGATCCCGGGTAGTAAACGTACCTGACAAATCTCTCTATATTGAAAGCATCAGGTCGGCACTGATGGAGGACCTGGAGCATGGCGACATCACCACTGACCTTACAGTAGGTGGGGACGATGTCGGCTCGGCCTTCATCATAGCCAAGGAAGATACCCTGGTCGCAGGCGGGTTTGTGGCCAGGGAGGTGTTTCGGCAGCTAGACCCCGGGATGGAAATAGCTCTGATGAATGAAGGGAGTCTGGCTTCATCCGGACAGATCATTCTCGAGGCCAGGGGAAACCTGAGGGCCATACTGATGGGAGAAAGGGTAGCCCTTAACTTTCTTCAACGCCTATGTGGCATTGCCACATTCACCAGCAGCTTTGTTGAAAGGGTTGAGGGCATCCCCTGCCGGATCGTCGATACCAGGAAGACCACTCCGGGCCTGCGGTTACTGGAGAAATATGCTGTCAGGGTAGGGGGAGGGTACAATCACCGCTACGGGCTTTCTGATGGGATCCTAATAAAGGACAATCACATATCCGCCTGTGGCTCGGTCCATGAGGCAGTTTCCAGGGCCAGGATGAATGCCCCCCATCCGTTGCGCATAGAAGTGGAGGTCACCACTCTGGAGGAACTGAGGGAAGCGATATCCGCAGGGGCTGATGCCGTGCTCCTGGACAATATGGACATATCCACAATGAAGAGAGCGGTGGCTCTTGCGCGGGACCTGAAACCCCGGCTGCTACTTGAAGCGTCAGGGGGGATAAGTCTGCACAACGTTCGGGAAGTGGCCCTGACTGGTGTTGACATCATCTCTGTGGGAGCGCTTACCCACTCAGCCAGGGCTGTTGATCTGAGTCTCAGATTAAGGGGCGATTAATAAGGGTAGTTCGTTTTAGGGTGTTATTCCAGGTGGGCTGAAAGAGCTGAACATTCGCAATTTAGAAGACGTAACACTGCGTAACCGTCTGGAAAAAAGTCCAGTATGTTTGCACAGGCAAAATTCTGATGAAGACAAAATATATGTTGAAGCCTTAGCCCTATGGCTTCAGCTATCAAGACCCTGTTCACCCCTCCATGGGCAACAAGGGCCACAGTTTTACCACGAAAGTCCTCAAGAACCCTTTTGAGCACTCTTTTGACCCGGGCCGAAACATCACAGAGCGATTCACCACCGGGGGGCCTGTAATTTTCCAGGTCTTTCATCCTGGCTTCAAGTTCTCCAGGATAGCGTTTATCTATCTCTTCCCAACTGAGACCCGACCATTCCCCAAAATCCACTTCTCTAAGGTCCGCAGTCTTGATGAGTCTCGTGCCGCAGTGATCAGCAATGGCCCTGGCCATGAAAAGGCAGCGTGAAAGATCACTGCTTATTACCCCCTCAAGTTTAAGCTTGTTAAGGGATCTCGCTATCCTCAAGCTTTGCTGGATCCCTTTTTCTGAAAGCTCAACCTCCTGCTGGCTGTAAAATGTCTGTCGTGAAAGTGCTATTTCACCATGTCTTAAAAGTATTATTCGAGTTGAATCAAATGTGGGATTCATATTCAAAAAATATCAGGTCCAAAATGCTACTCCAATGAGTAGAAGTAGCGCCTCTGTAAGTTCCACATGCCCGCCAAGGACATCTCCGGTAACACCCCCAAGCCTTTTCTTGAACCACATGGCGATCAATAAGCTCCATATGGTCACGATCATTACGGCGGCAACTCCCCTGAGTTCTCCCAGTGCCCATCCTGCTGCAAGAGCAGTTGGACCTGCGAGGCCCAGGGTGTACCAGTTCTTTCTTCCCACGAAGGCCTCTCCCAGTCCCCCTTCCAGGCGGGCATAATTGGACGCGGAGGAGAGGACATTCAGGCCCCATCTAGAAAGGCAGGGAGCCAGAATGAGCAGTTGCCATGCCTCTTTTTGTGAAATGGATGTAAGTGCTCCGGCCTTGAGCATAAGGACAAGTATCAGGGTGATCACACCCAGAGCCCCTGTTCTGCTATCCTTCATTATTTCAAGGGCCTTTTCTGTTGGGGCACAGCTTCCGAGTCCGTCAGCAGTGTCTGCCAGGCCGTCAAGATGAAGCCCCCGCGTAACGATTATCAGGAAACCGGTATCAAGTATGCCTACGAGATAAGGGGGCCACAGTTCCTTTGCTGCCCAGTCAAAGCCAGCCAGGAGTCCACCTATGATCAGGCCCACAAGTGGGAAATAAGAAAGAGATGAACGCAGTTCACTTGTAGTTGCCCTGAGATTGGGTACAAGGGTGATTATTGTCAGAAACTGAATGGCAAGCAGAAGCCCCTTGATATCAGTCCTCCCATTCAGTGCGGATTCGCTGTATGACCTTTTCCACGTAGGGGAGTTTTTCAGGCGGACATATACCAAGAAGTGGTGTCCCTTGTTCCACCATGTCCCCAGATTTGAAATATACCTTGTATATCACGCCAGGAATGCCATCATACACAGTGATGGTGTCCCTCTTCATAAGAGACATTATCAGCACCTCGTCCCCAGGGTTGATTGCTACCCCACCCTTTGGCTGTTTTTCCAGCTTTGCTGCTATCTCAGGGGCCATGAAATAACGGGCCCTTTGCGGAGCAGTAAAAAGGGACAGAACCTGTGTAAGGATTCGGTCGATTATCTCATCCCGTCCCAGCTTGTGTCTTATGGAGAGAACATGTTGCCCGGCCTCTATGAATTTTCCATCCAAGTCGCTCCTGAGCTCTGCGACTGTGCCATAGCAGGTGGCAGCTATGCGTTTTTCATTTCTCTCTCTTTCCAGGAGAAAGAGAAGGGTGCCAGGTTTCTGGAGCCATTTCCCGCTCGGACCGACCACCTCCTGTCCCTCGGAAACCTTGAAGGATATCACCCCCGTATGGGGTGTTTCCACCCTGTAGTCTTCATATGGATGGGAACGATACTGTCTTAGCAGATCATTGAGGTTAATATCCATGTCTATTACCTGTAATAGAGTTGAGGTCCGCCCATGGTCATCAGGGCCTCATAGAGATTTTTTCTGAATTCCCTGCGGTCCCATATACCCTGTATATGGCCTCTTTTAAGGGCGTTTCTGGCCTTGTGATAGTCTGGAGGAACATCTTGGCCAGTTGTCTCCCTGATTACCCTGGGGCCTGCAAAACCGATCCGTGAAGAACGGATTGCAAACTGGTATGGTGAACAACCGAGAAAACTCGCCACAGGCCCAGCGTACGAATTGTTATCGTAAACTACTATGTATAGACCGCCGCTGTCTATATATTCCCTGACTGCCATGGTGCACTTAGGCATCTGCACAACCCCCAGGGTGCCTTCATGTATACGGATTCCTCCGGTGGTATGGATGTAAGCCAGAAAGGGTCTTCTGGTTATTCTGGCTCTATCGCAGGCCCTTACGAATTTTTCACCTTCGGCTGTCCCCACCGTTCCATTTCTGAAGTTGCTGAAAAGCATTGCCACAACGATTTTAATTCCATTGACCTTGGCATCAAAGGTGATCATGCTGGACCTACGGCCTGTCCGCTTGATGTCACGCTCCAGGCGTTTCCTGAATCCCTTGAAGTTCAGGGGGTCGCCTGAAACAATGTGCTCATTGAATTCGCTGATAGAGCCCTTGTCTACGAGATTATTGAGATACCACTGATATTCTAATGGAAAATGATGACCGCATGTTGGGCAGACGCCACAAAATTCACCGTAAAGATCGGGGACCCATAGGTCCAGGCAGCCATATTTATCCGCATTGGGGCAGGTTACAGTTCTATCTTCATTTGCCAGTGGGCTCACATAACTTTCCCACTCTTCAACAAAAATCGACTGTTGTTCCTGGTGTGAGCTCTTTAAAGGACGTTCAGGTTTAGGAAATACAAAGTCGTAGGCGGCCCTTACCGGCTCAGTAACTGTCCTCAGGATAACAGATCCTTCGCTTGAAACCTCTTCGATAACCTTCTGTACATTCTTCTTGTGATGTCGTAACAGGCCATATCGAAGCTCATAATAGCCTTTGCTGGCGTACTCCCTGGCCTTAAGGAGTTTTTTGCCTACGCCCCGTTTCTCTTCAATGAAAAAGCCAAGTCCCATGGACCTGTATTTTTTTGACCTCAACTCCAGAAGTCTTTCCTGCTCAAGGTCTGTAATGTCCCAGGGAATCATCACATCAAACTCATCCGGCGTGGTCTTTCCCTCTTCGGCCTGGCGTTTAAGGGCATAGGCACGAAAGGCCTTAAAACTCTTGGTCTTCAGAATTACCTCGTCAGTGGCCCGGATCATTTCGTAGCGGAGTCTTCTAAAAAAGGCGTAATCTTCGCGTCTGGCGCCAAGGGGAGGCTCTTCCACTATTCTGTCTATCGTGCCTAGTTTGAGATTGTCCTTTGCTGTTATATGTAGTTGGGCGGCACAATGTTCTACCAGCTCCTTGGGCATTTTCTCTCCTTCTCGGATCTTCCCCTCGATGGCTGCTGCACCCTCTGGCGATATAACAGAATAGTATCCCCTGGACCCCATTAGCCTCAGATCCGCCAGTCCTATGGCCTCTGCCCCGCCTGAACCTCCTTCCGAAGTAAAGGAGATCATAGGGACCTTTAACTTGGCCATTGTATAAAGGTTTCTTGCTATTTGTTGGGCAGCCCCGGGAAAATCCTCTATCGGATAGGAGCCGGGAGTGAAGATGAAAAAGTGGATTGGGATACCTTCGGTTTCTGCCACTTTCATGTACCTGAGGGCCTTCTCATTGCCCCAGGGTTTTGCACATCCTCCGTTTCGGTACTCCTCACCTTTTCCCTTTTCATGGCCGATGACCATAACCTGATGGCGGTAGAGTTTGTTCTTGACCCGTCTTGATATAATTGCCCTGGCAGCCACCACTGCCGGATCAACGTTGCAATCGTCCTCTCCCCCAAGTTCCGTATAGGAGTCATAGACATTTTCAAGGATGTCTACGAGGGTAAAACGCTGAACGCTTCGTACAATGTTGACTATCTCGGCTGGAGTAAGTTTTTCGGCAACTCTGTCTTCAAGAAAAGAGATTCTCTCCTCGATGCGTTCGATCTCTCTGAAAAGATCTCTCTCTTCTATGTCGAAAATGGAGTTCCTGAGGGACTGGATATGTTCTATGAGCTCATTCAGGTTGGCCCACTCTCCGTTTCCCTTTATATCGACCAAATATGATGCCCGGTCTGCCAGCTGAGCTAAAATTTTTCCGCTGTCTGCCATCTCTTGGTTATCTATTTTCATCTAGCTATTTTGGATTTGACCTGCAACAAAGGTGATAAAGTCAAAACTGCAGTACGTCATCTATCCGCGTATACAGGTAATCAAGATTGGTTATAATGGGTTCTCCCTGTGCCCCATTGCCTTCAATCACAGATTTGCTGATGAACTGTTTTGCCCTTGCCTTTGCCTCTTCAGTATCAATGCCCCAGATTATGGCTAATGCCAGGTTGGGATCATACTCTGTAGGTATTTTATATGGGCGGTCCTGGGGCACATGGCTGTGTACTATAGCCCACGGTTCTTGAGGAAATTCAAAACGGGTTATTGTACCACACCATGGGACAAACCCACGTTTTGTATCCTCGGCAACGATTCTTAATTCAATACTCGTACCTTCAAAGGATATGTCCTCCTGGCTGAATCCAAGTTTTTCCCCTAGGGAGACCCTTATTTGTTCACGTACTAGGTTGGGGAAGCCATCCTTGCCTTTTATTCGTGCTATCCTTGCAGAGATACCATTCTCTACCTGGATTCTTGTGTTAACCTCCATGAGATAAGGGCTTCCATCCCTTGTGACAACCCATTCCCAGGTGCCGATATTATCATATCCTACATGTTTGGCCAGTTTCACCGAATATTCCACTATCTGGTTCAAAAGCGACGTGGCATTGAAGGGGTAGTCGCAAACTGAGTCATCAAACCCTGGTGCCACCTCCACTCTCTTTTGCCTGCCAGTGCTTTGTATAGTACAATTTCTGGTTCCAAAGTGCACCACTTCCCCGTGGCTGTCGCACAGTAACTGGACCTCCAGGTGATGGTAATCCCTTAAACACTGTTCTATGAGGACTCCTTCGTCACCAAACTGGCGTTTTGCATAGTTCTGAATACGTCTATACACACGCCTGAAGGCGTCAAGGTGATTTACCTCTTCTATACCCATTCCCCCACCGCCAGCCGAAGCCTTGACCAGGATTGAGGGCTTTTGTATCCCTTTTTCCTTTTGACGGAAGAGGAGTTCCTCTGCCAGTTCCTCTGCCTCGATTTCATTATATATGGGGCCATCAGATCCAGGGATGACAGGGATATTGAGATCCTTGGCCACGCGTTTGGTGTTGATCTTGCTTCCCAGATCCTTTATGACTTCCCACCTTGGGCCAATAAATGTAATCGGCCTTGTGCGAAGCGCAGCTCTCCTGGCAAAACGGAAATTCTCGGAAAAAAAACCGTATCCTGGATGGATGGCAGTACATTCTGCCACATCTGCCACGGAAAAAATCTCGTTGGCGTCTTTATAGCTGGAAATTCTATACGCCTTCTTTCCTGATTTGGCGCTATCTTCCATGGCCAGGCGGACGTGCATGGATTCTTCGTCTTCCCTGGTATAAACCACTATGTAATCAAGGCCTAGATCCTTGCAGGCCTCCATGATACGTATGGCGATTTCGCCTCTATTTGCAATTAATACTCTGTTCTTTTTCATGAGTGTTCAAACCTTTGGCCGGTTATACCGGATATGGTAGGTTGAGTCAATTTGTGATTAATGTTTTCACAAATCTGGTGGTATCATGTTTTGAAACCCATAAAATAATTGTCCGAATGACAAATTATATCAACTTCGGTAAGACTTGCATCTATGTCTCAAAAAACATATAACCTTTATAGGAAATGTTCAATTCTGGTGGACCAACTAGCGATAATATCTTTTCTTTTTTCTTGACAAGTTATAAAGTTGACCTTATAAAAAGTCGCTTCAAATTACTGAGAGATTGATCTAGAATCTCCGATTCAGCTGGTATATGGATTTAGAGATTGGGAAGAAACATCTGGTAGAAAATGTGGGTCATGATCGTGCGACAATCGTATGGGTCATGTCCCCGCCAACCTTTTGAGAGAGGGCGCAGCAATGGAAGACATCGAATACGGCTTCGGACAGCACTTGATGTTGGATGGCTATGGCTGCGATCAGGAAAAGCTCAAGGATTTGGATGGAATTTATAATTTTCTGAGCAGATACCCTGATGAAATCAACATGACCAAGATTATGCCCCCCTATGTATTCAAATATTCTGGTCAAGTGCCGGAAGATTGGGGCATCTCAGGTTTCGTACTGATTGCTGAAAGCCATATAAGCATTCACACTTTTCCTGAGAAGCTTTACTTGAGTCTTGATATTTTTTCTTGCAAGGCGTTTGATACCAACGCAGCCATAGAGCATATCAAAAATCTTTTTGACATCAAAAAGGTTGAGATAAAAATTCTTGACCGGGGTCATGAATTCCCAAAGGTCATTCGAAAGGTTCACCATTTCGTTAAATCGGAACGAACCCAGATGACCGTATAAGGTGGCCCTGCAATTTTTACACCTCACATCCCCTTACAATGACCGGGACCATGCCAAAGTGGTTGTGGTCCCGGTCCCTTTTGACAGCACCACCTGTTACAAGGCAGGCGCAAGGGATGGACCTTACCACATTCTTGCCGCATCTCCTCACATGGAGTTCTATGACGAAGAGACCCGGACCGAGACATACCGGTGCGGGATCCATACTACCTCTCCTCTGGAACCTGAACTCCCTCCTGAGAACATGGTCAAGAAGGTGAGGTCGGAAGTATCCTCCATAGTCAAGAGGGAACAGATAGCTGTCGTCCTTGGTGGCGATCATTCTGTTTCTATAGGGGCAATAGAGGCGTTTTACAGGGAAAAGGGACCCCTTAACATAATTCAGTTTGATGCCCATACCGATCTGAGGGAGTCCTATCAGGGTAGTCCCTTCAGTCACGCCTGTGTTATGAGAAGAGTCCTTGACATGGGGAATGTCATCCAGGTCGGAATTCGTTCCTTGTCTTTGGAAGAAGCTGAATTCTTGGAATCCAGTCACAGGGAACCAGTCTGGGCAAAGGATGTTTTGCAAGACCGGGACAAGGCAATAACCAAGGTGCTTTCAGCCCTTGAAGACCTTCCCACATACGTCACCATTGATCTCGACTGTCTTGATCCCTCTATTATGCCCGCCGTGGGAACCCCTGAGCCCGGTGGCCTGCTTTGGCAGGACATCACTTCATTTTTGTATAAAATAACCCAGAAGACTGCTATAATAGGGTTTGATGTAGTGGAGTTGTCTCCGATTCCAGGTCTGCATGCGCCTGATTACCTTGCTGCGAGACTTGTTTATAAATTTCTGAGTTACATATATGTCCAACAGATCAAGGCAAAATAATCAAGGGAAGGATCATGATTCCCAGCCGCTTATACGGGTTGAAAATGTCTCGTTTTCCTATAGAGAACACTTGGTCCTGAAGGAGGTTACATTTTCCATAACCAGGGGAGACTTTCTTGCCATTATAGGGCCCAATGGTTCTGGTAAATCCACCCTTTTGAAGATCATTCTGGGACTTATAAAATGTGAGACTGGCAGTGTGAACATAATGGGCCAACCCGTAGAGAAATTCAAAAGATGGGACCTTATTGGCTACGTACCCCAGAAAGCCACCCATGTTGATTCCCTGTTTCCCCTCTCTGTTGCAGAAGTAGTCTCGCTTGGACGCCTGTCCACTAAGAAATGGCCTAAATGGATTGACAGAGACGATCGAAAAAGAGTGAAAGAAGCCCTTAAAAAGGTCGGTATGGAAACTTTTTCGAGGCGCAGGATAAGTGAACTGTCTGGCGGGCAGCAACAGAGGGTATTCATAGCAAGGGCCATTGTTAACGATCCGCTTATACTATTTCTGGATGAGCCCACCACAGGTATCGATTCTGAGGCCCGGGAAGAATTTTATGACCTTCTGGACAAACTGAATAAACAGGGAATTACCGTTGTCCTGGTGACTCATGATATAGGAGTCGTCAATAAACACGTAAACAAAGTTGCCTGCCTCAACCAGAGCCTGGTTTTTCATGGAAGCCACGAGGAATTTTGTTCATCTCCAAAGATGCTGGGACTGATTGCAGGTGACCATCATCTGATACTCCACGAGCATTGAGGTATATAGTTCAGTGATTCGGTGTAGAGGCCTTGTTGTAATCACTTTTCTGTTATATGTATCTACTATTTTTGTGTTAGGTTTTATCTCTGAGTTACCGGCTTCAACCCAGACATTCACACCTAACGGCAAGGAACAGCTTCATGTCATGAAGAAACTTGCACCAGATGAGCGGATAGACAGCAGAGGGAACTGTTGAAAGGCCCTTGTGGGCGTAGGGCTGCGCTTCAGAAATCCTGATACCCCGGCTGGTTATAAGATCGAGGTGTTAATTGATGGAGAGACTCTTCCAAAAATGTTGAAACTTCTAAAGGTGACAGGGGGGCAGATCCTGTTTCAGCAAAAGGAGGAGACATATATCCGGCTTATAGTTGAAAAAAGACCTGAAAGATCAGATTCTCTTCGGTAATGCTGTCCTGTTTATCCCCCATTAAAATTGGCCATATAGATATAGATCCGCCTTTATTCCTGGCTCCAATGGCAGGCATCACCGATTATCCCTTTCGCAAACTTGCAAGGGAGTTCGGCGTCGGCGCAGTGGTGAGCGAGATGCTCGCATCCCAGGCCCTGATACGTGACAATCAACGTACTATCAGGATGGTTTCCACGGCAAGAGAAGAATATCCCCTTGTAATGCAGATTTCAGGGGTTGATCCTGATACAATGGCTGAATCAGCCCGTATTTGTCGTTCCTTGGGGGCTGCAATAGTGGACATCAACATGGGATGTCCACAGCCTAAAATCGTGAAGACCGGTGCGGGCGCGGCCCTCATGAAAGATGAATCGCTGGCAGGGAGAATAATCGAGTCTGTAGTCAAGGCCGTGGATATCCCTGTTACGGTCAAGATACGCCTTGGCTGGGACGTCAAAAACATGAATGGTGCCAGAATAGCGAAGATAGCCCAGGAGGCTGGGGCCTCGCTCATAACCGTCCATGGCAGGACCAGGAGCCAGATGTTTGCGGGACGGGCCGACTGGCAAGCAATTGGTGTGATAAGAGAAGAGGTCTCCATTCCGGTGGTGGCAAATGGGGACATTACTTGTCCTGATGATATTGAAAAGTGTCTGAAGGCATCCGGGGCCGATGGAGTAATGATTGGAAGGGGCGCCCTGGGCCGGCCATGGTTATTCCTGCAGTGTTCATCTTTTATGAAACATGGAAAGGCAGTACCTGAACCAGGCCTGGAAGAACAGTACAAGGTGGCAAGGCGACACCTTGAATATCTTATGGAGTTTTACGGGCATCCCACCGGGGTATGGTTGGCCAGAAAGCATATGTCCTGGTATACAAAAGGTCTCAAGAAGGGGGCCCTGTTCAGAAAAGCGGTAAACATGGCAGAGACGGCAGAAGAAATAAAGCGATTGTTGGACGAATTTTACACGAATCTGTTAGAAAATACATGCTGACATCTAGTGTGGTCGATCCTGAAAGAGGTTATTATTAAACTTAGATCATACGCTGTTGCTGTATGAGAAATGGGTAAAGCAAAGTAGATACGTTTTTATGGTCAGTCTAGGGCAGGCCCCTTGCTGATTGCTTCATGTCGGCCTTCTTTTTCCTTGGTATCTGCAGACTCAGACTCCTCCAGCACATCTTCTAAGGACAACCCAAAATCCTCGGCTTCAAGGTCGGATTTCATCTCGTCTTTTTTCTCCTTCTCCGTGGAGTTATGTAGATTCAAGGGTTGTTCCACACTGTTTTTCTCAAGGGAAATGTCAACGGGTTCCGGTGTCTTTGATTCTGTAATAACCATATCTTCATCAAGTATTCTCAAATATCCTTCGATAGTTGCACGGATTTTGGCCACCGCCTCCCGTTGAAGTCTTTGGAGTCCTTCAATGCGGTCCTCAAGTATTGCTGCTTCCTTATGGGCGCTGGTCACGATCTTGTCTGCCTCAAGACGTGCCCGTTCAAGTATGACCTCAGATTCTTTTGAAGCCTGGGCCTTCATCTCTTCAGCCAGTTTGTGTGCTGAAAGCACTGCCTGCTTAAATTCATCTTCGCCCTTCTTATATTTTTCGAGTTGTGCCTGGCAGGCTGCGAGCTGGTCCTTGAGGCTGTTATTCTCTCTTGTTATTGCCGCAAGAGTTTCTGCTACCTCTTCAAGGAAGAGATCGACTTCTTCTGTATCATATCCCCTTATACGTACCCGAAATTCCTTTTCCAGCACATCATTAGACGTGAGACTCATATGATCACTCCTAGACAAGGCGGTAGGCTAACTGGTGAAGTGTACTCACCAGGAAACTCCGCAGAAAAATAATGGCAAATATTATCACCATAGGCGTCAAATCGATGCCTCCGAATTGAAGGGGAAGGTATCTTCGCACCCTGTACATCAGAGGATCTGTAATATTATACAGAAAACGGACAATAGGGTTGTAAGGGTCCGGATTGACCCAGGAAATAAGTGCCCTTATAATCAGTACCCACGTGTAAAGAGAAAGAAAAATGTCTATTAATGTAGCGAGTGAATGTATAAAATTACTTAGTATGAACATCTCTCACACCTTCGCTCTGGTCTTATTATCAAATGGTCAATTAACCCTTTCCAAAGGGACAAATTGGAAAGGTGCATTTTTTGCATGAAAGGCATAGGCCGCCGTGGCCCAGCGCAGCGATCTTTTCTCTGGTGAAACGCTCCCCGGTGAGTACCCTTGGCAGTACCAGATCCAGTATTGTTGTCCGAAAATACATACCGCAGGCCGGTACACCTATTACCGTGGTTTTTCCAATTGTTCCCACCAAGAACATCGCGCCCGGTATGACAGGTGCTCCATAAATGGCGTCATGGGCACCAGCCTCCCTAATGGCCGTTCTGGTGACATCATCCGGGTCGACAGACATTCCCCCTGTACACAGAATGAGTTCAGCGCCTTTTTGTAGGGCTGTTTCTATTTCATTCCTTATCTGGTCAATGTTATCAGGAGCCAGGGCAATCGATATGACGTCCAGGCCATACCCCCTTAGTTTTTTCTCCATGGCGGGACCGAATGCATCCTTTATTCTGCCTTCATATACCTCCTGTCCAGTAACAATGATCGCAGCCTTTTCAATTACTCTGGGCCTGATCTCTATCAGTCCCCCGCCCATTGAGGCGATTGAAACAGCCTTGTCCACTATGCTTTTTTCTACTACTAGAGGGATGGCTCTTCCTGCAGCGACAATATCCCCTTTTCTTACAAGGGTGCAGTCATGCCTGGTCGCAAGCATAACCTCGCCTAAAATATTCAGATTGAGGAGCCGAGCCCGGTCTACATGAAAGATCCCATCGTGTAATGCCCTGAATTTTACTTTGCCTTCACTTGGTCTTTCATCATATTCTATGCCTTTTCCAGCGATGGCCTCAGCCATCCTTAAGGCCGCTTCGTCTTCGTGTAATTCATCGTCGGAAAGAGACAATACATAAATATGATTTTTCCCAATCCTTTTAAGGTGGTCGATGTCTTCAGTCCTTATGATATGTCCCTTTTTAAAGGCAGGTCCCTTTTTCTCGCCTGGCACTATTTCCGTGATATCATGAGGCAGGACCATCCCTACAGCTTCTTCTACAGGAACTAGCTTGATGCTCATTTCAAAACCTCGTAATACGCCCCATGGGCACATGCCCGGCAAAGGGTGCGCCCATCATTTTCTATATCCCTGCAATCTTGGACCCAGTCACCGCATTCCTCACATTGGACCCTTCTCATCGGGCGTCCTGGAAGATCATGTTCAGGCACCTGGACCTTTACCTCCTGTACTGAGAAAAGCTCTTCGTCCGGCATCTTTTTATATGCCTCAAGCTGACGCCGGTATTTGTCTTCTATCTCAGGACAGTAGCGTTTTGCCAGTTCCCTTGATTCCTCCCTTGCGACAACCCGGTAACCTTTTCCTGTTTTTAGATGGACAAACGTTGCGGCCATTATGCCATAATCCACCCATCTTAGCGAGCGTTTCCCAAGGGAACAGCCCGTAACAGACTGTATGGCGTCAGTGGCACAACGGTCAATTTCCACGAAGACAAGGAATTCTTTCCTCTGTTTCCCTTTTGGATCGGTTATCCCTAGAAGTTTGAGTCCCAGTATGGCCAGCCGGACCCCAAGGACCTGTCCAGCGCAAAGATGTCCATGGAGCCTGACAGATTCCTCAAGAAGTTCATCAAATGTTTTTGAAGCAACTGCATATTGCGCCATTTTTTCACCTGTACTTAAAGGGTTTTTATTTGTTATAGTCATCATCAGAAAGAATAGCAACATAAGGAGCATTAGCAGGTGAAGATACCAAAGGAATCGTGTGGAAAGGGCCTTAGCCCAGAAGAAAATCCTAGGAATCCTGCGTTTTGGATCAGGCTGTCCAACATGAAAGCACCCCATCCCATGACGAGCCGTTCTCTGACCGGTGAATGCTGGGACAAGGCAGCCGCTACCTACGATGACCTTGAGTCATGTTCTGATTATATGAATCAGGTGAACACGATTATATCCACGTTGTTGGAGCGTGACATACTTGCCCGGGACAAGAATGTCATTGATATCGCATGTGGCACTGGTACATACTCGGTACGAATGGCCCCATATGCGAAACGGGTAACCGCACTTGATGTCTCCAGTGCCATGCTAGAAAAATTAGCGGAAAAAAAGGAGAGAATGGGTTTAGAAAATATCGAGATTGTTCATAGTGATTGGAACGGTTTTAAAAGCGATGAACAATTTGATATGGTCTTTGTGTCCATGACTCCACTGCTTCGCTCCCTCAAAAATATAGACCGCATGTTGGCCCTGTCTTCCCGTTATCTAGCCATAGTCTCTTGGGCCGGGATAAGGGAAAATTCGCTTCTGAATTCACTTTTCATGGAGCTTATGGGGGAAATTCCCCACAAAAGTGATATGAAGAGGGATATCATGATCCCTTTCAATTATCTCTACACGAAGGGATACGCACCCGACCTCCAGTTTTTTCATGGCTGCTGGGAGCGTACGCGTAGTGTGGAAAGGCAGGTTGAGAGTCTTTTATGGCAGCTTGAGATGTACCGGCCACTCGAACCAGATGAAAAGGACCTTGTCAGAAAAAAGGTGGAACAGCTGGCTTCGAAAGACCTAGTAACAGTCAAGACCAGAGTACGGACCTGCTTCATGCTCGTGGACAAAAAAGCAGGCGAACTGAGGTGCTAACACCACGTACTTGTAGCTTAGCGGGCGATCATGGATCTCAGGATATCGGCCGCACTTTCTGCATGATCCGCTGATTTGCCTACAAGCTCTATGAGGTGGATCAAGTAGTATATCGAAAGCGAATCAAGGTCTGACGTAAAGGCTTTTTTCTTGAGTTTGTGTTCCAATACGTCGGCATCGTGCTCCTGTTTTCTGAGATCGCGAATGGCGTCCTTTACGTGAATTCTTACGTCCTCGTCGCCCGTTTGGAAGTAAGTCCGTGCTGCATGTATGATCGGCACCAGTCCATTGGTGATTTCAAGGCACTTGTGAATTATCTCTCTGATGCCCTCTTTGATGTCGTTGGGGAATTTGATTGAGCGGTATGTCAACCATTCAAGCATGTCTTCAGCAGTGTCAGCTATGTCATCTTGCTCTTTTAAGTATAGGAAAAGTTCGAATTTGTCTATGGGCATAATTATGCCCTTGGGAAGGTGGGATCTGACGTTTCGGCTTATCAGATCTGCAGTATGTTCCAGCTCTGATACTACTTCCACATAATGGTCAAATTTTTCCCTGTCCTCTTCGAGATACGCGTCTATAGCCAACGATGCATGCTCCAGGCACTCATGTACGTGTTTAGCGTGATTTTCAAGGCATTCAAGAGGTTCTCGTCTTCCTTTATCTGGCTTGGGACATATTTCGTCCTTCTCTTCTTCTTCTTTTTCTTCTAGGGACGTGACTTCGTACGTTGCCTCTTCACCATGTCTGATTAGTCTACCTTCTACGAGGAAGATGACGTCTTCGGCAATGTTGGTGGCAAGATCTGCGATACGCTCCAGGTTAAGGGCAAGAATAATGTGATATACTCCGGGCCGTACATCTGAAGGCCTTTTTTCCATCTTCTCCATTTCTTGTCCCACGACCTTGATATAGAGGTCATCCACGTCCTTGTCTTGGGCAAGCACGTTGTGGGCCATCTCTGGGTCACCGTATACAAATGCATTTATGCTGTCCCCAAGCATTTTTATGGCAAGTCCAGCCATTTCTCTCAGGCCCTGCGAGGATATGAGATCAAGATCCGTGCGTTTAAGAATTCCCTTTACCTGTTCGGCGATGTTTACACTGTGGTCTCCGACTCGCTCAAGCTGTTCTGCGATCTGCATCGCTGAAGTCAAGAATCTCAGGTCAACAGCCATGGGCTGTTGCAGTGCCAGTGTCTTAAGGACCAGGCCGTCTACCTGTACTTCAATCTTGTCTATTTCCCAGTCTCGTTCAACTACCCGTCTGGCAAGATCCACGTCCTGCTGCTGCCAGGCCTGGACAGCGGTTCGTACAGATTCTTCGACCAATGCCGACATTTGCAACAACGTATTTTTAATTTCTGCTATGTCCCGTTGGATCCTTGTAGTCATGATCCCCCCTTCAGCCATCTGTGCCGAACGCCCATTGAATATGCTCCATATCTACCTTGTATCCCTTATAAAAGCGCAAGGCAAGGACATCAAACCTGATAATACGGTCAAGCCAACCTTTTTTCTGCAGGTATAACTGGGCAGTACGGATGATCTGCCTCTGCTTTCTCGTCCCCACCGCCTCTTGCGGCAATCCGTGGGTCGCGGTTCGCCTTGCTTTTACCTCTACAAAGATTATGACATTATCCATTTCCAGGATAAGGTCGATTTCACCGATCCTTGTCCTGAAATTGTGTTCTAGGACAGTATAGCCCCTTTCCCGGAAAAAATCCGCAGCAATTTTTTCTGCTGCCTTTCCAAAGGTCTTGAGGCTGCATGAAGTAAGGCTATTCATCCGACAGAGTTTCCCTCACGCCTTTAAAGGTCTTCCTATGAATGGGACAAGACCCGTATTTTTTGAGAGCGCTACGGTGTTCCATTGTGGCATAACCCTTGTGACGGGCGAAATTGTATTCGGGATAAATATTATGATACTCTTCCATGAGAGTATCTCGAAAAACCTTTGCCAAAATGGAAGCGGCACCGATGGTGAGTGAGCGCTGATCACCATTGACAAGGGCCTTTTGAGGAAGAGGGTGGGGTATGGTCTTGTTCCCGTCAATCAGCAGGATGTTGGGCCTGACACTCAACGCCTCAACCGCTTTTGACATGGCCTTGAAGGTTGCCTGAAGTATATTGATCCGGTCGATTTCTTCGGCCTCTACCTTGGCAATAGAAAAAGCCACGGCTTCTTTACGAATCCGTGGCTCAAGCTCTTTTCTTTCTTCAGGCGTCAGGAGTTTGGAATCAGTTACACCTGGCAGGTTGATGCCCCTGGGCAGGATAACAGCTGCCGCCACCACAGGGCCAGCTAGACATCCGCGGCCAGCCTCGTCTACTCCTGCCACCATCTCCATGCCCTGCTCCCAGAACCATTTTTCGAAATACAAAAGATCTTGTTTGGGAGCAGAGAATAGAGTCTCCATGTCTATTGCTATTTAATAGCGGCGGCGTACCTTCTGCTTAACAGCTTTTCCTTTCAGGTTCCTGAGATAATAGAGTTTAGCCCTGTTATGACGGCCTACTTCCACTACCTCAATTTTTTCGATTTTTGGAGAGTGAACCGGGAAAATACGTTCGACTCCCACACCATAGGAAATTTTGCGTACTGTAAAGCTTTCTGATATCCCACTTCCCTTTCTCGCAATCACCACGCCTTCAAAGACCTGGATGCGCTCTTTTTCTTCTGTTTCCTGTATTCTGACATGGACGCGGACAGTATCACCCGGCCTGAATGGGGGAATATCCATCCGCATCTCTTCAAATGCGAGTTTGCGAATTGTCTCCATGGCTAAAATCCTCCTGAATATTAAAAAAATAACTTGTTATCATTCTCTATGGCCGAGCAGACGATCAAGCGCAATGGCAACGGCACTTCTCACCGAAAGGTGCCTGTACGGCCTTTGCCCCTCTATGGGGGCCACAACCCCATCAACTTGTTGAAGTACAGAAGGGGCGAGCCCATTGGCTGTGCCAAAAAGAAGAAGAATAGATTTTTTGCCTTCTTCCATAATCTGTCTAAGTTCTGCCCAGGAAGTCGTATCCTTAAATTTTTTTCCTGTTGTGGCATATACTACAGGCCTCATGCCTGTTGCAAGACGAATGTCTTCATAAACTGAAAAAAGTTCCGGACGAATTTTTACCAGTTCCAATGCATTGCGCCGGTCTGGGTTTAGTTCTCCGCCTACTCCTTTCCGCCAATGGGAAATGAGTTTTCTCGCCAGCTCCTGCTGTCCCTTGACGGGTGTAACCACGTAATACCCAGCTATTCCGTAAGTCTTTGCCACCCTTGCTATATCATGTACGTCGAGATTTGTAACAGCGGAGACGATTTCTTCGCCCTGGCGATTAATTACTGGATAGTGGACAAGGGCAATATAGATCATTTATCCCAACCAAGGCTCCTCAGGTAGCTGATGTCATCCGGACTCAACGGGGCCTGGAGCAAAAGCTCCGGTCTTCTTTCCAGGGTGATGCGGAGGGACTGTTCCCTGCGCCAGCGGGATATGGCCTTATGATCTCCTGACAACAAAACTTCTGGCACCTTCCAGCCCTTAAAATCCCTGGGCCTGGTGTACTGGGGATATTCAAGGAGGCCGTTACTGAAAGAGTCGGCCTGGGCTGAATCGGCACACCCAAGTACCCCTGGGATCAATCTGCTTACAGCGTCTATAACCACCAAGGCAGCAACTTCGCCTCCGGAAAGTACATAATCTCCTATAGACAGTTCAAGATCGACACACCACTCGGAAATACGCTCGTCAATGCCTTCATATCGTCCACAAATTATAATAAGTCTCTCTTTGCCAGCCAGGTCCTGGGCTATTTGCTGGGTGAAGACCTTTCCCCTTGGACTCAATAGTACCACGTGAGCTGGGCCTTCTTTTTTCAGGCTTTCCAGGGCCCTGAAAATGGGTTCTGGCTTCATGACCATCCCCTCACCGCCTCCGAACGGCCTATCATCCGTGGTTCGATGGCGATCAGTGGTAAACTCACGGAGATCTATGGGCCTTATCTGGAGAAGACCGTTTTCTAAAGCCCGTCTCACTATGCCTTCTTTCATGTACGATTCAAAAAAGGCAGGGAATATGGTTATTATGTCAAAGAGCATTTGCCTCCAAAAGGCCAGGCACAGGATCGATTACCATCAATCCCTTTTTTAAGTCTATTTTGCTCACTACTTCATCTATGGCAGGTACTAGGACTTCGCCCATCTCGCCTTTTATCACATATACATCATGGGCCCCTGTCTCAAATATATCAGTTATCCTGCCCACTTTCTCACCCTTATTTGTAATGACAAGCAGTCCGATCAAATCGTTCCAGTAATACTCATCCTCTGAAAGGGCTGGCAGTTTTTCCCTGGGGACAAAAATTTCACATCCGATCAGGGCCTCTGCCTGGTTTCTGTCTCCGATTCCTTCAAAAAAGGCCATAACCCTTTTGTTATCAACCCGTTGTACCTTTTTCAGAGTCATGGCCTTAAAACCTTTTTCAAGACTTCCTACAAAAAGGTCTCCATACTCAAGGAAATTGTTAGGATTATTGGTGTATGGATAAACCTGGACTTCGCCTTTAAGTCCGCGGGCCCTGACTATTTTCCCTAATGCAATCAGTGGATCAGTCTCGCATTTTTTTTGCATTTGGTGCCAACGGTCAAAAGAATAAAGGCCTTTCACCAATAAAATTATAAGGCCGGGACTGCCGCCTGATGAAGCTACGAGACGACTGCTTCTCGGCCTCTTTAAATTAATTATCCTGATTCCTTGTTATTCCAGGATTTCCAGGACTGATCGCTTGTTGAGTTTGGTGGATGCCGCGCTTAGAATAGTTCTTATTGCCCTGGCTGTTCGTCCCTGGCGTCCTATCACCTTACCGAGGTCCTCCTTGGCCACCTTCAGCTCAATTACAGAAGTTTGTTCTCCCTCTATTTCGTTAACCTGAACCTCGTCTGGATTGTCAACTAGAGCCTTAGCAATGTATTCAATTAGATCTTTCATAGGCCACCTCCACTAGCTAAAATCCACATCCCAAAGGATATCATCCCTATAACAGACGCATCCACCTAATAATTATACCCTGCAAGCATAAAATGACATCTCTATGACGCTTTTTGCTTGAAAAATCCTGACTTGGACAAGAGACTCCTGACAGTATCTGTGGGCTTTGCTCCCCTATCAAGCCATTTGCTGAGCTTTTCCGTATCAATCTTGAATGCTGCAGGCTCCTGTAGCGGATCATAAGTTCCTAAAATTTCGAGAAATCTGCCATCGCGCTTTGCTTCAGAATTAGCTGCCACAATCCGGTAAAAAGGTCTCTTTTTCCTACCTCCCCGGCTCAAACGAATTCTAATAGCCATCTAAACCTCCTGCTTTTCAATTAAGCAATATCCGTTTTCGTCTTCATCGTGCCCTGTTTGACCGACTGGTGTGTCAAGTTCCAGGACTATTTTAAGCTAAAATGGCAACAGCCCTTTAGGCAACTGCCGGAATTTAGACTTCTTCATTTTTTTTAACATCTTATGCATCTGTGCGTAATTCTTTAAAAGTCTGTTGACATCCTGTACGGTGGTGCCGCTACCCTTGGCAATTCTTCGCCTACGGCTGGCATTTATAATGGTATAATTCTGCCG
>CAZUIH010000027.1:0-23251 GCA_964620365.1 uncultured Desulfobacterales bacterium | reverse complement strand
TTTTCATGCCTTAGGGGTGCGGCACGGATGTACGGGCCGCATGAAAGTTTGGGTTGAAACATGGTTTGTTCTTTCAGCTAGATAACCTGTGAAACTGGGTCATGCCGGGTTCTTTTTTAAGATAATATGAAAGTAATTGACGCCATACATAGGCAGAAAAGAGTGGAGGCCTCACGTCGTTCAAGGCTTGGTGAGCATCTCTTTATGGTTCTGATTGCCATCATCTGCGGGCTTGCCAGTGGTTTTGGGGCAATAGGTTTTCGGGCGCTTATCAAGTTGTTTCACTCTGTTTTTTATGGTGCTGCCGGCGACCGAGTGCATGAGTTGATGGCCCTTCCCTGGTACTGGCGTCTTCTTGCCCCTGCAGTGGGGGGTATGTTAGTGGGGCCCCTGGTATATTTTTTTGCCAGGGAGGCAAAGGGGCACGGTGTCCCGGAGGTTATGGAAGCCGTGCGTCTAAAGGGCGGAACGATAAGACCCAGGGTTGTTGTTGTTAAGGCACTTGCCTCTGCGCTCTGTATCGCTTCCGGGGGGTCAGTGGGGCGCGAGGGGCCCATAGTCCAGATCGGCTCAGCCCTGAGTTCTACAATTGGTCAAATGATGAAGGTGTCGAGGACTCAGCTGCGCACCATAGTCGGGTGTGGCGCCGCAGCGGGCATAGCAGCCACCTTCAATGCTCCAATCGCAGGGGCTCTTTTCGCGGTGGAGATCATTCTGGGTGACTTTGGAGTCACACAGTTCAGCCCTATAGTGATATCTTCAGTTGTGGCAACTGTGGTCTCCCGTCATTTTCTTGGGGACTTTCCCGCATTCATTGTGCCCAGTTACAGGCTGGTAAGTCCGTTTGAGCTTGTGCCCTATATGGTGGTTGGGGTGGTATCGGGTCTTGCCTCAGTATTTTTCATCACAATGCTTTATGCCAGTGAAGACCTTTTTGAAAAGATTCCCTTTCCGGAATATACCAAGGCAGCTCTGGGTGGACTCATGGTTGGGGTCATGGGAATATGGCTGCCCCATGTCTTTGGCGTAGGCTACGAGACCATAAATAATGGGTTGGTGGGTGCTATTCCATTTGTGACATTGGGCCTGCTGCTCATTGCCAAGATGGTAGCTACTTCGATAACCCTTGGATCAGGGGGATCTGGTGGTGTCTTTGCTCCTTCCCTTTTCCTGGGAGCAATGACCGGGGGGCTTTTGGGTACCCTTGTTCACCAACTGTTTCCTGCACATACTGCGACTTCGGGGGCATACGCTCTCGTGACCATGGGGGCCTTTGTGGCCGGGGTTACCCATGCTCCAATAACCGCTATCATCATGATATTTGAACTTACCGATGACTACACCATTATTCCCCCACTTATGGCTGCATGTGTGGTAAGTACTCTTGTGGCAACCCTCATTAAAAGGGACTCTGTCTATACCCTGAAACTGAAGAGAAGGGGTATAGATGTCCTAGCTGAATCAGATCCAAATATTTTAAGAAACATGCGGGTAGCGGATATCCTTTACGAGGATCCTGAAATCATACAGGACTCCGCATCATATGATTCAGTTATCGAGACAGTTGTGAGAAGCAATCACAATGTCTTTTTTGTTGTGGATGAAAAGGGTTATCTCCTTGGTACCATCTCTCTTTCGGAATTGAGGGTACTGATTTTTCAGGATAGGGAGATACAGGCCGTCACCAGGGCAAGGGATCTGGTCAGGCAGGACATCGCGACTGTGACTGCGGATGAAACTCTTGATGTAGTGGCGCAGATCATGGCCGGAATCAATACTGATGAACTCGCGGTGGTGGACAAGGAAAATCCAAGAAGAATAATAGGCTCCGTACGGGAGCAAGATCTTCTTGAGGCCTACAATAAAGGAATTGAAGCCCAAAATATGGCCGGGGGTCTGGCATCCACAATGTTGGCCCTTGACCGGTTGCACAGGGTGGACATTGGTGATGGCTATGAACTCGCAGAGATATTTGCTCCAAGGGAATTCGCTGGCAAGAGCCTGGTGGAGCTTGATATGAGGGCCAAATATGACGTGCAGGTCATTTTCGTGAGGTCCAGGGTGTCCAGTAGTGATAAAGGTGAGATACTGGTTCCAAGCCCAGATTACCGCATAAAGGAGACAGATTCCCTTGTTATCGCCGGGCCCAAGGAAAAAGTCGTAGTGGTCGCAAGCCTTTGACCCAAATTCCTAGATCCGGATCATTCTCTCCTAGTGCATAATTCGGGTTTATATGTCTGCTGCCTGCAGCCTTTGTATCCTTGTCATCCGCAAGATTTCGGGTAAAATAAGTTTTTTGAAAATGTTTTCTGAGCTGAAATATGGGAAGCATGCTTGACGTATTTAGGTGTGCTTTCGTACCATTAAACTAAGAGCCTGCGTAATTTCCTTTTTGCCGGATTTGCGCCTGAATTTTAAAAAAATAGCGGTTTCTATGACTGGATTTTAAGAGCATGGTCCGAGTTAACAGATAAGAATGCTACATTGGGTTTATAAAATTGAGTCCTTATTATAAAGGGAGGTTGGATTTCATTGAAAGTGTTTGGGAATAGGACGGATATGGGCAACTCTAGGGATGAAGTGTGTTCCATGTGCCTTGTTCCTGGATCTGGGGTCAGGGTTGAAAAAGTTAGGACCTGGATATGAATAAGGCGAATTCCTATAAAGTAGATTCTCGTCAGACATGTTCGTTCACTTCCCAGCAAGATGCGCCCTCCGGTTGGTGGAGTCGGATCTGGAAGGCAGTCCTGGATCTTTCGATTTACAAAAAGATTACCATGATGCTGTTGATATGCCTTTCAGGTTATTTGATAGTGGGGGGATACAGTCTTCTTTTAATGAAGCAGACAAGAGATGAGATGTCTGCCTTGTCAGAGATGGAAACCTCCTTTTCAGAAATCCGTTACATATTGCTGAAGCATATTCAGGGCATTCATCTGGCATCTGAGAAACTGATGTTCAGCAAGGAACAAAATTCAATAAAGAAAAATGCCAAGCTGGCAATTGCCCATTTAGACCAAATGAATGATCAGTTGACCAGGATCGTCAGCGTGGACTCCAGCCCAAGTTATGGCTTTGAAGATTTTTTGTATTTGCAAAGGAATCATGATGCGATGCTTTCTGCCTTTGTTGCAGCCATGCGTGAAACAATGGGCAGTACGAAGAACGCCCTTGACAGCCTTACCTCTTGTTTGATCCAGGCAGACGGAGAACCCTCGCTCTGCGAGGATCAACAGTTGAGCCTTACAAACGACCTGGTGAGGCTGGAAAGAATAGTAGGTAAACTAGGTGTTCAGATTGCAATTGCCAGTGGGCATAGAATGAATGCCAGCATTGTTAAGAACGAAAGGCAATCTGTAAGGTTGGCGGTCGTCGTCCTGATCGTAATGATTGTTCTGACAGTCTTGAGTTACTTGTGGGGTAAGCTGATTACTGTTCCCTTGAAACATATGGCGCAAAGGTTGAGGGAGGTTAGGAGTTCATTGGGAGAAACCTCTGTAGTTTGTAATGCAATTACGGCTGTTCCCGTGGTCGGAAGAGATGAAATAGGGGAGGTTGCGGAGGCCACTAATGCCCTTATTAGCCAGATAAGGGATCTTTGCATCTTTCGTCGTACCATTGAAGGTGATGAAACCACGGATGACATCTATCGTAGGCTGGCGGATATTTTTAAAAACAAGCTGGGGCTGATAAGCTTTGTTATATACGAGATTGAACCTGACACGCAAAAGATGAATGTTGAGTATGCCTGGCCTAAGGAAATTGCGGAGGAGCTTCCGGAACCTGAGTTTTCAGAACGTTGCAGGGCAGTCAGGACCGGAACCCTGGTGAGTTCACTGGACATGCCAGGCATATGCCCCTTGTTTCCATGGCCTGATGCCTTAACGCACACATGTATACCTATGAACGTGGGAGGAGAAATCACCGGAGTAGTACAGTTCCTTTTTCCCTTTGTGGATTGTGCGGAGAGGGAAGCCAAGCTCAAGGAGGCATTGCGTGAGGCTAACCAGTATCTTATGGAGGCATTGCCCGTAATCAAGGCCAAACGGCTGGCCCAGACACTCCAGGGTATGGCTACCAAGGATACCTTAACTGGCCTTTATAATCGCAGGTATCTTGAAGTCTATATGGATTCGCTGGTCTCAGGGGTATTGAGAAGGGGTACTCTCATAGGGATTCTGATGTGCGACATGGATTATTTCAAGACGGTAAATGATGAACATGGCCATGACGCGGGTGATGCAGTGCTTAAACAGCTTGGTCGCATCATTAAAAATAACGTTCGGGAATCAGATTTGGTAATAAGGTTTGGTGGAGAGGAATTCCTCGTTCTTTTAATCGATTGTGAAAAGGGATTTTCAATAAAAATTGCGGAGAAAATAAGAGTGGCTGTGGAGGAGACATCTTTCAGGTTGCAGGGATTGAGAATCAAGAAGACGATTAGCATAGGGGTGAGTGAATTTCCGGAGGATACGGATGCCATATGGGAGGCAATAAAGTTTGCCGATGTCGCACTTTATAAGGCAAAGGAGCAGGGTAGAAACAAGGTAGTTCGTTTTACTCCCGATATGTGGCAGGAAGAAGATTACTAACACATAGAAGCGCTTTTTTTCTTTGAGCTTCGGCTACCTCGGCCCGTGAATAATTCTGGCAAAAAAAGCGGCCTTCACCTGAAAGACCGCTTTTTCAAACTAGTTTACAGACCGATTATCCTGAATACTGCATGATCCGGGATTAGAGTTTGACCTTTTTGCCAATACAGCCCAAGGCGGCAAAAAGGGCATCTCTTCTGCTTGGGCCCTTCACATTTTCCCATGTCCTTTCCCTTGGAGCAAACATCTCTTTCAAGAGATGGAGGTCCTTTTCCTTGCCCAAGTAATAGACATTGGGACCGATGTTAACCTGTTTTGAAGTGAGTCGAATCGCTCTGCCCTGGTGTACCAGCTTGTATACCTCTGAATTCTTGTCGGTAAGGTCTCCAAATATGCGGGCATTAGTTATACATGTCTTAACGCATGCCGGCTCCTCTCCGTGGGCTATCCTTTCGACACAGAAAGTACACTTGTCCGCCTTTGGATCGTCCAGCTCCTCGTCAAGATACCTAGCACCATAGGGACATGCTTCGACACATGCTCCGCATCCTATGCATCTTTCCTTGTCGATGAGCACTGCCCCGCTGAAAGGGTCCTTGAAGGTGGCCCTTACTTCCATCTTTTTTGTCTTTCCGGTTTTCATGGAACAAAAGACCTTTTCCTCGGGATCCGCGGGACAGACCGTGGTGCATACCGGGTGGTCACAGTGGTTACAAAGCCCTGGGAAAAAGGTGTAGGAGATTCCGTGGGGGGTTTTATGGGGGCCCATGCGCTTCACCCAGTTGCGCCTATATGGAACTGTCACATTCCATTCGGCCCTGCAGGCAATGGCACAGGCATGGCATCCTACGCAACGATTGAGATCTATTACCATGGCGTACTGATTCATGATTCGCCTCCTAAGCTTGTTTTCTTATTTGATAACGGGGAAGTTCGCTTGGCACAGGGCTCAGTTCAGGGATGTCAAGGACCTTGTTCCCTTTGATAATTCTTACAAAACTGGTCCTGTGGCTGGATGCTCCCATAAAAGGATCATTTTCATATTCGGTTATCAGGTACTGATCGCTTGCCCCTTTCCCATACGTTTTTGTTAGGAGTTTTGACCTGCTGCCGAAGCCGTGGGCCATGTACACACAATCCGGCCTGATGCCAGGACTTACTTTTACCTTTATGGGAAACGAGCGGTATCCATCCTGGTTTTCAAGGATTACGCTTTCCCCGTCTTTTATTCCTATTTTCCCGGCAACTTCTTCATTGAGCCAGAGATGATTTTCAGGCCATTCATTGTTTAACCACAGGTTGTTCATGGTTCTGCTGAAGGTGTGTACTGGGACTCGACCGTAAATCAATCGGGCATAGCCCTTTGGAGGCGCGTATGTGGGTTCGAATTTTGGAATCGGATCCAAGTCCTCTTCGGCAAAGGCTTCCATGTATAGCTCGATCTTTCCGGATTCAGTATTGAATTTGATTTCCCCGTTGGGGTCTCTGTATGGCTTACCTTCAAGGGCCTTGATCCCGCCCATTTTGTTGAGTTTCTCGATTGAGAGGTTCAGTCCCTTCAACTCATCATTGATGAAATCTTCCTCGTTTTCACAATGGAAGCATTCAAGACCCAAGCGCTTTGACAGCTCCTTTGCGATCCAGAAAGGAGGCCGTGCCTCGAAAAGGGGTTCCACTACGGGCTGACGAATGGTTACATAGGGGTTGATCCCGTCATATGCGTGTACACCATCATACCTTTCCAGGTAGGTTGCTTCGGGTAGAATGATGTCCGACCATATGGCTGTTTCCGTGGGGAGCATCTCCACCGAGAAGATGAAGTCGAGGTTCTTGATGGCCTTCATGGTCTGGTACGGGTTAGGTATCGTCTGCATTATGTTTACACCGCATATACCCCACAGCTTTACAGGATAGGGTTTACCTGTAACGGAAGCCTTGATGATTTCGTCGGTAGGGTTGCCGGGAAACGGGTCTGCAAAGTTATATTTCTCTTTCAATGATACGTCGGGTTCTTCGATTTCTTCTCCTTCGCACTCTATGCATTCGGTTTTGCCGAGGGAGATCGGGGTCGGGAAATAGAGGCCTCCTGGCACGCCGACTGCCCCGAAAAGTGCGGTCAGTATGGCGAGAGCCCTATGGCGCTGGGTGTCTCCTTTTCCGTACCATGTGGAGTGACGTCCAGGATGTATGGCCACGTTGGGACGGGTCTTTGCAAGCATTTCGATGGCTGCTGTCATGTCTTCGACCTTGAGGTCGCAGATCCTTGCAGCCCATTCCATACTGTATCCCTTTACCGCCTCTTTTAATTCGTTGAAGCCCTTGCAATGTTTCTGGACAAATTTCTTTTCATAAAGGTCATGCTGTATGACGTAGTTTATCCATGCCAGCAGAAGGGCTGTGTCTGTGCCTGGACGTATGGGAAGCCAGATGTCCGCCTTGTTGGCAGGTGCAGAGAAGCGTGGATCCACTACCACCATTTTCGCCCCTTTATTGAGACCCTCCATGTATTCAGCTACGTGAGAGACATGGACATTTTCACCTATGTGGCTTCCTACCAGTAGCATGGCCTTGGCATTGGCCAAGTCTATATATTGTCTGGTGCCTGAAACCAGGTACCCCATTGTTGACATGTATGCCACAGCCACTGGTCCGACGCATTGGAAAAACGCAGGTTCATTGGAGTAGTTCTCTGTACCCATTGCCTTGAATATCTCGCGATAAAATTCTGCGGATGCTCCATGATCAAAGTAGGCGAGGGCATGGGGACCATATTTGTCTTTCACCTTCTTCATGTTATATGCGATTTCATCCAATGCCTCATCCCAGGAAATACGCGCCCATTTACCTTCTCCTCTGGCGCCAACGCGTTTCATGGGATATTTCATCCTGTCCGGGTCATAGAGAAGCTGTACACCGGAGTTTCCTCTGGCACAAACCCTCGTACCATTTGTCGGACTTTTGGGATTGCCTTCGATTTTAACGAGCTTGCCATTTTTGACTTTTGCGACAATAGGACAGCGCCAGAAACACATTTCACACACGGTCGGCACTTCCTTTGCGCCTAGGCTTCCGGGTAAATCTGAATGTGCGTAGCATTGAGCCGAGGCAGACCTGAAAAATCCATTTTTCTGAAGTTCGAGGCCTGCAATCGCAGCACAGCTTGCGGCAGAGAGTTTAAGAAACTGTCGTCTCTTCATTTAAGACCTCCTGATTTAATGTTTGGAGAAAATTTAAGGTGAGCCGGGTCAACGCATCGTAATATGGATGGGGGACAGCGGCCTGAAGTCGTTCTGCGAACTTAGGAAACCAACGCAGCAGGTGTTTATCAAGGAACCGTTTTAAAAGATTCCAGTTTTTTTGTTCTATGAGTTTTGCAACAAAGGCAAGTTCAAATACCAGGTAGTCCGGAGGATATGATGATTGTTCTAATTGGAGACCTGCCTCCATGTAAAACTTGGCTGCTTCATCACTTCCCTTCTGGTTGAGAAGTCCGTGGCTGGAAAGATACACCGAGGAAAATAGCGGAGCCGCAACACCATTGGGAGCGTTTATGAAGAGTCGGGTATATTCGGCCTGAAGATCCTGAATATTTATTTCATCAAGTAGTTCGGAAAATTTTGTTTCATTCAGGAGGGTGTTTAATACGACGATTCTTTTGGGAATTTCGGACGATTCATCAGGATAAGAAAATCCTTCAGAAAGGAAAATGAAAAAGTCTATCAGTTCATTCATATATTTTGACGCCTTAACTATAAATAAAAATATTATTAGATAACATGCTTATTATATTTGTAATATAATGGGGTTATTATGCTAATAATTAGCTACTATAACAGGAGAGTTTTTTCCTCTCAACTGGGAAATTGCCTGTTAAATAATTTTATAATCAAAATATTGCTTACAAGTATATGTGAAAAAAAACACTATCTAGCTGGTAATTAAATTGCTTATGTCTCGTCCCCTCCCTTCAACCCAGGCTATGTAACTGCCGGGTCTATCGAAATTGAATAGTGTAAAAATAAACTATTTTACTTATTAGCGTATAAGTCAATGTTTATATGCTAATATATAAAAACGTTCTTTGCAAGAAAATGATTGTCCTGATTATGGACCACTGTCGCGGATTCGGTGAACTTATCAACTGCATAATCCGGGTTTAAGGTTTACTGGTGTCAGAGCTACGCGTCCTGGTATCCAAGATGCCCTGAACCACCAGAAAATTCAGAGATTGTCCTGCTGTAGGTCATCTCCTTACTAGCGACAGGTGTATGTCCGAGAAAGATCATGCAATCACACTATTACACGCATAAAATCCTCTGCCAGGATTATGGGGCCGTCATAGATCCTTTTACACTCCGTCAGCATGTCGCTGTCGTCACACTCTGGGTAAAAGTGGGTGAGAACCAGCTTCTTGACCCCGGCCTCCCTTGCGATTTTTCCAGCTTCAGATGGAGTAAGATGTCCTTGAACCTTTTTATGTTCAGGGGAAGCACATTCGAGCACAAGAATGTCCGCACCCTGGGCAAGCTCGATGATTTCGCTGCAATAGTCCGTATCCCCCGAAAATACCGCGCTTGTGCCATCAGGGGATTCTATCCTGTATACCAGGCTTTGCGGCGTATGAAGAGTGTGGGCACATTTAATGGTCAGCGGGGGAATTTGTATGGATGATGGCAGGTGAACCGGAATTTCCTCGATTATTACCTTCTCTGGTTCAGGTTCCACCCATTCACCGAATCCCTTCTTCAGGGCCTCGTGGAATTGTTTGAACCCCTCTGCTGCGAATATGGTCACGGGTGTAGTGCGCTTGTAACCAGGGGCGTATTTGGTTGCAAATATGAAAGGTACGAATTCCCCTACATGGTCCGGGTGCAGATGGGTATAAAGTATGTAGTCAACCGAGTCATAGGGAATTCCCGCACGTACCAGTTGTCTTAAGGTACCAGCAGCGCTGTCAATCAACAGGGTTGTTTCGTCAGTGCGAAGACAGGTTGCAGGCCCGGCCCGTCTCAGTGACGGGACACATGTACCAGACCCCAAAATAATAATCTCAGTCATTGCTCCTCCTTATCCCAGGGGCACCAGTTCGAGTTCTCCCCAGGCTCCTATTTTCGATCCCACAATGATCAGACCTCCAAGGACCCGGTCAATTTCCTCCAGAAATCTCAAGCCGGTGTTTATGTCCGATGCATTTTTAATCATGTTGCCTACCCGTGTAGCACAGGCATCAGCAAGCGGCGTGGAGCTCGATATAACGGTTACGGCATCTGCCACCCCGAAGCTTCGTGAATGGCCAACGGTTCCAGACGATGTGCATATCCCCAGGGGGATGTTAGGAGTAGTGGGCTTTATACCGATCCGGCCGCTAAGAGGGGATTTGCCAGCCCATACGCCTGTCACCACGGGATCTTTGGTCCAGAGAAAGATATCGCCGCCGTTTTCCACGATTATCTCATGTGAATGGCCTGTTTCAACGCTTTTTTTCCCAACGAATTCCGCTATGGCTCCGGCAACCGCCGCCATTGGACCGACACCCGCGGTTTTTGCCGCATGGAGCATCTGGGACACCACCGGGTGAGCAAAGGTGTCTTCAGGAAGGGGAATATGACTTTCAATGAATCCGGGATGTTCCCTGGCGTATGTCTCCACTGCGAGTCTGGATTCAATCACCCACTCGGTGATCTCCCTGGACAGATCCCTGGCTGCCTGGATATGGAGATCTGTTTCACGGTGACGTACCTGGAAACTCACCAGGCCATTTCTTTTCATTATGGAGCGATAAGTCCGTAGTTCTGCCATTATAGAGCGTTATACCAGGATATCCCCCAGTTCTTGCCGCAGTGGTCTCGAGAGCAGGTCCTTTACAGCCACCTTCGGATCATAACCTTCGTAGAGTACCTTGTAGACCTGTTCGGTTATGGGCATTTCGACATCGAATTTTTGGGACATCAGGTAGACAGATTTGGATGTCTTAACTCCCTCGGCCACCATTGTCATCTTGGAAAGTATCTTCTCTATGGTCTGCCCCTGTCCCAGTTTCAGCCCAACAGTGCGGTTTCGGCTAAGGCTTCCCGTACAGGTGAGAACCAGATCTCCAAGGCCTGTCAGCCCTGCGAATGTCAGAGGATTTGCCCCAAGCCTCACCCCGAGGCGCGCCATCTCTGCCAGCCCCCGTGTTATCAGTGCGGCCCTGGTGTTCGTGCCGAAGCCCATTCCGTCGGAGATCCCGGCAGCAATGGCCATGACGTTTTTAAGCGCACCTCCCAGCTGTACACCTGTAAGGTCAAGACTCGTATAGACCCTGAACTGATCGGAAGAGAAAAGTGTTTGCAGTTTGGTGCATAAACGATGATCCCCAGCTGCAACTGTCACCGCTGTGGGCATGCCTGAAGCTACCTCTTCGGCAAAACTTGGGCCTGAAAGCGCTGCCACCTGGCCCCTGAGTCGTTCTGGCATGACTTCCTCTAGCACCTCGGTCATGGTTAAGAGGGTCTCGTTCTCTATACCCTTTGAGGCAGATACCACTGCCTTCACAATATCGGCATCGGGATTATTATCTAGAATATAAGAGATCCTTTCACCGACCCGCCTCAGGCCATGGGATGGAACAACGATGAGCAGGACGTCGGTTCCAAGGACTGCCTCGCCCAGATCTGAGGTGATCTTGAGCGTTGAAGGAAGTGGATGCCCGGGAAGATATTTTTTGTTTTCCCGTGACATTCTAAGTTCCAGGGCAAAATCTTCACTTCTGGACCAAAGGGTGGTGTCCACCTCTTTTCTCGCCAGGAGTATTGCCAGAGCAGTGCCCCAACTGCCGGCTCCTATGACTCCTACACTGTTCATTACTCTTCACGTTCGGCAAGTTTGGCCACAGCGGCCAGTCTGCCCCCTTCTGACAGCTGAATCAGACGCACTCCCTGGGTGGATCTGCCTATGGTGCGGATATCTTTAACCGAAATCCGAATGATGTTTCCCTTAGCCCCTATCAGCATTAATTCATCCACATCCGTTACCCACAGGGTGCCCACCACTGGGCCGGTTTTCTCTGTTACCTTTATGTTGATGATTCCCTTGCCCCCCCTGGATTGGACTCTGTATTCTCCTATTTCGGTCCTTTTCCCATAACCATTTTCCGTTACGGTAAGGAGGGTGCCCTGCTGTTCGGAAATTACTACCATATCGACGACTGAATCGCCTTCTGCCAGCTTTATGCCCCTCACCCCTGCGGCAGTGCGGCCCATGGCCCTTACATCGGTTTCAGGGAACCTTATGCATTGGCCGTTTCTCGTTCCGAGAAAGATTTCTGCATCCCCATCGGTTATGTCAGCTGCTATGAGATCATCCCCTTCATGCACCAGAGCCGCAATAATCCCGGAGGGCCTTGGCCTTGAGAAGGCCTCAAGTGATGTCTTTTTTACCACCCCGGCCCTGGTGGCCATGACCACGAATTTTTTTGGGTCGAATTCCCTTACGGGTATGACCGCCGCTATGCGTTCATCTGCCTCCTTGTCCAACGGGAGGAGGTTTACAAGGGCCTTGCCCCTGCTGGTCCTTGAAGCCTGGGGTATCTCGTGAACCTTGAGCCAGTAAAGCTTGCCGAGGTTGCTAAAACAAAGGAAATAGTCATGGGTAGAGGCAACAAACAGCTTGGCCACAAAATCTTCCTGTTTGGTCGAAAGACCGCTTATTCCCTTTCCGCCGCGTCTCTGGCTGCGATAGAGACTCAAGGGATTCCTCTTAATGTATCCATGGTGGGAAATGGTCACCACCATGTCCTCTTCCACTATCAGGTCTTCGATGTTGATCTCTTCCGGGGCCGCGATTATTTCAGTCCGCCTCGAGTCACCATACTCTTCCTTTAATTCAATCAGCTCTTTTTCAATGATTTCGAGGACCATTTCATCGCTGGCAAGTATTTTTTTGAAATGTTCGATATCTTTTAAGATCCTGCGATATTCCTCAAGTATCTTTTCCCTTTCAAGCCCTGTGAGACGCTGGAGTTTCATGTCAAGGATGGCCTGGGCCTGGATAGTTGTCAGCCCGAATCGTTCCATAAGGCCCGTTCTGGCCTCATGGGGATTTTTTGATGCCCGAATAAGGGCCACAACCTCATCCAGGTTGTCCAGGGCAATTTTCAGGCCTTCAAGTATGTGGGCTCGTTCCTCTGCCTTCCTGAGTTCGTAGGTGGTCTTTCTGATGATTACCGTCTTCCTGTGCTGCAGAAAATGGGCCAGAAGTTCCTTGAGATTCAGAAGTTCCGGTTTACCGTTCACTATGGCCAGTAATATGATGCCGAAACTGGTCTCCATGGGGGTATGTTTATACAGGTGATTAAGGATGACCTGGGCTACCCCATCTCTTTTCAGCTCGATAACTATTCGCATACCGTCCCTGTCCGACTCGTCCCGGACATCATGGATACCGTCGATCTTCTTTTGATGGACCAGAAACGCAATTTTTTCAATAAGCTTGGTCTTGTTTACCTGGTACGGGATCTCGGTAATGACGATGTGCTCCCGGTTTCCCTTGGCCTGGGGTTCGATAACCGCCTTGGCCCTCATTTTGATTATTCCACGCCCTGTCTCATAGGCTGACTTGATGCCCGATCTTCCACATATAAATCCAGCGGTTGGAAAGTCAGGGCCAGGAATGTATTCCATGAGATCTGCAACTGTTGCGTTTGGGTTCTTTATCAGGGCTATCAGGGCATCGACCACCTCTCCCAGGTTGTGGGGAGGAATGTTTGTGGCCATGCCCACCGCAATCCCTGCGGAACCATTGATGATAAGGTTGGGTACCTTTGAAGGGAGAACTACCGGTTCTTCTATGGAATTGTCATAGTTGGGGATGAAATCGACTGTTTCCTTGTCCAGGTCGGCCATGATCTCGTGTGCGAGTTTCATGAGCCTTACTTCTGTGTAACGCATGGCAGCAGGGGCGTCGCCGTCTATGGAACCAAAGTTGCCCTGGCCGTCTATAAGGGGATAACGCATGGCAAAGTCCTGGGCCATCCTGACCATCGTATCGTAGACTGCCATGTCCCCATGGGGATGATATTTACCTATTACATCTCCAACTATGCGGGCGGATTTTTTATACGGCTTGTTATAATCATTTCTAAGCTCGTGCATGGCGAATAAAATCCGTCTGTGCACAGGCTTGAGACCATCCCTCACATCTGGCAGGGCGCGTCCGATTATGACGCTCATTGCATAGTCCAGATATGATTTTTTGAGCTCTTCTGAGATATCACAGGACAGATTTGTCCCTTCAAAAAGTTCTCCCTGTTCAGCCATTATTACGGACTCCTGAAATTTGTTGGAATTAATGTGTTGGTGTCGCTAACTGAGGCCAACTCCAGTAGTAGTCATTGTGAGCTGGCAATGTTTTATGCCTTTAAGAGCCTTCAACTTGTATGTCAGGCTCCTGAGTGAATCTGGTTCGCCCTTTACTATGGCCACTTCAAGGCAATTATGATGGTCGAGGTGTACATGCTGAGATACTATGACATGATCAGGAAAGTTATGTTGGATGTCAATTATTGCGTCCACAAGTTCCCTTTTGTGATGATCATAAACATAGGTGATAGTACCTACAACTTCCTGCCCCTTGACTTCCTTCTCCCACTCTTGTTCAACCAGCTTTTCTCGGATGAGGTCACGTATCGCCTCAGACCGGTTCTTGTATTCCCGTTCCTTTATATAGGTGTCAAAGGCCTGAATGAGATCGGATGGAATTGATACACCAAAACGAACTAGTGACGTATTTTTTAACAATCTAGGCATATTATCCCTTCCTCTATTAATTATTAACTAAACCATCAGGCTGGAAAAAAGTCAATATTACAAGCTGCTCCTTGATTTTTTCAATACCTCGTCAAGGGCAGCCATATGTCCAGAAGCCCCTTATATCCTTCAAATTCAAGGTAGTGGTTTGGGTGAGCCAGGAGATAATAAACGCCTAGGCCCCGGCTCATTCATTACAGGGATTCTCTAAAAAAAATCTAAAACTTTGAGATACCCCTGCTATTAAGTCGCATATCTTGAACACAGTTGCTGGGATTATAATAAATTGACCACTTCTGGTTTAAGAAGAATGATAAGCTCTCTCTTGTTTGAGAACTTTCTCGAGTTTTTAAAAGCGGTGCCAATAAATGGAATATCTCCAAGGATAGGCACCTTGTTTTCTACAGTGCCTGTTTGATCGTCTATAAGGCCTCCAATGATGAGTATCTGGCCGCTTTTGACCTTTGCCATGGTGGTGAGTTCCCGCAGATTTATCCTGGGAAGCCCTACCTCTACCGGCGCATCGGCACTACCAAAGGATCTGTATTCTATAGGTTCCTGGAGTTGGGATGTCACCGGAGTCAGGTGAAGAACCACCTCGTTGTCAGAAGCGATATTGGCCAGCACACTAAAGCCGATTCCGGAAAGAACACTTCGGGTCTCTACACTGTATGTCACTATTCCAGTTTCAGAATCCACAGTTGATGAAACATTATCTATATACCGTACGCTTTCGCCCACGGTCAGCATGGCAGGTAGGCCGTTTATAAGGGAAAGTTTCGGGTTTGACAGTACCTTTACATCTCCATATTCCTTTATCGCATTCAGAAACGCCGTGAAGCTCTTGGAAAACAGGTCCACTTCACTGATAAATTTAACGCCTTTTGTGGGATAGAGCTTGCCACCAGGCCCACCAAAGATGATTTGTCCACTGAATGTCGAATCTTTTACCAGGTCGCTCCAGTCTATGCCCCGTTGTGAATTTTTGTCCAGTCGGACCTCGAGAATCTTTGCCTCTATTATAACCTGCCTGGACAGTTCCTTTTTCAGGGCATTTATATAGGTTTCAACCTGGTCCAGGAGAGACCTGGGAGCAGTTACCGTTATTATCCCGAGGGGTTTGTCTATTGTGAAAAAGAAGCCCTCCCTGAGTCCGGAATCCGCCTCTGATTCACCTGTGGCTGAGGAGTCTTTTTCTTGGGTTTTAGATGATCGGGCAGTGGAAGCGCTCAATTGAGCCTCGGCTCTTGCCCTTTCAACGCAAAGGGCCTGCTGGGCTGGCCTGGATGGGAAACGCTGTCTGCACAGGTCTCTCATCTTCTGCTCTTCTTCCGGGGTGATGGATGGCTTGGCAACAGGGACCTGTGTAGTGGCCAGCTTCAATATCTTGGTGAGGTTTTTTTCGATAGTGTCCCATAGGTCTATTTTCATATCCTTGTTTTCAAGGGAGATTGTGCCTTTTAGGGAACCGGTTGCCTCTCCACTTCCTATGAGATTCCCTCCAACTGAACTTTTGTATGATCCAGTCAAAAAGGGTACCGGTACATAGAATCTTCTGGTCTCCTTATATTTTATAAAGATGGTATTGTCTTTGAATTCATAGAAATAATCCAGTTGCTTAAGCAGGTTGGAAAGGGCTGTCCAAAAATCGTCCTCAGCGTTTATGTTTACATCCACCAGGGCGGACTGGTCCACATCACTGGCCCAGCTGACATTCATCTTCTTGAGATTTGCAAGCCCATTGATGACCTCCCGCAGTGTTACGTTGCCGCCCCTGGCCTTGATATTCGCCCCGACACGCATACTCGGGAGCACGTTATCCTTGCCCTTTATGGTTATGTCTTCCAGTGTATACGAAGGCTGCCATGTTACTTCAGGGCGAAACGGTGTTGGGGGAATGTCTTTCCTTGTTTCCGTGTTTGCGGCCACTGGATTTGGTGGGGGTTGAATATTGTTTACAGGTTTGGCAAGGGGCTGGGTATCGGCCTGTGATGCTACTTTTCCGGTGTTCGTGGCACAACCCCAGAAAGAGGTCAAAACCACAAACAACATTATAATGAGAGATGTGTCGGAAAGCACTTTTAAGATTTTTTTCCTTCTCGTGCTGCAATTCATGATATCCTCCCAGCCGTTTGAAAGAGGTTTCATCCTTTACTTTTGGCTGTCTATGTAATTTATTCCGCCTCTCGCAAGATTTTTAACCGTTCTTTTGCAAACCTTTTGTCACCCAGTGGAATCCTTTGACCACTCTTCAAGACTGCTTCATATTCCCTGGCCGCCTCTTTGAAATTGTTCATCCTTTCGAGGGTTCGGGCCTTGAGCAGCATGACTTCGGGTGACAGGGGATAAGTAGTTTCGATGCGGTTGATCAAGCGTAGACACTCCCTGAACGCGTTTTGTGAAAAGGAGAACACCGCGTAATTGTAAAGTGTCTGGTAGGGAATGACTTCAGTATCCATGGCCCTTTCAAAGTATATTCTGGCATCAGCTGTTTTCCCCATCCTGGCAAGGGCTACTGCCACGAGTGTGGCCGCCTCACTGTCTTCAGGATTTACCCGTAATGCCTTTTTCCCATAATTTAACGCGGTAAGTTCGTCATCCTGTGCTCCAAGCGCCATTGATGCTACTTTCTTGGCAAGAGATGTATTAGTAGGCCACTCGTCGGCCGCCTTTTTGTACAGTTCTAACGCCCTTGATAGATCGCCACTTTTCTCGGCCTTGACCGCTTTGTTGATTGATTTCTGCGCCTCTATGATTTTTTCTATTGGCGCCTCTATTCCATTGTTTCCTTCTATGAGGAGACCGGAATCTTTTGTAAGGCCAGGCTCAGGAGTAATGATTGGTGTATGAGGCTCCAATTCGAGTGTTCCGGTCGACAGATCTTCTCTACCTTCCCATGTGACCTCTTTGTCTGACGGATAGATCATTATGGTGTTGAAGCGTTCCAGACTTGAAAGGCCCTTCAGATTCTTGATGACATCCAGTACAAAGGTCCATGGCACGTCCTGAAGTGCCAGGGTAAGGGTACCCTTTACAGATTCATCCACCACTATATTCTTCCCACTGACCTGTCCGAGGAGTCTGAAGACATTATGAAGGTCTATTTTATAAAAATCCACACTGATTTTCGGGACGCTGTTAGTGCCCGTAGATACTGTGTCGCCTGTGGCTATCCCGGGGATTTGGTTTCCTTTTTTAACAGATGCTTGGGGTCCTGATTGGAAAGAGTCTTTGTTTTCTTTTTCAGAGGCCAGGCGATTTTTCAACTCCGTCAGCCAATGTTCCACATCATTTTGCTTTGCCGCCAGATCATAAGAATTCTGTTCTGCTGCCCCTGTCGATACGAGAAAACATACCAAAATTACGGCGACTGTTGTCAAAAAAGATTGTTTTCTGAATTTTGTGCCTGTCATTATTGTTCCTCCGGATGCAGCAACAATACTCTATCCTGCAATGTAGCCTCTCCTCTCAAGTTTTCTGCTTCCTCGGTAACTATAATCCGGTCTGCAAGGATCTTTGTCACCTTGCCATTCCGGTAACCGATTCTGGTGCCGGTATGGAGGATGTAACCTATTCCAGAGGCATCTTGTGCAAGGGCCAGTCTGTCTCCTCCTTCTTTGGTAACGATTGCAACCAGCGTCAGCTGTCCCACGTCCATGCACTCCAAAGGTGTGTCGCACTGCTGGGGCCTTCTTGTTTCATCCTTGTCTTTTCCCTGGGTTATTCGTTTCTGGGGAGCGAACATACTTCTTACAAAAGGCTGAAATGGATCGGGTTTCCCGCTTGAGGTGTATTTGTAGTCAACGGGTTGTAGTAATGCGTCGAGCCGGCTCTGAAGTTCTTTTACTCTTTCGGAATCTGATGCATCGGTTCCATGTGGAAGGGCGATTTCTACTGATGTTTCGTCAGGTTGTTGAGTGCAGCCAACGATGAGTGCAAGCGAGACTAGTGAACACAAAATTAATCTCCTTGCTCTTCTGGGGATTGAGTCAACTGCGTAACATGGCAATAAAAGCCTTTTAAGGGCCTCACCTATCACTGTCATGGTTACCTTTTCTTTTTCCCTTGTTTTTTCTGTGCCTTTTGCTCTTCTGGAGTCAGAAAACGGTAAGTAACCGCATTGCAGGTGGTTGTTATGATCCAGTCCCCACCTCGTTCTATGCTGGTTTCACCTGAGTCAGTCACCTTGGTTTCACTGTTTTGTTGAATATTCCCCGAGGCCTTTTCTAATGTCCCTTTTTTGCTCCAGACCTCTTTGTTTTTCCTGGCGCTGCCCATGGAAACTTCTTTGATGTGAACAATACGGGCCATTCGACTTACTTTGTCGAAGAAGCTGACAGTGTTGTGGAACGGACCTGTGAACTGGAGTTTTACCGGTATTTCAGCATAAAAATTTCTCAACTGTTCTCTACCTGGCTTGAAGGAGAGAAACATCAGCCTTTCCTCGTTGCCCAGAGAGGATATCTCCGTGAGAACCGAGGGTATGTCTTTGGTCTCCGGCAGGAGTTTCATGGCCTTTGAAAATATGGTATCCACAGTTTTAAGTTCCGCTTCCAGTTGAGGTATCTGCCTCGATTTTTTCTCCAGGTTTTGAATTTGTTGACGAAGCGCCGGTAGCTGCTGACTTATATTTTGGATCTCAGTTAGTTTAGGGGATAGGAACAAAAACCAGAAAATGGCGATTGGTATAGCCCATGACCCCGCAAAAATAGCTGCCTTTTGCCATCCGGGCAGGTTGTAAACAGTTTCAAACAGACCTGTTGGTATTTTCCATTCAGGTTTTTTTAATTTCACTGCTCTAAGCCTTTTTCTCGCTGTTTATCCCTTTTTCGTTGACTCGTATTTTCAAGCTAAACTGCATCAAATCCTGTCCTTTGACATTGTATCTGCTTGTATTTAATAGCGTTACCGAAGAAAACAATGGGGATGCCTCAATGCGTTTCATGAATAGCGCTACTGTATGGTTGTCCAACGCCACCCCACTGACCTTGAGTTCCTGGCCCTTGAAGGTGAGTGTGTTAAACCAGATCCTGTCTATGGGGATTGAACTGACCAACTCATCCAGCACTCTGGTAGTCAACGTGCGTCCGGTCTGGAGTTTTTCTATGGCTGAGAATTTTTCCTCGATCTGTTTTCTGGTCTTATTGAGTTTCGCGATCTTTTTATCTACATAGGCCAGTTTCTGTTTTTGCTTCTTGAGCTCTTCCAGCTCAGCCCGCTCCATCTGCAATTTACCTTGTACCGTTATGCCCGCGCTCAATAACAGCGCCAGCAGCAAAATCAAGGACAAGAAGAATATCGAGATTTGTTGCCTTACGGCCTCTTTTCTGCGCCATTCACGCACTGGTAGGAGGTTTATCCGTATCATTTCTCCACCGTCCTTAAGGCAAGGCCAGATGCAATAGCAAGCTGGGGAGCTATCATATTCAGATACTCGCGTTCAATATTCGAGTCCGCTTCCATTCCTACAAAGGGATTAAAACGCGTCACAGGCATGTCAATTTCAACCCGGAAAAGTTCATCAAGCCCTTTGAACAGAGAAGACCCTCCACTCAAAAAGAGTTTGGACGGGTGTTCCTCTGGTTTTGAGTTGGCATTGTGAAAGTCCAGGGCCTTTTTGATTTCACCTGCCCAGAGTTTGCACATTTCCGTCGTTATGGAAGATATTTCCCGTTGGAGTCCCTCGTCGTCAGAACCAGCTATTTTTACCTTTTCCGCCTCTTCCTCACTCAGTCCTGTTGAATCTTTTATCGTCTCCGTAAGCAGCGCCCCTCCAAAGGCCATGTCTCTGGCAAAGAGGGATTCTCCTTTGTAAACAATACTCAGGTTAGTCTTTTGTGCCCCTATATCTACCAACGTTATAGCATTATTCAAATCGTAACTCTGTTCAAAGGAGTTTCCCAAAGCAAATGCATCCACATCCACTACAGATGGCAGAAGTCCGACCTCCTGAATAAGTGCGGCGTATTCGTCTACAACCTCTCTTTTTGCCGCAACCAGAAAAATATCGGTTCTTGCCTCACGTCCATCGGTAGGGCCAAGTATGTGAAAGTCCACGTATACATCCTCTATTTCAAAGGGTACGTAATTCTCGGCCTCTAGCAACAGGTTGTCCTCTATTTCCTTTTCGTTATCATAGGGAACTGAAATTTTCTTAACAATGACCGAATAGCCGGCGATTGCTGTGGAGACGCGCCGATTCTTAGGCTGAAGGTTGTCTAGCAAGGCCTTTAGAACCTTTGCTACGGCCTCCGGTTCCCTGATTGAACCATCTACTATGGAATTTGGAGGAACCAGAGCCCTGCCGATGCGACGTACTCTTCGCCTGGCTCCGGTTCCGCTGTACTCCACTATTTTGATAGTATGGGAACCGATATCAAGGCCCAGGGTAGGGCTTTGTCGCTTACCCCATTTTTTTGGCAAGAAAGGAAGCTTCATAATTTACTTTTAAAATTCTTTTTGTTTTTCTATCCCCAAGCAACAATTTTATCTTTCCATTTTCCACTTCGGCATAGTCTACAGAATTCTTAATAGGAAATGTTAAAAAACTTTTGTATTTACCAAAAAAAATGATTATAAGCACCACGTTCTTTTTACATTAATGTATTTAAGCGTTTTGGTCACTTGAGCCAATCAAAAGGGATATATGCTATGAAAGATCTGAATAAAATTCGAAATTTTTCCATTATTGCACACATAGATCATGGCAAATCCACTTTGGCTGATCGTATCCTGGAATACACCGGAGCTGTATCCGATAGGGAAATGAAAAAGCAATTTTTGGACCAGATGGAGCTGGAGCGTGAAAGGGGAATAACAATCAAGGCCCAGACGGTCCGTCTCGAGTATAGAGCTGAGGATGGAAACACCTATCTGTTCAATCTAATTGACACTCCGGGGCACGTGGATTTCTCATACGAAGTATCCAGAAGTCTTGCCGCGTGCGAAGGTGCCCTTTTGGTGGTGGATGCAACCCAGGGGGTGGAGGCCCAGACACTGGCCAATGTCTATCTTGCCCTGGAAAATGATCTGGAAATTATTCCTGTACTGAACAAGATAGATCTGCCCAGTGCGGATCCTGAGAGAGTCGCAAGGGAGATAGAGGAGATAATAGGGCTAGATGCATCCGATGCCATATTGACCAGCGCAAAAGAGGGCACGGGGACCAAGGAGGTTCTGGAAGCTGTAGTCAAGAAGATCCCGCCTCCTTCAGGAAGTTTGAATAAAGAGCTCAAGGCCTTGATATTCGATTCGTGGTTTGATCCTTACCAGGGTGCAGTAGTCCTCGTTAAAGTGGTGGACGGGTCGATACGTCCAGGCACAAAAATAAGAATGATGGCTACAGGGCAGACCTACGAGGTAAACAGGGTGGGTGTCTTCACTCCTGCGCCAAAGGATGTCCGTGAGCTTTCATCGGGTGAGGTTGGATTCATAACCGCAGGGATCAAGGGGGTCAGGGATACCCAGATAGGCGATACCATCACGGAAGATAAGCGTCCGGCAAAAGATCCACTTCCCGGTTTTAAGCCTGTAAAACCCATGGTTTTTTGCGGCCTCTATCCAGTTGATTCAGGCCAGTATGATCAACTCAAAGAGGCAGTGGAAAAACTCTGGCTTAATGATCCGGCCTTTTCCTATGATCCGGAAAGTTCTTCAGCCCTTGGCTTTGGATTCAGGTGCGGTTTTTTGGGCCTGCTCCACCTGGAAATAGTGCAGGAACGGCTTGAAAGGGAATATGAACTGGAACTTATAAGCACTGCGCCCTCTGTGTCTTATGAAGTGGAGTTGAAGGACGGGAAAACAGTCCATATTCACAATCCGGCCCAGATGCCGCCAGTTGATAAGATAGTCAGCATCGCAGAACCATTTGTGGAAATGGAGATATATGTTCCAAAGGAATTTATTGGTGGTGTAATGGGGCTTTGCGATGAAAAGCGGGGCAAGCAGCTTGATATGCGATACCTTACAGAGGGCAGGGTGCTTTTGAAGTATGAGATCCCTTTCAATGAGATTGTCCTCGATTTTTATGACCGGCTGAAATCCGTAAGCAGGGGATACGCATCGATTGACTACAATTTTTCAGGCTATAAACAGTCGGAGATGGTGAAACTTGATATATTGATCAACAAACAGCCAGTTGATGCCCTTTCTGTCATAGTCCACAAGGATAAGGCATATTACAGGGGGAGAGACATTGTAAGCAGGCTCAGGAAGGTGATTCCCCGCCAGCTTTATGAGGTGGTTATACAGGCAGCGGTAGGGAGCAGAGTGATCGCGAGGGAGAGGATCCCTCCGTTGAGAAAAGACGTCACATCAAAGTGTTATGGAGGAGACATTACGCGTAAACGTAAGCTCTTGGAAAAACAGAAAGAGGGAAAGAAGCGCATGAAACAGGTCGGACGGGTGGAAATACCACAGGAGGCCTTCTTGAGTGTGCTCAAGGTTTGATGTCGTCCGTAACAGGTCCAATCCCCTGTGCCGTGGCGTTCCGCCCAATGCTCGACATACCATATGTATGTCTCTGCTTGGGCAACGCTACCACTTCTTGTATATCTTGGTTTTTACTTAACCATATTTAGCGGTACGATGGATTTCTTACGAGTCTGTAAAGTTTCATCCCAGATTATGCACTTCAAATGCCTGAGAAAAGTAATTTTTATGAATTATTGCATAGTTAGCATGCATTTTGTCCCGTTGTGCCTTCACCCAAAAGGTGAAGTTCAATCCGTGATAAATCTTCAGGCATTTGAAGCCGCAAGGGGCTCGCAATTTTACCGAATCTGCTTTGTTGTCGGGCACTTGAAGTACCAAAGTACGTCTGCGTGCCCTCCGCCTCGCATCTTCGGCAAACTTGCGAGCTGCATAATCCGGGTT
>CAZUIH010000026.1:0-23341 GCA_964620365.1 uncultured Desulfobacterales bacterium | reverse complement strand
AATCTATACCGTCTCTAACCAGAAAATCGGCCGGAGGGATCAAAACCGGCATTGCCCTGACCCTCTCGATATCAAATGTTGCACCCTTCTCAAAACTGCCGATCCACTCACCGTCAAGCTGAACAGGTACTTCAGCCCTCATGTGCAGCGAGACCCTTTTCATCCTCAAACGGGGAAAATTTCGCGCCAACCCCCCTATTCTCCCCCGCAACATGAATTTACTGTAGGAAAGTATGTTGGGAAAAACATAGCCTTCCAAGATACCGTCATTAAACCGGACATCACTTGGAAGCCTGCCTCCTCCGGCGTAGCTGGAAATGTTAGAGAAAAGCAGGCCGGAACAACTGTCGAAAGAACACTCCTTGACCGTGCCATGTTCATCGTAAATCGTTGTATCGACAAAGACCTGCTTGTTTTTTAAAGCCGACGTCAGCAAATAATTCATGCCCAAAAAAACATAAGCTGTCTTTTTGAGGCCTGGCCCCATCATTTTTGAAATATTCGTCCAGCGAAACCTGTCGTAACAAGAAACCACACCCGCATCAAATCCCAGGCCTGCATAGGCTAGAAATGAATGTTTTTTTCCGAAACTCCAAAAATCAACAGACTCTACCTTTCCTACAGCCAAACCAGCCCAAAATCCAGAAAGTCCTCCTTCATTCCAAACCCTGAGCCATCCAAGAGATCTGGCGATATCATTCCCTGTTCCAAGGGGTAAAACTGCAAAGGGAGGAGGGGTGTCCAGTTCTCCAAGTATTTGGACAATCCTTGATACGGTTCCATCTCCACCAGCTATTATAAGGAGATCAGCCCCTGGAGCCAAGGAAAAAATTTGTTTGTCAAGTCGAACTGGATCAGTAAATACTATATGATAGCGCAGTCCAGACGATCGTGGCACATTCTCTAATTGAGAGGCTATCTTTTTCCCTAAACCTGAACCTGCAACTGGATTTATTAAGAAAAGACAATCCATACTTCTTGCAAGGATACGCTGTACTAACTAACTTTTAAACAAAAAAAATGAAGATGAAACCTGACAATTTCAAAATTCTTGTAGTAGATGACGAAAAGCCGCTAACTATTCTCTTGAGTCGCATCCTAAAAAAGGATGGCCTTGTAGTAGAAACCGCCCTCAGCGGTACCGAGGCACTTGAGAAGATAAGTGGCTACTCCCCAAACCTGGTAATCACAGATCTCAAAATGGATGACATGAGCGGACTGGAACTCATGAAAAAGGTTCGCTCCGAACGGCCTGATATCGACTTCATTCTGCTGACGGCCTATGCCACGGTTGAAAATGCCGTTGAGGCCATGAAGGAAGGGGCGCAGGAATACCTGATCAAACCCCTTAAAAGTCCTGATGAACTTCGCCTGGCAGTAAAAAAGGTCATGGAACGGCAGTCACTTATGGCTGTCAACTCCATGTGGCGCAGGCAACTGGCCGATGGACTGCCTCCGGCGGAAGTCCTCTTCGCCGGGATGGAAGATGTGTGGGAAGAAGTGCAAAAGGTCGCCAAAACCGATGCGACAGTACTTCTTACAGGGGAAAGCGGTACAGGCAAGAGCCTGATAGCCAAAGTCATTCACACCATTAGCGGCACCGAGGGGCCTTTCGTGGAACTAAACTGTGCTGCCATACCGGAAAACCTTATCGAGTCAGAATTGTTCGGCCATGAAAGGGGGGCTTTTACCGGCGCAGTAAAGTCCAAAAGAGGAAAATTCGAGCTGGCGCAGAATGGCACCATATTTCTGGACGAAATAGGGGAACTTCCCCTGGCCGCCCAGGCCAAGCTGTTGCGTGTACTCCAGGACAGGGTTTTTGAAAGGGTGGGCGGTACCGTAACCCTACGAACCAGCGCAAGGGTAGTGGCCGCCACAAACCAAGATCTCGAAAAACTGATCGCAAAAAAACTCTTCAGGGAAGATCTATACTACAGGCTCCATGTATTTCCGATCAATCTTCCGCCATTGCGGGAAAGAAAAGGCGCCTTGCCATTAATCACCCAGTACCTAGTACAATCCATATCCGCACGAATAGGGAAAAAAATTCATGTGGTGCCTGATGAAATCATTGAAAAACTTAGCGGTTATTCCTGGCCCGGCAACATAAGAGAACTTCACAACATACTGGAGCGCGCCATCATTCTGACCAAGGGTGAAAAGCTGGAATTGCCCTCCATACGCTCCAATGACTCCACCAGCCCCCCTGCCAAAGAAGATGCCTATGAACTGAAAAGCCTAAAGGACATTGAAAAGGACGCTATTGCCAAGACATTGGAAAAAACCAAGGGACATAGGCGTAAGGCCGCAGAAATACTAGGAATTTCCATAAGAACCCTCCAATACAAATTAAAACAGTACGACCTCCTCAAGGATTAGGCACAGCGCTTGCATATAATCAAAGGCATATTGCGCCAAACATTGATAAAAAAAGCGAAAACATAAAAAGCTTGGCACAGAGATTGCAAAATAAACAAAACAAAAAAACTTCTTATCCCTCCCAACCCTCCTCTCCCCGAAGGCCTTCTTGAGCCTCCTCAAGAAGGCCTTCTTTTTTATTATGCCCACTACCCCCCTATCCGTACCCCAAAAACGTTATAGTTTTTGCCAAACTTGCACGCAATTCTCCCTTACAGACGCCATCCACCACCATTTTTAGACTGTTTTTGAAGCCCACAAAAAGACAATAGTAACGGCCAGGACAAATATCGTCGTCTAAAAAGGTGCAACCAGTTATGTCCAGATTTCCTTGGATATTTGAAGCCGCAAGGGGTGGTGATTTCACCGAAGCTGCTTTGTTGTCAGGCACTTTAAGTACAAGGAGTACGACTTCATACCCTCCGCCTAGCATGTTTGGCGAACTCATCAACTACACAACCCGGGTTCAAATAATCTCCCCAACAAGAAAGTGCAAAAGTTGCACACAGCAAGTGCAAATATTGCATCTATGTGCAATTTATGCACTTGCCCATTGCGGAAAAAAATAGCTCTGGATATACGCGTGCCACTTTTGGCGCCTCCCAAACCTCTTTATCATTTTTTTAAATATGTGTAATCTTACAGCAGCGTGCCCCCAAACATCTTAACCCGGATTATTTGGCCGAGGAGCTCAACAAAGAGTATGGGAATTTTCAAAAGCGAACCCCTCTTGCCAATTATATAATCTGGGATATCTTTTGACATTGTAAGAACGAAGATATTTCGGCACAAACAGTGCATATAATTTTGTAGATTTTTTTGGAAAGGAGGCCCAGGCCCTGTATACAATAATAGGACGTAAAAATCCAACCAGGGACGTGGTTTCAGTCTGTTTTTGCATCGTGCTGGCATCCATTATTTTGGGGGTTTGCGATGAAGTTCATGCCTGGCAAGGGGGCTACGATGAAAATACAGAAATTGCCATAAAAGGAAAAATTCTACAGATCCTCCATCAACCGTATAAGGGCTTTCATTGTTTCATACTGCAGGCAAAGACCAGGCGATATCTGGTACTGACAGCGCCACAGTGGTTTCTGAAACGGGCTGGTATTCACTTTGAAAAAGGTAACCTGGTAAATGTCGTTGGATCGAAATTTTTTGGTAGTGATGGAAGACGATGTCTTCTTGTACGATCAGTAACATTCATCCCCTCAGGCGAAAAGATACTGTTTAGGGACAATGCATTAAAACCCGTATGGTATGGTGTTCGACGGCCTGAATCATCCTGCATGAGGATCTTCTATACTCCTTCTTCCCACTAAAAAGCGGGGCGTTCCCCATAGCGCCTTCTTGCGTCTATTCCTAGAACAAAAAATCTAATTTCCAGAGGTCCCAAATGTCGGCTACCGAACAATCCATTGACAGAAAACATATTCTCAGACAAAGAGACGCCATTTCAGAGGAAACAAGAAAGGCCCACAGTTCCAAGATCGCAACGCACCTGCGCGGCCTCACGGAATACCAAAAGTCCTCACTTCCTCTCATTTATGTCTCGTTTAGAAGCGAAGTTTCCACACATGAGATAATCAGGGAAAGGCTTGATGCCGGGCTCCCGGTCGCCGTGCCAAGGACTGACATGGAAAATAAGAGGCTGGACACATTTATTATACGTAACTGGGACAAAGAGCTTAGGCCTGGAGCCTACGGCATACTGGAACCGGACCCCGCCTTGGCAGAAGAGATCCAAGGCGAGATGGTTGACCTTGTACTGGTTCCCGGCAGCATTTTTGACGAGCGAGGCGGCCGGTACGGATATGGCGGAGGCTACTACGACCGCTTTTTGTCCATAACGGCCCCTAAGGCCGTCAGGATTGGTCTTGCCTTTAGCATGCAGGTCTATCCCAAGATACCCCTTGAGCCGCATGACCAGCTAATGGACATTATTATAACCGAAGAAAAAATTATAAGGTGTAGGGAAATACCAAGATAAGAATATTGCCAACACCCGATCTGCCCTGAGACCATCCAGTGTTGTCAAACTAAATTTGATGGCGTCGTAAAGAAATCAATCTCTTGTGGCGTGCCGCCCAATGTTCGACATAGTGTATGCCTCCTGCTTAGATAACATCACCGCTCCTTTGTATAGCCATCTTTGGAGGCACAATGGACCTCTTACAAGTCAATTAATTTCGGGACCAGGTCGAAAATATTGGCTGACGCTGGTCCCAAATTCCACATTTGTCACACCGGCCTACTACCGGGATTTTGGTCCACACAGGGGTTTTGCGCCTAGTTTGTACAACAGGACAGCCATGGGACAAAATCCGGTAAAGGCAAAAACCAACATATTGAAACCCGCCAGGATCGGGAAAGCAAACCAGTATTTATGGATAAAAAGGCCTAACAGTGTACCTCCCAGTACAACGGTCCCGGCTATGAGCCACACAATCCGTTCCAAATACCAGTGATCAGTTCTTGCAAGATACATATTCCTACCTCTCAAAATTCCCTTATCGTAAATATATTGTAAAAATAATCTTCAAATAAATTCTGACAATAATCAGGCAATTACTTTCGTATCATGAACTTGCCAATTCTTTGAGGCTGGCGATCTCCTTCTCCCTTCCCAGGGCGACCATTATATCACCGCCCCTCAACATGTAATTTGGATCAGGGCCGAAAATCATCTTATCCGCCAGCTGCTGCACCGCCAAAACCGTGGCTCCTGTCATCTTTCTTATATTGGCTTGCATAAGGGTAACGCCGTCAAGCCTGGACCCTGGAAGGATCTCCAGTTGTTCGACCCTCAGATCGAAGTCAGGCGAATGCACCGCCAGATCCAAAAATTCCGTGACAGTTGGCTGAAGCACAGCCAGGGCCATACGCCATGCCCCCACCTCGTAAGGAGATATGACCCTGTCCGCACCGGCCTGGATCATCTTTTTCTCTGACTTGTTATCGCTTGCCCTGGCCTCTATCATCAGGCCTGGATTAAGAGACCTTGCAGTCAAGGTAATGTAGACATTGTCTGCATCTGACTGTAGTACGCAAATGACCCCTTTCGCCCTTTCAACTCCAGCTCTCAGAAGCACCTCATCCTGGGTTGCATCTCCCTCGATAAAATAGTGCTTCTGCTTCTCGATCTCTTTTATGATTTCAGGATCATTCTCAATTACCACAACAGGGATATTACGTTCCGAAATAATCCTGCTGATAGTCTTGCCAATTCTTCCGTAGCCACACACGATGAAGTGATTTGAAAGTTTCGAAATCGCCTTTTCCATCTTTTTTTTCTCCAGGACCCCCTTGAGATAGCCCTCTACAAAGGCATCGGCCAGGATACCAAAGGCATAGAAAAAAAGTCCCACGCCGGCCATCAGAATGACAATGGTAAAAGCACGCCCTGTCTGGCTTAACGGGTGGACCTCCTCATATCCGACGGTGGTAAAAGATATAACCGTCATGTACAGCGAATCAAAAAAATTCCACCCTTCGATTATCATGTATCCCACGATGCCCAATATCCATAACGCCATAAGGAAAACGGCGACTCTGAGCAATCGATTATCAGAATACATAAACAAATTATAGCCTGACCGCCCTGGAAAGCACCTTGAAGAAACTGGATAGACCAAGCTTGTAATCCTGGTTCAGGTGTACATGGATAACCCTTTTGCGGGATTGGGAAAGGGCCTCGAAATCTCCAACCGCCTGGGCGAATTGAATATGCCAAAGGCTGGCACCAACCCCAGGCACCTCTGGATAATCCTTGGGACGCTTCCTGGTAAAAATGATAAAGGCAGACGAAATAGGGCCTCCCTTATGGATCTGACCTGTGGAGTGGAGATACCTTGGACCAAAACCGAGGACCGTAGCGCAACCCTTCTCCTGCCTGACCATATGCCGCATTTCCCCAATGACTTGCTCTACCTCGGGATCATAGGGCAAGTAGGGTAAAAACCCCATATATCCCCATGTTGGCAGAACCTGGAACATGTCACGCATACACCTCAAAAGGCCTTTGTGTGATGAGGCCAGGATCTCAGATGGTCTAAACTGGATTTCACTTTGGGGATCCACCCAGAATCTTACAGGGAACTTGCCCGATTCGCGGTATTTATCAAGGACCTCCTTGGTCTTTTCCTTTGCAAGTGACACATCCGGTTCGTCGAAGGCATTCACGTCCAGACAGTGCGATGCAATGGCCGTAGCCATCTCCCAGAGAAAAAACTGTCCGCCTAAATCATAGAGATCCTCGAGCCAGATTTCATGCACCGGGAACTCGGCCTGTCTTAATTCATTGATAAAACCTTCCAGGGAATCATCCTCTGGCGTCCCCTTGAGCCTGATATACACAAATATTCGCTCCCCGCCATAAAATCCTGGTATTCCCGTGGTCTCTCCCACAATTGGAACAATGCCCCTGGTCTCCTTGCCAGTGCTTTCCGCGATCAACTGCTCCAGCCACAGCCCGAAGTCACGGACAGGCGGGTCTGCCAGTATTGTCAATTTATCCCTGCTCTGGGCGGAATATTCGCCCAAAAACTCCCCTAGGATCCAACCTGGATTCTGGTCCAGATCCACATCCGGACCACATCGGGAGATCATATCCTTGGCCCTTTCAAGCAACGTCTTGACATCTATGCCCAGAATGGCAGCAGGCACTATTCCGAACAGAGAAAGCGCAGAGTATCTGCCACCTATATCAGGCGGATTGCGAAATATCTTAAAAAAGCCCATTTCCTGGGCCAGATTATCCAATGGGGAATCCGGATCGGTAATGGCTACAAAATGTGAAGCCGGTTTTTCCACTTCCTTTTCCATAATGCCCCAGAACAACTTGAAAAGGGCATTGGGCTCCACGGTAGTACCTGACTTGCTGGCAACGACAAACAGTGTGGAGGCCCACTCCCCCTGCTCGCACACCTTTTCAAATTCTTCGGGGTCTGTGGTATCCAGCACTACAAGCTCAGGATATCCTTGCCTTGAGCCAAAAATACGACTCATAACAAGCGGACACAAGCTCGATCCTCCCATTCCAAGGAGAACCACGCGTTTAACACCCCGCTCCCGCAACTGATCAACGAAGGCCGTCACATCGTCCAGTTCCGCTTCTGTCTTAGGTATCACGTCAAGCCATCCCAGCCGATTTGCCACGTTCTTCTGGACTTCTGGATCACCGCTCCAGAGAGATGGATCTTTTTTCCAAAATCTTTCTAAAATGCTCTTCTTTTCATATTCTGAAAGCTGCATCGGGCGAATAAACACAACCAATCCTCCTCATTCGCTAAAGTAAAAGGTTAACTAGGTATTGAAACAAAAATAAAATTTGTATTTGTAAAAACAAGTAACAAACCTGGGTCAATCACTCCTTATGCCGTTCAAATTCCAGTTGACAAAGGTCACATTCACTTCAAGAGCGATGGAACCAGGTAAATAGGAGCAAACCATTGGAAACGCGCTGGCCGACTGACGGCCAAAGATAAACATACTGGATTTTCCCTGTCGAAAATTTATTATATTTTATAGTCTGAAGAAAGATATTCTCTGTGTTTTTTTTACTATTCTTTCATTTTGTACTGACCTGTTTATCAGATTCAGGGACTTCACATGATGAATCCTCAGACAACACATCCCCTTTTATTCACGGATGGATTGTCTATAAGTGAAAAGGCCAGGAATTGTCCTGGCATACTGTTCCCTAGCGCCTGTTCTCACCTCGCTACAAATCAAGCTTTCTATGTGGCCAGACATTATACCAGGCCCAGGTTGATGGGGAAAAACATCTCTCCTCATCTCTTTAGAAACCATATCCCCTTAGATCCTAGGCCAGCTTTAATAATAGACTCATCCAGTAGCCAGGGGGCATTAGTGTATGGTAGACATATCTGAGGCAACAGGCAACATGGCAGAGGGAACCTAGGGAAAAGATCGCTTAATCTGGGTTCAAAGCCATACCAGTTCGAATGCTTTTAGAAAAGCTTTAAAGATCACATCTTGCAAAAACTACATATTACAGGCTATTTTAATTACTAATAAGTGAAACAATTTCTTATCTGGACGATGAAAGAGGGTTCAAAACCGACATGACACTCACTCCCAAAGGCAAAAATGAGAAAAAAGTCCCATCCGTGTCAGACCGACTGGATGGCTATATGCAGCTTGGACGCAGAATCATCTGTCCACATTGCGGAAATGACTGGTATTTTTTTGAAATTGCGGAGAATGTAATGATCACCACACGTTACATTCAAAACCCTGACGGAAGCTTCACGCCTCAAAGTGATGATTCCAGGATCCAGGGGGACGTAAAACTTTACTGTGGTGAATGCCAGGCAGATCTGAGCCAGTTTCACAATCGTTTCGTGGAGATGCTTTTTTGAAAAAAAATCATACCAACCTTCTTATTTCAGACAACCGTTCATTTAGGGAAAACCTGGATAGGCTGGGTCCTGGTGACAGGATAGCCGGACTGTTGAATATAAAACCGTCTGAAGAATACCTATTCCTTGACCTGGTTGAACGAGGCGTAAATCTCTTCCCTTCAGCCCTCTCACAACAGCTAAGCCGATCAAAATGTTTTCAGGCCCTTATCTTGCGGAAATGGATGGTTCCTCATACATACGCGGTACGAGATCGCCATGACATGATCAATATCATCAATCTGTACGGCAGGGAAGGGATATCTTCAGTTGTAACAAAACAAAACCGTCACAACTGCGGACTGGGAATACACCTGTGGGATTCCATAGAAAGCGTTTACAACCAGGCCTGCTTTGGAGGGCTTGTATACCCCTTTGTTGTACAACCGTTCGTCCCGGACGTTACCGATGTCAGGGTCATCATTCTTGGAGATTACACAGAGGCATACTGGAGAAAAAACTCCGACACCTTCAGAAACAATATCTTTTTTGGTGGTAAGAGCGGGCCGTTTGAACTCTCAAAAGAACAGTGGGAATTTTGCCGTCAGGTCATGAAGAGAGGAAAATTCCCCTATGCACACCTCGACCTCATGATAAGCAGAAACGGAAACACCTATCTTGCGGAAATCAACCTGAGAGGCGGACTGAAGGGCGCAAGGATAACCACTGCTGAATACAAGAGGAGAGTCAATGAGATAGAAAGGTCCTTTCTTGAAGAGAGCCAGGAATAACCTACCTGGAAACAAGCACGTAAAGCTCTGTCACACCATTGTTTTTCTTATCCAGGCGGTAATGGGAAATACCATAAACCACGGTATTTTCCACGCGGCACAATCCACAAACCCTTCCATCGAAAAATGGACTTACCGGCACAATTACAAATTCACTGCCTGTCCATTTAGCGATCATGAACCTTTCCTTATCGGGGTCAAGCCTACGATCATGGGCCACGAAAAACACATCCTCTTTCCCATCACCATCTCCGTCGATCAACATTGGCCTTGGCACGAACTCCTGCGCATCCACTCTTGCGGAAACCGCTGGCGGCGCGGTCCATAATAGGTCATTACCCTCGTAAATGCGAACAAGTCCATCTAGTCCGATGGTACTGGTCTCCTTAACACCATTGTTATTGACATCTGACCATATGGCGCTCGGCAGAAATATGTTGGGCTGGACCCTAAAAGAATCCAGGTACTCTATGGAATCGGAATCAGGGTTCAGAAGATACGCTGTTTGACCAGCCAGATTATCCACATCAAAGGTTTGACCTATCAGTGATTCCATGTAGCCATCGTTATCTCGGTCCAAAAATGACAGCCACAGGTTGATTTCCTCCTGCAGGGCGAAAAGATTCCCATCGACATAACGAAGCAGGACAGAGCGCATTCCTACCCCTTCCAACAAGACATTTATGGCCAACAGCCCCTTTCCCTGGGAAGATGAAAAAGAGATTATACGCCCAGGCCCATCAAGGGAAAATGAAGCTGGTCTGCTAGTTGATTCCCTGAAGGGTGATACGTAAACCCCGGAATCTACAAGGTAGATAATTTCCAGTTTTCCGTCACCATCAAGATCTATGATGTCGAGCTGATCTGCAGGTTCGGGAAGTCTGCCTATAAGACGGCTTTCCCTGACCTCCTTCGAGATTGAAAGCACTTCATCCTTCTTGGAATCGGCTTTACTTTTTTCCGCAATATGTTCTTCGGACTCAAAAAAGACCGCCTCTTTCTCTCTCCACGATCTCGGCGTATCATATCTGGCAATCAGCCTGTCTTCCGGTCCAAAGACCTCAATAGAGTCTCTGCCTACCGAAAAGACCAGAACCGTTCCAAATCCCTTGATCTCGCCCTGGCCAGAGTCCATCTTGGAGTAAGAGGGGGAGTCCACCCAGACAAGTGACGGGAAGACCCGTTCAAACTCGTGTCGGATAGCACTCCATGAAGAGATATAATCGCGTGGGACAACCGTTGCGCTCATGTCACTGTAGCGCATTACGGGAAGACCTTCGTTTAAAGGAGCACTCCCAGACAGGACGGAGCAGGTAGAACTGTTTTTCCCACTCTTTTCTACCTGAAGAACCGCAACGGGTTTCTTGAGATAACCTATAATCGCGTTGGTTGATGGATCTATTACGGCTTGGCCAGGGGTGTAGACCTCGAAAAGGTCTCCTTTTTTAATCCCGGATCTCTTTCCTGCATCCAGAATCACATAATTTTCCCTGATCTCTTTGATATGAGCAGGAAGGGGTGAAAAATCGGCCACCAATTTATCCGGCAGGGACCCTCTTGCAGCGAAACACAGACCTGCCTGTGCCAAAATCAAAATGGATGGAAAAACAACCAGACATATGTAAGACAGTTCGATAAACCTGAACCTATGCAACAACTTCCTCATTTAACATCAATACCCGGCACACTTTATCTCAAACTAGGCGCTTCAATTCTTCTATTAAATTAAATTGAACACAAAAACACCGGGTACACAACTCTTAATAAAAAAAATTTGTTTCCCCAATAAAAAAAGCCCCTGACACAGCAGGGGCTTTTTTTACATTCAGAACTTTGATGATTAGACACAACCGGTTGGCTTTGGAAGGCCAGCCATCTTACAAGCTCCCTTACCTGGTCCGGATGGGAAAAGCTCATAAATCTTCTTAAGCGGGTAGCCGGTAGTCTTGGAAAGAATCCTGACCATTGGAGCAATACCGTTCTTCTTGAAGTAATCCTGAAGAACGTTGATGATCTTCCAATGATCGTCAGTCATCTCAGAAATACCTTCCTGCTCCTTAACATACTCAATCCACTCATCACAGAACTGATCCATGCCGCTGGTCAGGAAGCCGTCCTCATCGACATCAAAAGTCTTTCCCTTGTACTCTATTGTCGCCATATGGTCCTCCTTAAGTAAAATATTTTATAATCCAGAGTTGCGACGAAAATTTCGTATTTCGTTCATACTATAAGGAAAAATCTTTGTCAAGCTAGCTCATGCTTTTTTGAACAAAAAAAATTGTTTCGTTTTCTCTTTTAATTTCAGATTATTAAGAACAGAGTTTCCTATATAGAACGACCAAATTATTGAATACCTATTCAGCAATTACAACTTTTTTGTGCTTCCGCCATCTGGTCGTGAACCCACATCAATCCGGGATCAAGCTCAAGGGCCATCTCGTACCATTTTATGGCAGCCTCGTTGAGCCCCAGCTTTTTCAGGTTGCTTCCTATGTTGGCATAATCAATAGCTGAGCTCGGGTCGATAGCGATAGCCCTTTCAAAGGCCTCGATGGCCTTGACGTAATCACCTTTCCTGTAAAAACAGTATCCCATCAGGTTATGAACCTCTTTAAGGGATGGATTGAGCTGCATGGAACGCTCGAGTTCCGACAAAGCCTGGTCAAAATCCTCCATTTCCTTGAAACAAAGGCCCCTGTGACAGTGGATACTTGCTACTTCGTTTGAATCCGGTCCCAGGTCAAGGGCCCTTTCATACCACTCAAGGGCAACGTCATAACGCTGTAGCCGCTCTAAAACGTGACCTATATAAAAAGCGGTATCAAACCTTGGGGTCATGGAGTAGATGTTTTCAAGGATGGCCAGCGCCTTTTCGCCGTCATCCAGGCCGGAAGCTATCCTAGCACAATGGAAAACTACGTCTATATTCCTTGTCCTGTCCCTGAAATGATTTCCTGGGATGACAGCATACACTGCGGGAATGCCTAGAACCGGGTGAGTTATGTCCACGAGGTAACCGTTAAGACCCGAAGAGGACAACGCGTTGCATATGTTTTCTACCTCGTCCCTGAAGTTATCCGATCCGCAATTCGGGAGAGACTCAATTGGCACCACTTTACTTCCATCAAGCACGTAATGAGCCTCCTCAAGGGTGGCAAACTTGGGAAGCCCGCTTTCCACATACTCGCCATCGGTATCAAAATCCCCCGCGAGCTGGGCAACCTCGGTTACCGCCCGAATAAGCGCCCGCTCAGGATCAGGAGCGGTCCCGGCAGCATAGACGATTTCACTCCTCTTGGGATAGGTTGATGGATCCCATGCAATGGCACCAACGGTGGGAACCCCCATACCTAGAGAGAAATCCTTTAACACCAACTCTATTCCCTGACGACTGAACTTTTCCAGAAGTTCCCTGGCAATGGGATTCCTGACCGATTCAGGATCAATGGTGGGAGTTGAAAGCCTGTCATAGCTGATCAGAGAGCATACATGCCTTTCCACCACCTCGGAAAGGGCCTGTACCGCCGCTTCTTCAATGGAATTCCCCGCAGCGGAACCGTTGTATTCATTGATCGGCCAAAACCAGGACCACGGCAAGAGGACATTTTTGCCATCGATGGGCCTGAAGCCCTCAACCCATTCAAGTGGAATCTGCTCAATTATGGAGCTGGCCCTACTGAAATCTTCCGTGAGATCCCTGTCGGAATGAAGTGCCTTGATCATCTCCTCAACAGGGATAGCATCTGCCTCTACTTCTTTCCTCGTAAAAGATTTCCTTTTATTTTCCTTCAGAAATGAAAAAAGGCTGTACCGTTCAACAAGCTCCATAACCGCGCTTGCCTCGGCCTGGGCCGCTGTGGCCCCCTTTCCCATCTGCTTGGGATTACCTGTAAGCCGCATGGCCTCGGCTGAATAACGGCTGATATAAACCGGTATATCCAGCCTTCCCTTATCTATGCGAACAGTTTTTTGAAGGATATCGACTCCAACATTCTCAAACCGCTCTTTCACCCATGAAAGAGTCTCCTCAGGGGTTTTAACCTTATCAAAAACCTTGCCTGAATCCTTGAAACAATCCCTAAGAAACACCATAGTTACTACACTTCCTCACACACTTTTTTTATGCCTTCCTCAGCCATGAACCAGTCCTGTTGGTCTTCTCCATGGACGTATCCCCTCTTTTCATAAAACCTGTACGCCACATCCGACACCCATTGGTCACGCACCGACTGAGGATTGTCGTCGTCAAACATCACCAGGACTTTTCCCCTGCCAGGTCCGGGCTGAATCTGAATACCACGGACGCCATCCAATGCCTCATCGTCCTCTACCAAATAAAAGGCCCTTGGGACATCTACTTCCATGACAACCTTTCTAAGCTGATCAGGGTCAACATCCCCAAACACTATTTCCACCTTACGCGCCTCGGAATCATAATTTATTCCCAGAAATGGCATCCCCTGCTTGCCATTAACAATATCATCTCCGACAACCAGAGAGGCACGCCTCAATTGATGTTTTCTGTTAAATGTCTTTACAAAAGAGGCCCAATCCCGTTTTAAAATCCTACTCTTTTTGGTCGCCATTCCACACCTCCAAAACCTTGTATTTGATGGCATCGCATAAACTCCGAATTACTGCAACAGCAGTGTTATTTCAGGAACATAAGGTATACTAGGGGATCTAGAACCTGAAACAACGCCATTTCTGGCATACCCGTTTTTTTTGCTGTGCCATCTTTGGTTGAACAACAATGGGCATTTTGGAGACCCATCATATTTTATGCTTGAAAAAATAAGCATATTAAGATACTGCAAAAAAGCACTCTTTTTTAAGCCTTGCCTCATATTTCGCCTTTATTATAGCCCAGGCATGGGACCTATCACATACATTTTACCTAAAAGAACAAATTTTATTCAAAGCTCTTTTTTATAGAGTTGGGCAAGAGACCTAGCCCGACTAAATCAACCCGGCATTGTCTGCCGAAGAAACCGGGTCGTAATGGGAAAATACCATTGTAAAAGTGCCTCTGCCTTGGGTGATGGAACGTAGCTCGGTGGAATAACCAAACATCCTCGAGAGCGGGGCCACGGCCCTGATAACCTGGACTGGTCCTCTGGCCTCTATATTTTCAACCCTTCCGCCCCTGGCATTTATGTTACCAATGACCTCACCCATAAACGATTCGGGTGTAAGAACCTCCAGGCGCATCATTGGTTCAAGCAATACCGGGTCGGCCTGCTCACACGCCTTTTTCAGACCCTGGGATGCTGCCGCCCTGAAGGCTATATCCGTGGAAAGGCCTTCTTCGAACACGGCCCGTTTCAAGACCACGCCGACATCCACCATGGGAAAACCGCGCAGGACACCGCTGTCGAGCCCCTGCTTGAGCACTTCCAGAATAAGCTCATGGTAACCTTCCGGGAGTGATTCAGGATCTACCTCGCTCTTGACCAGGTTACCTTCTCCCCTCTCCATGGGGCTGACTTCCAGGGCCACAGTGGCCGCCTGCCGGCTACCACCAATCTCCCTGTCAAAACGTTCTTCCACGCTCGCGCTTTTACTAATGCTTTCCCGGTAGACCACCTGGGGTTTTCCAACGTTGACAGGGACATTGAACTCACGAAGGAGCCTGTGCACCAGCACCTCGAGATGAAGTTCTCCCATGCCAGAAATGATTGTCTGGCCTGTCTCTTCGTCAAAACGGACCTTGAAAGTCGGGTCTTCCTCGGCAAGTTTTTGCAGGGACGCATCTATTTTGTCCTGGTCTCCTACGGTCTTGGGCTCGACTGCCACCGAAATGACAGGTTTGTAACTCTCTATCGGCTCAAGAAGGACCGGATGGTCCTTGTCACAAAGGGTGTCGCCGGTACCGGTCTCCTTGAGGCCCATGACCGCAACTATGTTCCCTGCGCCCGCCTCCTTGATTCTTTCCCTCTTATTTGCGTGCATCTGAAGGATTCTTGCAGCTCTCTCCTTGCATTTCTTGACCGGATTCCAGACATCGTCACCAGCCTTCAGCACCCCAGAATATATCCTCACGTATGTCATCTTACGTCCGGCATCCATCTGGATCTTGAAGGCCAGGGCTGAAAGAGGCGCATTGTCCTTGCTGGGACGCTCCACTTCTTCCCCGGTTACGGGATCAGTGCCCTTTATGGCCGGGACATCGAGGGGACTTGGAAGATAACGGATGATTCCATCGAGGAGTGGCTGCACTCCCTTGTTTTTGAGGGCGGAACCACAAAATATCGGGACTCCCTTGAGGCCGACACACGCCTTTCTCACGGCCTCGTGTATCTCCTTTTCACTGATCTCCTCTTCCCCCAGATACTTTTCCATAATGTTGTCATCAACGTCCGAGAGTGCCTCCAAAAGAGACTCCCTGGCGGAAGCCACCTCATCCACCTTGTCTTCAGGCAGCTCCTTTTCCTCAAACTCCAGTCCCTGGGTCTCCTCGTCCCATACGATCCATTTCTGGCGTATGACGTCGAAAACCCCCTGGAACGAATCCTCTGAGCCGTAGGGGAGCGTAAGCACCAATGGATGCACCCCCAGCCGATCCTTCATCTGCTCGACAGTCCCCCAGAAATCCGCCCCCAACCTGTCCATCTTGTTTACAAATGCTATCTTGGGGACCTTGTACTTGTCTGCCTGATGCCATACCGTTTCGGACTGTGGCTCTACCCCTCCAACTGCACAAAACACCCCCACTGCCCCATCAAGCACCCTGAGAGACCTTTCCACCTCAATGGTGAAGTCAACGTGACCTGGGGTATCTATGATATGAATCTCCTTGTTCATCCAGAAACAGGTGGTCACGGCAGAAGTTATGGTGATGCCCCTTTCCTGTTCCTCAGGCATCCAATCCATGGTAGCCTGTCCATCATGGACCTCGCCTATCCTATGGGTTTTCCCGGTATAATAAAGAATACGTTCGGTAAGAGTTGTTTTTCCCGCATCAATATGGGCAATTATACCTATATTCCTGATACGCTTTATCCTGTTCTCGCCAGCCATAGCACTACCTTGTCAATTTTTGATTTGAGGCCCTTAGAAAAAAAATATTCCTACACATTCATCTACCTGCCTTTAACTATTATCACGGCACTAAAATTGTCATCTTTTAAACAAACTACATTCATTGACAAACTGAAACGGATTTATTTAACAAAAAAAAACTCTACATACAACGAGGAATAGTCAAGAGGAATGACTTCCCTGGAGGATAGACATGGAAGCTTCGAAGGTGATACTGAATTCAACCGAAATAGACAGGGCACTGACCAGGATGGCCCACGAAATAGTGGAAAGAAACAAAGGGACAAAGGATGTCGCGCTTATAGGCATAAGGACCGGCGGAGTTCCCCTTGCCGAAAGGCTCAGGCAAAGAATTGGCACAATAGAGGGAGACATGCCTCCGACGGGAATTCTCGACATAACCCTTTACAGGGATGATTGGAGCAGACTGAGTCAGAAACCCATAGTAAGAAAAACAGATATCCCGTTCTCCATAGATGATCTCGTCATCATACTGGTGGACGATGTACTCTATACAGGCAGGACAGTCAGGGCGGCACTGGACGCACTAGCTGATATCGGAAGGCCGAGAAAAATACAGTTGGCTGTCCTGGTTGACAGGGGGCGACGCGAACTTCCCATTCAACCGGACTTTACCGGTCTTGCCCTGAAAACCCGGGCTGATGAACATATAAACGTACACCTGATGGAAACTGACGGAAAAGATGAAGTGATTATCGATTGGAAAAAATGAGAGGAGACAAGCCCTGTCCAAAGGTAATATGGAAAAAATGCGTCACTTCCACGAATGATCTCGCAAAGGATTTTTTTCTTGAGGAAGAACGTTACTGGACATGCGTGGCAGCTGATGACCAGACAAAAGGAAGGGGAAGAAGGGGAAGAAAGTGGTTTTCCCCGCAGGGGCAAGGACTTTATACGTCCTTTATCGTCCCCAAACCGAAGCTGCTGGACGCATGGCTACCAGTGGCCTGCGCCATTTCCATAGTTGAAACAATAAAAAACTTTTATCCTGCGCACTCTCCCACGGATGATCTTATCGCCATCAAATGGCCAAATGACGTCTACATAGGCGGGAAAAAGGTAGCGGGTATTCTTTGCGAGATAGTGCATGGCGTCAAGAAAGAAGCGTGCGTAGTTGGAATCGGAATCAATATAAAAACGCCTGAGGATGCATTCCCTGATGAGTTGAGACAAAAAGCCGGCTCCATTTATTCCACCCTCGGGCTTGAGATTCCGAGAAAAAAATTTCTTTCCGTATTGTTGAATAGGCTCCGCTTCTGGACAGAACACCTGTTGAAGAATGACCTTTCAGCCCTGCTCGGTACATTGAAATCCATACCTTTAAAATCAGTTCCAGGGCCAGTTCTTCCACTGGGCATAACCATGGGATGTCCAGCTGGAATAGGACCAGAGATCATCGTAAAGGGTTATGCCAGGAATCCTTCATGGATATTATCAAGGGAGGTCCTGGTAATAGGAGACGTAAAAATGATCCAGAGGGCCCTTGGAATAATTGGACTCCAAATCCCCGTGGTCTCCATCCCAGAACCTCCCTACAAAGAAAAAGAGCTGGCTATACCTGTCCACGCAGTAACAGACCTCGACCCTAAGGCCATAAAATTCGGAGAGGTGAGCGCTGAAACAGGCAGGGCATCTTTCAGTTACGTCGAAAAGGGCATAGGCCTTTGCATGGCCTCCAGGCTGGGTGGAATCGTAACCGCGCCAATAAGCAAGCTGGGCCTCAAACTGGCATCCATTCACTATCCAGGTCATACCGAGATACTGGCAGAGATGACAAAAGCGGATGATTATGCCATGATGCTTGCTGGAAGACGACTCAAGGTAATACTCGTCACCATACATTGTGCACTAAGGGAGGTAGCGGCAAGGCTTTCAGAAGAAAAGGTGCTGGAGACCATCCTTATCTGTAACAGGGCCCTCAAGCAGGATTTTGGCATTGCCTCTCCAAGGATTGCTGTGGCAGGACTCAATCCCCATGGAGGAGAAGAAGGCATGTTTGGAGAAGAAGAAAAACTTGTCATCGCTCCTTCGGTTGAAAAGGCCAGGAGAATGGGGATTGATGTATCGGGCCCGTATCCTCCGGACACCATTTTTTACAAGGCCTCAAAGGGAAATTTCCACGCGGTTGTCTGCCAGTATCACGACCAGGGACTCATCCCCTTCAAACTGTTGCACTTTAAAGATGGTGTAAACGTAACCCTCGGTCTTCCAATAGTAAGGACGTCGGTTGATCATGGGACCGCTTACGACATCGCAGGCACAGGGGTCGCCGATTCCGAAAGCCTGGAGGCTGCTGTGGAACTGGCGGTATCGATCGCGGAAAACCGACACAAAAACAAAAAGGGCGAATTATCCTCAAAGACATGATCCAGAGCGAAAATTCCAAGGCATCAATAGTATCTGTAAAAGAGCTGATGAAGGTCTTTGGAGACAGGAAGGTGGTCAAAGGCATCTCCTTTGAGATAGAAAAGGGAGAATGTATTGCCCTTCTCGGGCCCAACGGGGCCGGCAAAACGACCACCATAAATATGCTCCTTGGGCTGGTAAGGCCTACGTCGGGGGAGATAAAGATATTCGGGCTTGACTCTCCCAAGAAACTTTCGGCCATAAAAAAAAGGACTGGAGTGGCCCCCCAGACCGACAACCTTGACCCGGACCTCACCGTTGTTGAGAATCTCATCACCTACGGATCTTATTTTGGAATCAGAAAGGGTGTTGCCCTTGAACGGGCAGAGGAGCTCTTACACTTTCTGGCGCTGAGCAACCGTTCCAACGAGATCATTCAGAACCTTTCAGGTGGACAAAGGAGGAGGCTGCTCATCGCAAGGGCGCTTATAAACAGGCCTGAACTGCTGATCCTGGATGAACCTACTATAGGTCTGGATCCCCAGGCCAGACACCTCATATGGGAACGTCTTAACGCATTGAGGATTAAGGGAACGACAATGCTCCTGACCAGCCATTACATGGAAGAAGTATCCCGGCTCGCCACCAAGGTGATAATTATGGACCAGGGGAAAATCCTTCTGGAAGGGAAAACAGCAACGATTATAAACGAGATGGTTGGATCGGAAGTCTTTGAGGTGACAGGCAGCCCGGAAAAGCTCAATGAGATGCAGGAGGTGGCCCAGCTGTGCAATGCCAAGATCGAACAGACAGAGGAACGACTCTATATATATACAAAAGAGAGGTGTCCTGAACTGGAAAACATGGCTCTCGCCCAAAAACATGTCACCAGGAGACCAGCCAACCTGGAAGACCTTTTTCTAAAACTCACGGGAAGACGTCTGAGGGAAGATTGATGGATCTCCTTTTCACTAAGGTATGGCTAAGAAACTGCAAGGTTTGGATGAAACATATCAGGGCAAGCCTCATTGGCAACCTGGGGCAGCCTTTCCTGTTTCTCATGGCCATGGGATACGGTCTTGGGAGGAAAATCCCTGAAATAGAGGGACTTTCATACCTTCAATTCATTGCCCCGGGACTAGTGGCCTCTTCGGTGATGTATAGCGCGGCATTTGAAGCCACTTTTGGTTCCTACACCAGGCTGGCCACACAAAGGACTTACGAGGCCATATTGATGACCCCGGTAAGTGTTGAGGCACTGGCCCTTGGCGAAGTGATTTGGGGGGCCACCAAGGGACTTGTCTCTGGAATAATCATGCTCTTGGCACTCCCTCTTTTCGGCGTAATACCATCGGCCTGGGTAATCGGCCTCATTCCCATACTTTTCTTGGAAGGAATTTTCTTTGCGGCCCTGGGACTGGTAATGACGGCACTTGCCAGAAACTACGAATTTTTCAACTATTTTACATCCCTTATACTTACCCCGCTTTTCCTGTTTTCCGGTATCTTTTTCCCTATTGGCGAGATGAATGAACTCGCCAGGAAGCTGCTCATGACGCTTCCCCTCACCCACGTGGTAAACCTGTCCCGCATGTTATGCTACGGGGTTATCGGCAACGGCCTGGCAACAAGCCTGGCTGTCACCATCGTGCTCTCCTTTTTATGCACCTGGGGTGCAATCCATCTTATTAGGCGCAGGTTAATCAAATGAAGCTGCGATTTATTCTTTCAAATCCTGGCATGACCCAGTCCCTTGGGAGGTGTCTCGCCCATGTCCTTGGACCCAATGACGTGATTCTCATGTCGGGGGATCTCGGTGCAGGGAAAACCACCCTGACAAAAAACATCGTCAAATGGCTCGGGGTTGAGGAAAAGGAGGTGACCAGCCCTTCCTTTTCACTCATTCATGAATACAAGGGAGACAACCTGACCATAATCCACGCGGACATGTACCGCTTGGGCCCTTTTGCTGATATAGAGGAAACTGGTTTAGAGGACTATATCGAAAGGGATAATCTGGTTATAATAGAATGGTCCGAGTTTCTTGATCCCGCATTGTTCAGCAGACCTCTTCTGATCACTCTTGCATGGCTCGATGAAGAGGCGCGTGAAATCGAGATTACAGGCACAACCGATTATTGGGAATCAAGGCTTGGAAAAGTTGCTGACTGCATGAAATCACTAACAGAAGGAACCGGTGGATGAAGGCTCTTGTTTTAAGCGGAGGTAAGGGAACAAGGCTGCGCCCTCTTACTCATACCATGGCCAAGCAGTTGGTCCCGGTGGCCAACAGGCCAATTCTTGGCTATGTCATGAACCACCTCCGGGAGGCCGGCCTGGAAGATGTGGGGGTGATAGTGGCGCCAGAGACCCAAAAAGAGGTCCAGGCCTATCTTGGAGATGGATCAACGTGGGACTGCAAAATAACATACATAGTACAGCATGAGCCTCTCGGGCTTGCCCATGCCGTCAAAAGCGCCCGCTCCTTTCTCGATGATCACCCCTTTGTGATGTATCTTGGCGACAATCTCTTGGGAAGCGGGATAAAGGACGCGCTGGAACGCTTCAAGAAGAATGACTGCGATGCGCTCGTCTTTCTAAAGGAGGTGCAGAATCCTACTGCCTTCGGGGTAGCTGTTCTCGATGAGAGAGGAGACATCAAAAAGCTCATCGAAAAGCCCAAAATCCCGCCATCAAACCTGGCCCTCGTAGGGGTCTACTTTTTCTCTCCCAAAATCCATGAATCAATATCCGGCATAAAACCTTCGTGGAGAGGGGAGCTTGAAATAACAGACGCCATACAAGGCCTTATTGACATGGGCGCAAAGGTACAGGGAGAAATACTGCAAAGCTGGTGGCTTGATACGGGGAAAAAAGATGACTTCCTTGCTGCCAATACGACGGTACTGGATGACTACGTCCAGAGAAGTATCCGCGGCTCTTTGGACGACGAAAGCACAATCAGCGGACGGGTTACCATTGATAAAGGATCGAAGATTGTCCGCAGCGTCATAAGAGGGCCTGTGGTCATAGGACCCAACGTGGAGATAGTGGATTCATTCATAGGCCCTTTCACAAGTATTGGCCAGGGCAGCTCGATAATAAAATCTTCCATAGAACATGCGGTTATACTCGAAGGAGCAGTAATCAAGGGAATCGAGCGACTTGAAGACAGTATCATAGGTCGACATACAAAGGTGGTACGCGGCATAAACAGGACTGTTGCACTGCGTTTAATGATAGGAGACCATTGTCAGGTAGAGGTCTAATCCTGACAATCGGTTCAGGATATTCGCACCATAGCGATTGATATCATTGTACAACATCTTTTGACCTTATACATGGAGCAGTAAAAAGAGGTAGACATGACTCAAGAAGACAAGAAAGCTTTTAGCGAAGGCATTATCCACGACGTTATAGTGCGCGACCTGCCAAAATACCTGGATGACCGGGGATGGCTTTGCGAGCTGTTCCGTCACGATGAACTGGAAACCTCACTGCATCCCAAAATGGCCTACATATCCCAGACCCTTCCTGGAATAACAAGAGGACCCCATGCACACAGGGATCAGACAGACATATTCTGCTTCGTTGGACCAGGAAATTTCAAAATCGTGCTTTGGGATAATCGGTCCAGTTCCCCCTCGCACCTCATCCGTCAGACCATCTATGCCGGCCAGGATGCTCCAAGGCTCGTTGTAGTGCCTCCCGGAGTGGTACACGGGTACAAGTCCCTTGGGCCAGGCCCAGGACTAGTCTTCAACACTCCCAACAGGCTTTATGCAGGGGAAGGCAAAACAGGCCCGGTAGATGAAATTAGATACGAAGACGACCCGAACTCTCCTTTCAAGCTGACCTGATGAAGTGAAGGCGGGAATGTGCCAGGGTGCCTGGGACAGGCTAGGCGTGCCTCACACTTCAGGCCATTGGTCGCGCAACCAATGGCTTTGGCAGTCTAAACAAATTGGCAAGAGGCGAATTAGCCGTCGATTCAATAAAGTTTGGAAGCCCCATAAGGTCAAAGACCTGACGGGGCGGGGAACTCCGTATGTTATTCTGTAGCCGGTTTGATCTTTACCCTCGGCATCTCAGGCGGATCAACCACACACTTCAACTGAGATGATTCCGAATTCATGTCTGGATCGGACTGTTCCGGATGACACTTGGCACAGAAAAGTCCCATGTCAGAACCTTTATTTGTAGATACAACAAGGTACTTGTAATTTCCGTTGGAAGGATGCGGATTATGACAACTTACACAATAAAACTTCCCCTCTCTCAATAGGGTGGGAGGAACCTTCACATAGTTGCCACTGAAAAACCATTTAATATACTAAGATAACTAGATTTTTATGACAA